>JAQYDI010000173.1 GCA_028724245.1 Lachnospiraceae bacterium
ATTAAGAGATCTGTACACCACAATTGATAGATTTTGAAAAAGGGCTTTGTAGGGAGCTTTATTAAAGTTACCTTTTTTTACCAGAAACAGAAAAATATAATTTCCGGCTAATTTATGCTTGACTTTTCATAGCTGGTCTCCTTTGTTTTTAAGTCACAGCATTTTCTATTTTCAATTCTGTTATGCACAGTGGTCCGATAAATTACGTTTAAAGTCAGCATCTGCTTACGGTAAGTAATATAGCACGTATCTTTCTCTGCATCAAGGAATATTCTCCGTATGAATTGATACTTGAAAAGTACATTCTGGCGATTTACAATAAAAACAAAGCATATTCACTGGATGCTGATAAGTATGAAAAAATTCAAAACAGGATGGCACGTTTTCAGAAAGCGACTGGTGCAAAAGAGGTATGAACCAATATGATTAATTCAAAAAAAGACACAGCATACTACCACCTTCCCGGTTTATTTGAGTTTTACGAGCTGTATCGCGTGTTTCTGCCGCTGTTTTATGAGCACAGGGAATACTTTTATGACTGGTGTGATATCGGCTCCATATACGGGGCTCCGGCAGACTGTATCTGGGGCGGTGGCCGCGCCGGGTTCGGAGATCAGGATCCGCGGGAGGTTCTGGCGCTGATGCAGGAATACGGTATTTCGGCACGACTGACATTCAGCAACTCTCTGCTCAGGGAAGAACACCTTTCGGACAGGAAATGCAACGATCTCTGCACCCTCTTCAGAGAAGGCGGCAAAAATCGAAACGGCATCATCATACATTCTGATCTGCTGTTAAACTACCTGCTGATGAATTATCCGGAGTTTTATTTTGTTTCCTCTACCACCAAGGTTCTGACAGATTTTAAACAGTTCCTGAACGAAGTAGAACGGGATGATTTTCTTTATGTTGTACCGGATTTTCGCCTGAACAGGGCTTTTGATAAATTAAATGCACTGTCTGCATCGCAAAAAGACAAAATAGAATTTTTATGCAACGAATGCTGCTGGTTCGGCTGCAAAGACAGAAAACGCTGTTACGAAGCCGTCAGCCGTAAAAATCTTGGTGAAAATGGTCCCGACCACCGCTGCGCCGCCCCCGGGGCAGATCATGGCTATCGTTTTTCGAAAGCCATGACCAATCCCGGTTTTATCGGCATCGATGATATTAAAAATGTCTATCTGCCCACCGGCTTTTCCAATTTTAAAATCGAAGGCCGGGGACTTGGCAGTGCTTTGATTCTGGAATTTCTGCTCTATTACATGACCCGACCCGAATATCAGCTTCATGTCAGGGAAGAAATATATCTGGACAGTATGCTGGATCTGTTTTGAATGCCGTTGGGAAAGCCGTATCAGCGTATATCGTTCTGATCAAAAGGATCCCCACATTCCGGACAGAATTTCGGAGGATGTGCAGGATCTTCCGGTTCCCATCCGCATTTATCGCAGCGGTAGAGCAGTACTCCATCCGGTTTTTTCGCTCCGCAGTTGGGGCAGAATTTACCTTTATTCACGGAACCGCAGGTACAGGTCCAGCTGTTGTCCGCAGGTTTTGGAGAACCGCACTCGGGACAGAATTTACCGGTTGTTACCGTACCGCAACTGCACTTCCAGCTTCCGGCTGCAGAAACGGCCTGCTGTCCTGTCTGCATGGACTGCTGCGCCATTGCTTTCTGCTGTTCCATCGCACGCTGCTGTTCCATCGCACGCTGCTGCTCCATTGCTTTCTGCTGCTGGCCCATGGCAAATAAATCCTGTGCATTCATGCCTCCTGCCTGCTGTGCCATGCCCATACCCATAAAGCCTGCCATCGCTCCGTTTGAATTGGAAGCAGCCGCTTTCATGGCATCAGCCTGTGAACCAACAAGTGTTGCCGCAGCCATGGAAGGATCACGCATCATCGCCGTGCGCTGGGCCTGCTTGATCATCTCCGCATCTTCTTCCGGCAAAGTGATCGGATTCATGGCAATGGATACAACGGAAAGTCCCCGCAGTTCTCCCCATTTCTTCGTAAGTACTTCATTCATTGCCTCCGATAGTTCCTCCGCATGCCCGGGCAGCGCGCTGGGACGGATTTCCAGTTCTGAAATTCTGGCAAATGCCGGCTGCAGAGCGCTGATGAACTCTGTCTTCAGCTGGCGTTCGATTTCCTCCCTGCGGTATTCCTGCTCCACATTGCCGCAGACATTGGTATAAAACAGAAGCGGATTGGAAATTCTGTAGGAATAAACACCAGAGCATCTGACAGATACATCAATATCCAGTCCGATGTTGCGGTCCACAACACGAAACGGAATCGGATTCGGTGTTCCGAATTTATTGTCGATCAGTTCCTTTGTGTTAAAATAATACACTCGCTGATCTTTTGCCGTATCACCGCCAAAGGTAAAACGTTTGCCGATGGTCTGGAATGTCTTCTGGATACTCTCTCCCAGATCTCCTGCAAAAATACTGGGTTCCGTAGAAGTATTATATGTATATTCACCGGGTTCCGCACATACTTCCACGATCTTTCCCTGTTCCACGATCATCATGCACTGTCCGTCCGCTACAGCAATTCCCGAACCATTGGTTATAATATTGTCATTTCCTCTCCTGTTGGAGGAACGACCCGAAATCCGTTTGCGACCTTTCACTACCATGGTATCCTTATCCATAGCCTCACAATAGAAAAATTCTTTCCACTGATCCGCCATCGTGCCGCCAATAGCAGCAGTTACAGCTTTAATAAGTCCCATAATTCATACTCCTTTTCCGAGATGGTTTTTCATTTCTGAATCTACTATAGCATACTTATCATCAGTTCGCCAGTACTCCTGGCCCTGCAGTTCTTTTATGTCTGATCCGGAACAGTTACCTCTGTTTTTATGTTTTGGATTTCCATGTAGATTTATAGAGGATTCTATGTTATACTGTTATTTCGACACATTTTTTCAAAACAGTTCTGCTCTGTCCGGACTGTTTTCGGCATTGACTTTGAACAATAACATATTTTCCATGAATGGAGGTGGCGTGCATGTGGTATGTGACAGGCGATACCCACGGCAATATCAAACGATTTACATCGCTGATCGACCCCTGTATGAAACAGGGCGATGTGATCATTGTTTTAGGTGACTGGGGTTTTATTTTTGAACCCAATGAATCAAAAGAAATGTTTATGGACTGGCTTGAACAGGAGCGTGACTATTATAACATCTGTTTTGTGGACGGCAATCATGAGAATTTTGACCGCCTGAATACAGAATATCCCGTGGAGATCTGGAACGGCGGCAAGGTTCACAGAATCCGCAGAAATATCCGACATCTTATGCGCGGACAGGTCTATACGGTACCCGAACTGGGCAATAAACGGATCTTCACCATGGGCGGCGCCTATTCCTTTGATGCTGCAAAACGCATGGAAGGCTGCGACTGGTTTCCCGCGGAGATGCCGTGTCAGGCGGAGTACGATGAGGCACAGGATAATCTTCAGAAAGCAGATTATCAGGTTGATTACATCCTGACCCATGCGTGTCCCGAAAACACGCTCCCCTTCTTTGCAGCAGATTATTATCCGAAGATGCGAAGCCTTACCGAACCTCATGAAAAGCCGATTTCAAACTTCCTTCAGTGGATTGCGGAAACCGTTTCCTACAGCAGATGGTATTTCGGTCACATGCACAAAGACAGGGAACTTTGGAAGAACCAGACTGTCGTCCTGAACGCCGTCCGGGAGCTGGAAACCGGAAAGATGGTCAATGAAGAAGCGATTTCCGCAGGTGAATGGTGTTTATAAAAAAGGATAGTTTGAATCGTTTCCTTTTTTGTATTTTTCGGTTGGATGCTTCTATATTGTCTCCATTTCTGATACAATAAGAAAAAAAGCAAAGGAGAAGGTTCATTATGCAGAGTATATTTGAATCAATCAACGGCATTTTTGCCTTTGTCGGGCCATTATCCGATTTTTTATGGGATTTTCCGACAAATTTTGAATGGTATTCATCCATTCCCATTCTCGGCAATTTTTCATTTGCCATTATTTTACTTCTTGGGTCCGGTGTCTTTTTCAGTTTCCGGCTCGGATTTATTCAGGTAACCAATTTCCGGAAGGGAATCCGGATCATGACACAGAAAAGAACGGTTGATACCGGTATTTCGCCGCTGGCCGCTTTTCTGCTGAGCTCGGCCATGCGCGTAGGCCCGGGCAATATCATTGGTGTAACAGGAGCGATTGCAGTCGGGGGACCCGGCGCACTGTTCTGGATGTGGATTTCCGCTTTCTTCGGTATGGCTGTAGCCTACATGGAAGGCGTTCTGGCACAGATTTTCAAGGAGAAGAAAGATGATGAATTTATCGGCGGTCTTCCTTTCTATGGAAGAAAACTCCTTGGCAATAAAGTATGGATCGGCGTATTCCTGTCTCTGCTTTATATCCTGTATGCGCTTTGCTGCCTTCCGGCGCAGGGCTTCAACGTGGTTTCATCCTTCGGACGGATGGCTGAAATCGTAACCGGTGCCACAATTCCCACCGATTCCGCATTCTACTACATTGTAGGCGCCATCATCGTCGTTGCTACAGCCATCATCGCTTTCGGCGGTATCAAAAAAGTCACCAGATGGACCGACAAGATGGTTCCCGTCATGGCAGTGCTGTACATCGTTACGGTCCTTGTCCTGATCCTTCTGAACCTTGGTTCCGTGCCTTATTTCTTCAAGGCTGTATTTTCAGGTGCGTTCAAACCTGAAGCATTTTTCGGCGGTCTGTTCGGCACCGTACTGGCGCAGGGTGTTAAGAGAGGTCTGATGTCCAATGAAGCCGGTCAGGGTACCATTACCATGTCTGCTGCAGCTGCCGATGCCAACCATCCCTGCGAACAGGGTATTCTGGCATCCATCGGTGTATTTCTTGATACCATCGTGATCTGTACACTTTCCGGTTTTGTTGTTGTCATGGCGCACTGCTGGGACGGCTCCAATGCAGAAGCATGGGCAGCAATGGATAAACTTCCCAAATTCACCGAATCCATCGCAGCACTGACGCCCGGAACCTCCGCCAACGCCATTGTTACGTTCCTGATCACTTTATGTTTCTGTATGTTCGCATACACCTGTCTGCTGGGTATGATCAGCTTCTCTGAAATCGCAGCCAACCGTATCCGGAAAGACAACCGTTTTATCAACATTATCAGATGTATCGCACTGTTCGTAGCCGCATTCGGCATCCTGTGCAACATCGCCGGACTGGAACTTGGCAACCTGTGGGCATTCTCCGATCTGGGCAATATCCTGATCGTATTCTTCAACGTCCCGATTGTTTATGTGGGTTCCAAATACGTTCTTCGTGCCACAAAGCATTATAAGAAAAACGACGGTACGCCGTTTACCTCCGAAGTTATCGGAAGAAATGACTGTACATACTGGGACGAACGCGCCGGAAAATAAAATAATAATCTGTTGATAATTCCCCGATTTACGGTTATACTATTCCCAGAGGGAAACTGGACTTAATATATCCAATTATGTTCACGTATATTTTACAGCTGTTCAGAGTCAGACCCAAAACGCCTGACTCCGGGCAGTTACCACATGCGAAAGGAGTTTCAACATGAATATTTTAACGATTACAAAAGATAACTTTGACAGTGAAGTGATGCATTCCGATAAACCCGTTTTACTGGATTTCTGGGCTGCCTGGTGCGGTCCCTGCCGTATGCTTTCGCCTCTGGTAGACGAAATTGCCGAAGAGAATCCTTCCATTAAAGTGGGCAAGGTTAATGTAGATGAGCAGCCTGAACTGGCGCAGCAGTTCGGCGTGATGAGTATTCCTACACTGGTCACAATAAAAGACGGTAAGGTAACCGGACAGGCCATCGGTGTACAGCCGAAAGCTGCGATTCTTGACATGATCAAATAATTATCACTTCTTTTTTTCCGACACCTCGCTGACAGTTTTCAAAAACTCTGCCAGTGGGGTGTTCTGCTTTTAGAAATTTGTTGTCACCGGATCTAAACAGTCAACATCTAAACGGTCAACAGCGGCAGTATGGCCGGCAGCACTTTCGGCCGTGCTTTCGATGCCGCTTTGACGATAGATTTTTTTCAATTTACCGGCAACTCTGCTGAAATCCCGTTCTGCAGCCATTTTTCGCCCCTGTTTCGTCAGATTCTGCACTTCACCTGACAGGATTTGATTCGTAATATCTGTAAATTCATCTACATTCCGTCCCTTATACACATCTACTCCATTCCAGAGCCACTCGCTGTAAATGGGAATATCCCGGAGAACAACGGGAATCTCACAGGAAAGTGCTTCAAGCAGCACAATTCCTTCTGTCTCTTCTTTCGTCAGAAACAGAAATACATCACTTCCGCAATAGGCCTCATGCAGTTCATCCCGGCTCACAAATCCGGGAAAATGAACATTTGCCGGTGCCTTGCGGATTGCCCGGCGGATCTTTCCGGGAATCAGATACAGACTGGTATATCCAAACCAGTAAAATTCAACTTCGGGCATCCGTTTTCCCATTTCGATGAAGTCAAGGATTCCCTTCCTGTCAATATAATGTCCCACGGAAATCGCAGCCTTTTTCCGTTCGGAAATGCCGTATTTTTCCCTGAAACGCCTCCCTGCCTGCTCATCCTTCTTCCAGAATCCGGTATCAATCCCGTTGGACAGACTGTACACCGGCTTTCGGATCCTGTAATGGTCGCTTTCCAGCAGTTTTCTGGAATAATCCGTAGGTGTAATGATAATGTCTCCGGTATTATAGCAAAGTGTAATCCATTTTTTGAACAACGGGGCTACTAAATTTGCCCCTGTAAATGAATTTCGGAAATCTTCCATGGTAGAATGGGCATAATACACCACCTTTTTTCCCTGCTGACGGGCACGCAGACTCATAAGCAGCGATGCAGGAAAAACTGTATTAATATGTACCGCATCGTAACCGCTCTTTGCATCTTCCGTTTCCTCCCATCCCAGCAGTTCCAGAAGTTTTCTCTGATGACGCAGCGCCTCTCCCACACCGCTTTTTGCAACAATTTTCTGATCCCCGGTATATAATAATGTTTTCAATCTGTCCACCTCTTATTCTTCTATCCCATCAGCATCGTCGTTCCAAAGTGAAATAATGTGGTCAGCCCAAAGCTGTACGCAGCAATTGCCAGCGGCTTCCCCAGCAGAATGATTGCCGTAAATTTGCTTAATCTCATCTTCGTTGTTCCCGCCAGATAACAAAGGAAATCATCCGGTGCCACAGGAAGGAAAATAGCAGCGGCAAACATTTTATCAAAATGCCTGTTGTCCACCCACTTTTCATATTTCTCCTGCAGCTTCTCACTGAACATTTTATGCAGCAGTGGCCGCCCATAATATTTCGCAATCAGAAAAGCTGCCACCGAACCGATACAGATTCCGATATAGTTGTAAAGAAATCCTTTATACGCACCGTAGATCAGCACACCTCCCAGACACCCGATTCCTCCCGGAAGCACAGGAAAAACCACCTGAACCGCCTGAAAAATCACAAAAACCAATGCACCGGCCACACCAAATCCCGCAATAAACTTCCTCAGCGATTCCGCATCATAAAAAATCCCTGTTTTCAGTCCGTACCAAATAAAAATCACCATGGCAGCCAGACTCACTGCCGTCAACAGACAGGATACCCTTTTCATTGAACGCTCCTTTCCCTTTTCCTGTTTCACTGCTCTCATGCTTCCATGCTTTGCTGCTTATACAGCCCGCATATATGCAGGTACTGCCCCGGCTGCGCGAATCGTCGATTCGTAAACCTGCACAGCATTCTGCGCAAACTGTTCTGCCGAATAACGTTTGTAAACACTTTCTTCTGCACCGGCAGAAAGTCTGCTGCGCAGCTGTCTATTTTCCGGTGCCAGAATGGTATGCAGCTTTTCCAGAAAATCTACAGAATCCTCATACTGCCATCCGTTTACACCATCTTCAATCACACCGTCCAGACAGTCATCTTTTCTGCACAGCGCCGGCAGACCATTGGCCAGCGCCTCCACATAGGTCAATCCCTGTGTTTCACTGGTGGAAGCACTGACAAACACATCTCCCGCCTGATAATATCGATAAACATCATCCGGCGGTACCATTCCTGTAAAAATCACCTGCTCCTCGATCCCACATGTTTTCACATATTCCTCCAGTTCATGCCGGTAAGGTCCGTCACCCACGATCAGCAGACGGAAATTTTCCTGTTTCATCATGGAAAACATGGAAATAATCTCCTCCAGATTTTTTTCTCTCGCAAGCCGCCCCACAAAAACCGCGGTACCCGCCTTTTCAGGAATCCCAAGCTTTGCACGCAGTTCCTGCCTCTCTTCACCGGAAATCCTCCTGGAATAACGGCTCATATCGATTCCCGTGGGAATCACCCGGATTTCTTCCTTCACACCGTACCGCAGCAGAATCTTTTTTACCTTTTCCGTCGGTACGATCACACAATTTGTGCGCTCCAACACCTTTCTGGTAAATGTACCAACCGCCGCTCTTCCCCATTTCTTCACCGGTGAAAAATAATGGGTATAATCTTCATAAACAGTATGATACGTGTGCACAATAGGAATATTCAGTTCTCTGGCAATCCGGACAGCAATCACAAATGTACTGAATTCACACTGTGAATGAATAATCTGCGGATGCCATTCCATCAGTTTTTCAATTTCCCGGCTCCGCAGACTCACCGCCACCCGGGCCTGCGGATAAACCACAGCCGCATTCAGCGAACCAATATATGTCACATTGCCTTCTGTGCAGGATTCCGTCGTATTGGAAAGTGTCAGGATTTTCACTTCATGTCCCAAACACTCCAGTTCTCTCTGAAGATTCAAAACAGAAGTCACCACACCATTAACAACCGGCGCATACCACTCTGTCGTAATCAATATTCTCATTTAATTGTCCTCATTCTTTCTATTCAATGAATCTTTTTTCCAGTATAGCCTGTATTTTTTAAATCCAGCTGGTAGATCAAATTAAAGGGAGGTAAAGTTTTTATTAAGAAATGGTTAAAAAGGGATGAATATAGAAGATACTGTAATTTCAATCGAAAATGGGCAGAAATGTTGATAACATAAAGGTTTTGCAAAGGTTGTTATGGATTGTAGAACAGTATTGGAAACTGCAGGATGTGCAGTCAAAACTGTAGTCAGAATAACCACCATGCAGTCAGAAAACAGTCAGGGTTGTAGTCGGCAAACAGTCAGAATCAGTGAACCATATGAGCGGTTAATAGACGCTTATGTGGTGTTTTTTTATGTTATGATATAAAATATTTTAAATACTAATTGCAATTTTATTATACATATGTTATAATAAGATTGCAGTTAATTTCAGAACATTCATCAGATGATTCGGCAAACGAATCAGAAAAGCGGATTGGAAGAAGGGCATCTATTCCAGTCCGTTTTTCATAAAGGAGTGATTTACATGTCATACACAAAAAGTTTACAGGAACAGGTTGACGATATGCAGCAGGAGATTAACAAGCTGACCAGAGAGCGCGATATTGCGAAGCTGGCCGCACGATACACGGAAATGGGTTATGGTGATCTGGCAGAAGCTACAGCAGCTGCCTCCCTGGATGGAGATATGGATACATTTTTCCGGAACCAGCAGACTGTTATGGATGCCCGCGTGAAAGAAGCAGTAGCGGACATGAATAAACCTGCTAAAGCAAATCCGGATTCCAGAAACAGCAGGAGAAAACAGACAGCGGATTCGTTCAGCCCTATTGATAATCCGTTTGTTGCAGGATTTCTCAAATCTTAATTTGCAGGAGGGAACCATTGCATGTATACGATCAATACGGAAAAGATGAAGCAGATCATGGCTAAACGACACTGGTGTGTTGCTGATGTTGCGGTTCTTTCCGGGCTTTCCTATCCTACCGTCCGTGATATCGTAAAAGGCGAAAAGCAAAAGTATATCCGTCTGGATACCGTAGCCAGACTTGCAAACGTGTTTGAAACTACGATACAGGATTTTACCATTGAGGTTTAAGCATGAAAGAACTGCGCTGTCCCGCATGCGGCAAACTTCTCGGCAAAATATCCGGGAATGATTACAAAACACTGCTCCATTGCCGCAGGTGTAAAAAAATATGGTTCTTTAAGAGCCACAACCATAATCAAAAAATAGTCGAATAAACCACAGAGCGCCCCTGAGTGCCAATCTGACAACAATAATCTGTGTCGTATTGGTGCTTTTTTTTATT
>JAQYDI010000174.1 GCA_028724245.1 Lachnospiraceae bacterium
GTTTATGGTGGACATCACAGGCAGGGATGATGTGAAGGTGGAGGACGAGGTAACCTTGATTGGCCGCGATGGAGAGGAATTCATATCAGTGGAAGAGGCCGCAGCTGCAGCCGGTACATTTAATTATGAATTTGTCTGTGACATCAACAAACGGATTCCCCGGCTCTATAAGGGAAAGAGAAAGTAACGCAGTATTTACGATTTACGGAAAAATATTAAAAGAATTTATTAAAACCATTCAAAGGTTGTTCAGAGGTGGGAATTTTCGCCGGTTGAGATAAAAAAGATGATATGAGGAGGAAACCAACATGAATGATTTTGTAAAAACCTTACTGACAAGAAGAAGTGTGCGTGCATTTAAAGAGGATCCCATTTCCAGAGAAGATCTGGAGATCCTGATGGAGGCGGCCGCTTATGCGCCCAGCGGTATGAACCGTCAGACATGGGAATTTACGGCTGTGGCCAATCCCGATAAGATTCAGGAACTGGCTGCGCTGATCCGGGAAGAGCTGGGACGCGAACAGTATGATATGTACCGCCCTGCGGCGCTGATCATCCCTTCCAACAGAAAGGATTCCCCTTTCGGAAGAGAAGATAATGCCTGCGCATTGGAAAACATCTTTCTGGCAGCCCATTCCATGGGAATCGGTTCCGTATGGATCAATCAGCTGCAGGGAATCTGTGATAAGCCTGCGATCCGCAGCTTCCTGACAGAGCTGGGAATTCCGGAAGATCATGAGGTTTACGGTATGGCAGCTCTCGGTTATGCAGCAAAAGAGCCTGCTTCAGATGTGAAAAAGACTGCTGTAAGGCGGGTCGTGGATTAAGAGAAACTGCTGTGAAAAAGACTGCAGGACAGCAGAAGCTGCGGGATGAGAAAAAATCATGGCAGCAGAGGCTGCGGGATAAGAAAAAAATATCATGACAGAGAATAAAAAAAAGCCGGCTGTCTTTGCGATATCCGGTTATAAAAACAGCGGAAAGACGACTTTGACAGTAAAGCTGGTGACACGTCTTACAGAGATGGGTTACCGGGTGGCTACCATCAAGCATGACGGGCATGATTTTGAACCGGATGTACCGGGAACCGACAGCTACCGTCACAGAAAAGCCGGCGCCTGCGGCTGCGCCGTATTTTCCGGCAATCGGTGGATGGTCATCCGGGAACAGCCGGATCCGGAATCGGAAAAGGTGGATGAATCGGTTCTGATGAGGATGTTTCCCGATGTGGACGTGATCCTTCTGGAAGGATTCAAACACAGCAGCTGGCCAAAGTACTTCTGCCGGTATCCGGAAGAAGTGCCGGATGAAGAGAAAGCACTGGAAGCGGTACTGGCGGAGATAGAGGCGCAGAGAGCGGAGAACAGAAAAAAATAAACGGTGTATCCGCCAAATAGATTTGCACAAAAAAGTGCTCCTGAATGCAAGTATTCGTCACATTTTTTGTGCAAATCTGCCTGGCTTTGGACAGCTGCAGAAAGAGTATATTACAGGGCGGGGCTTACTGGATATCTGTCAGGCCGATACCGTAAGTCATGGTTTCTGTATATTTTGCACCTTTTATAATGCGGAGGTTGTCATTGGTTGAGTCGGGAAATACGAGCGCAGCCGGTTTAATCTGGAAGTTCTCAACACCATCTTCGGTAAAAGATGCCAGTTCCATTCCTTTGATCTGTTTTTCCAGAGCGCCGCTTTTCCATTCATCTTCTGTACCTTTAATGTACAATGTATGAAGAAGCTGCTTTCCGCCATTGGGGTTATCGGCAGTCATGTACAAGCGTCCATAGGTTCCTGTACCTTTCACAAAAGTGACAGAGATTTTTTTACCGTCAGGGATATAGTTTACATCACTTGCAGTAACCGGAATATCTGTGGGCTCTGTTGCGGAAAGGTCTACGGATGCGGGAATTGTAATTGTGTAGGTTGGATCATTAGGTACGAACAGATTTAATGAAGTGGTACCTTCTTCAGCAAATGCTGCCATTGACATGGATGCGCAGGCCGCCAGTGTTAAAAGGCCTGCAGTGAGTTTTTTGAAAAATTTCATGATAGATTCCTCCTTTTACAGTAGATTATTTATTGCAATCACAGGCACAGCCTGTGGAACTGCGGGGTTTAAATCACCTGAAGTGTGGTTGAGACTTCCGCTCCATTCATGGCACTTTCAGGATTTTCCAAAGACCATGTATTAACAGCTACTGTCATTTGATAGGTACCTTTCGGGGGAAGATTCCTGACATCAAATTCTGTAATGGCTTTTCCCGGTTCTACAAGATCCGATTGATAAAGAGTTACATCGCCATCATCGGTATGAACAATCAGTGTAAATTGAAAGTAACAGGGGTTCTCTTTCGGATTAACCAGAGACATTTCCATTTTTTCTGCCCCTGATTTGACGGTAATTGTTCCGTATCCCGGAATCTGAATACCTTTTGAAACAGAATCATCCGAAGATTCTTCCCAGTCTGATGCATTATCATCCAGAACCAGTCCCATACCGGATGCCGGGGAATCTGTATTACTTTTGTTCCATAAAACTCCCAGAGCAATACATAAAATAATGATAATGCCTGTGAGAATGGCAATATGTATACGATTTTTGTTTGCCATGATTCCTTTCTCCTTCAGGAAAAATTCTTATTATTCTTCCGGATCAGCAGTATCTGTAAGTGCAATACCGTATGTGATGCTGCCTTTATATAACACATCTTTTTGTGTTGTAGAGGTGATAACCGGTTTTACAATTAAAGAAGCTGTTCCGTTTTCTGTAAAAGATGCCAGTTCAACGCCATTGACCTGATCTTTACCGCCGGTTGTTTCAATGACTTCGTCCCCTTTTATAATCTGGTAACGGATAGATGTGCGGGGGCCGGAAGATGTTTCTCCTTCCAGTACCATCTGGTTACGGTAATAATCTGTTCCGGCAATGGTAACAGAAATCTTTTTACCGTCGAGATAGGCAACATCGGAAGCTGTGATATTCAGTTCACTTCCATCTTTCTCAAGCTCCAGAGTTGAGGGAATCGTAATTGTATAAGTCGGTTCATTTTTATCAACAAATGTGAATTCTGTTGTATTTGCAGCAAGTGAAGTCATGGGTAAAGCAATGCACATCATACATGTTAATGCTGCAGCTGTTAATTTTCTGAATTTCATAATCAGGCTCCTTTCAAATTTGTTCAGGTATGTTTTGGAGAATTGCTCCGGGTTGATACCGTATGTTTTTTCTGTGAGCTCTCAGTAATAAAGAGTATAATGGGACAATGTAAAATCCACACAATTTTCATAAAAATAAACAGTAAAATTTGGAAGTAGATCAGGAAAACGGCGCTGCAAAACAGCAGCTGATGGGGTTGGTGAAATTATTGATAAAAACACAAAACTCTGTATTTACAGAAAATAAAAAGTATGGTATGTTGTTTACACAAAATATAGATAAAAAATTAACTATAAATGCAATGATATAACCAATAAATTGAAAATATGCAGGGAAATCTGTAACTATTTTCTGCGGAAAAGCGTTTTATACAGTATCAGTTCCTGCATATTATTTTTTGTTCAGAGCCGGTATGTTCCATGCTGATCAACAGGCGTGTTTTGGCGGCCGGCTTCGGACAGAGATTTTCAGGTTTTTAACAGCTGACCTTATCAGCTGTAATATAAGGAAAGGTAAAGCAATGTAAAAAGATGAGTGAGAGCAAAAAAAGAAAGAGAAGGATTCAACGTCTGACAGCTCTGGCGCTGGCGGTTCTGATCACAGTTGCCGGCTTCTGCGGTTTTTCGGGGTATTCCAGTGCGGCAACATCGAAAGGTGTTGTTACAACGCACGGTGCCAGATTGAATGTGCGGACAGGTCCTTCTACCAGTTACAGGGTCATTACCAGTCTGAATAATGGTACAACTGTAACAGTGACAGGAAGTTCGGGCAGCTGGTACAAGATCAGCTACGGGTCAGGTAAATCAGGCTATGTATATGGCAGGTACCTGAAACTGGCGGGAGACACAGTTACTTATCCGGTTACCGCAAAAGTGA
The DNA here is from genome assembly GCA_028724245.1 of Lachnospiraceae bacterium. GTDB lineage: Bacteria > Bacillota > Clostridia > Lachnospirales > Lachnospiraceae > TWA4. The sequence goes on from JAQYDI010000174.1 coordinate 4,034, forward strand.
CAAATGGTACGGTTCCTCTGAATCTGCGTCAGAAAGCAACGACGTCGTCGGGTATACTGGCAAAGATCCCCAGAGGAAGCAGCATCCGGATTACCGGGAAGTACAATTCCAGCTGGTATGCGGCGGAGTATAATGGAAAAAGCGGATATGTGTATGCATCTTACATTGTGCTGCCTGAAGGTTCGGAAAACACTTCCTCAGGCGGAGGCAGCACTTCTTCCGCACCGGGCTATGCATACCCCAAAGTTATGCTTGATGTACCGCTGTATTCTCAGTTTGATTCACGCTGGTCAGGTTTGAAGCTGGGCAAATCTTCAGCGACGATTGCACAGAGCGGCTGTGTAGTCTGTGGGCTGGCTCAGATAGAGACTTATCTCAGCGGCAGTCAGGTGACGCCTGCAGATATGCTGAAGAAACTGAGTTTCGACAGCGGCGGCAATGTTTACTGGCCGGGCGGCAGCAGAGCCTACAGCGGATCCGATTATCTGTCCGTGATATACAAACAGTTAAGCAGCGGCAATCCGGTACTGGTGGGAGGATTTACACCGGCGGGCAAACAGCACTGGGTTCTGGTCACCGGATACAATAAAAACAGCAATTCCCTGTCTGCGTCCAATTTTACAGTAAATGACTGCTCAGGACGTTACAGTACACTGGCAGCTTATCAGTCTGCATACAGCAGATTTTATAAGATTGTTTACATAAGCAGCAAATAGAAACATTCATTCCCGATATGGATGAACAACTGATTAAAAAATCGCAGCTGAACAGCTGCAGAGAATAAAACAAATCCCCGGAAGCAGCGATGCAGTGCCGTTGCTTCCGGGGATTTATAATATCTGCTGCGCAGTTCAGGTTCCTTCCATAGCAGCCTTCAGTTTCTTCAGAGCGCGGATCTGGATCTGCCGTACAGCTTCCTTTGTGATGCATAATTCGTCGGCGACCTGATCCAGTGTCCAGATGTCGGTACCTCCGAAACCGAAACGTCTGGCGATGACCAGTTTCTCTCTGCCGGTCAGAACTTTCAGCGCATCCAGAAGCGCTTCATGTTCCACCAGCTGGCTGATGGTATCGATCCCGGGTTCTGATCCGGGGACAGCAGCGGAGCTTCCGTCTGAGGCGGGGATCAGATCCCCCAGAGATTTGCTGTCTTTTTCATCGCTGCTCAGTGCAATATCGATGGACATGGTGGGCTGTGACCAGTTTTTCAGGTTTTTGACTTTTTTCACACTGATATGCAGATGATCGGCGCAGTCTTCGTCGGAAGGTTCGGTTCCGTGATCCCGTTTATAATTACTTATGTAAATATGAAGCTTGTCGATCAGGTTGGAGGTTTCCAGCGGAATACGGATGATGCGGCTCTGATTGGCGATGGCCCGGTGGACTGCCTGCTTGATCCAGGGAACCACGTATGTACTCAGCTCCGTATTGAACTCGGCTTTGAACAGGTCGATGCCGTGGATCAGGGATTCATTGCCGGCCATGACAAGATCCATGAAATCCATCCCTTTCCGGTTGGTGTACTTTACCACATAGACAACGAGTCTCAGGTTGCAGTTGATCAGTTCCTCTCTTGCGGCGGGATCGAAATCCTTACGTGAGACGAGATAGCGGGTTCTCTCACTGTCAAGGCGGGGATACTTTCCAATCTCTTTTAAATATTGCTGAAGGTTATCAGCTGCCAGTTCTTCCATAGATTTCTTTCCTCCGTGTCTGATAGGGATATGTCCGGCTCTGAAAAACAGAGTCTGTGATTCCCATCCAAATATTTCTGTGCGGGGACAGTCCATCTATAGTATAATGCTAAATGAAGAAAAAACCAATGAAAATTTTATTAAAAAACACGGTTCGTTCCACTCTTTTCAACCGGGCTGTTAGATGATATAATGTGCAAAGAAGGGCAGAGTCTGCATATGGGGCTCTGCCCAAAGTAAAGCAGGCGGGCCGACGATTCAGTCCGTCTTGTAATGTTTTCTGTAGTAACAGAGGAGCAGATGAATATGAAGATAAAGATAAATAAACTGATAAAGAGCCTGAAAGGCGTGCGGCTTTTTCTGATGCTGCAGCTTTTTCTGTTTCTGCTTATGAACATATGTGTCTGGGCAGTCAGTGTGCGGGCGGGTCTGATTCTCCTGATTTTTGGCCTGATTCTGCTGGCTCCCCTGCTGTGGATTTATATTTACCGCAGAGGTGAGCTGCGGCGTGTGCTGATTACAGATAATCTGGAACAGTCTCAGGTGCAGTATCAGCTGATGCAGGAACTTCCGTTTCCCTATGCGCTGGTGGATGAGAAAGGCAAGATTTTCTGGGTCAATTACGCTTTCAGCCGGATCTGTCCCATGGAACTGGCGCGTTTTCGGAACATTCATTCCCTGTTTCCGGAACTGAAGAAAGCAGATATGAATGACATGACGGAAAAAGCGTACCATATCATTTACGGGGAACAGTATTATAAGCTTTCTTTTTACAAAATCGTGACGCCTGAAGGGATGGAGGAGAGTGAAGACAGCAATCTGTTTGCCATGTGCATGACCGATGAAACCGATATCATACGGATGGATCAGGAGATCAAGGAACAGCGGATGGTTGTGGGGATGGCTTATCTGGACAATTACGAAGAAATCGTAGGACAGGTAGAGGAAGTCAGAATCGCGCTGATCATAGCTCACATTGACCGTAAGGTTACAAAATATTTTTCACAGATGGGCGGAATCGTCAAGAAGATCGAACGGGATAAGTATTTCCTGGTGCTGCCTCAGAAGAATGTGGAGAATATGAAAGCGGACAGATTTTATATTCTGGATGAGATCAGGGATATCAAAATCGGCAATGATCAGCACATTACCATGAGTATCGGTCTTGGTATGGGTGAAGGTTCCTATGAGACGCGCTATGAATACAGCCGTACAGCTGTTGAGATGGCTCTGGGACGCGGCGGCGATCAGGTGGCCATCAAGTCCGGTGATGATATCGAGTACATTGGAGGAAGCGCCCAGACTGTTTCCAGAACCACGAGAGTTAAGGCAAGGGTAAAAGCCCATGCGTTGAAAGAACTGCTGATGAACAACGATAATGTGCTGATCATGGCGCATAAGATGCCTGATCTGGATGCCATCGGGGCGTCGGTGGGTGTCTACCGGATTGCCTCTTCACAGGGCAAACGGGTTCATATCGTACTGAATGAGATCAGCAGCTCTGTCCGTCCGGTGGTGGAGCGGCTCAATGCGGCAGCCGGTGCCGGAGTAAATATGTTTATTAACGGAGAAGCAGCGGAAGAGATGATGTCGGACAATACGCTGCTGATCATCGTAGATACCAATAGAGGAAGCTATACGGAGTGTCCGGAGCTTCTTGAGATGTCTTCCAGTGTGGTGGTGATCGATCATCACAGACGTTCCAATGACAGTATTACCCATGCAGTACTGGATTATGTGGAGCCCTATGCATCTTCCGCCTGTGAGATGGTTGTGGAGATTCTGCAGTATATCGGGGACAATATCAAGATGAAGGTAGATGAAGCGGATGCCATGTATGCCGGTATTGTGATGGATACCAATAATTTTATGAATAAAACCGGCGTCAGAACATTTGAAGCGGCGGCTTTCCTGCGCAGGGGCGGTGCCGATACGGTCCGTGTGCGCAAGCTGTTCCGGGATAATATGGAGGAGTACAAGGCGAGGGCGGAAGCGGTGCGCTGTGCAGAGATCTATCTGGGCAAATTTGCCCTGAGCACCTGCCCTTCCGAAGGTCTGGAAAGTCCCACTATTGCAGGAGCGCAGGCGGCCAATGAATTGCTGGATATTAAAGGTGTGGAGGCCTCCATTGTGCTGACCGCCTATAATAATAAAATTTACCTCAGTGCCCGTTCCATTGACAGTGTCAATGTCCAGATTATTATGGAACGTCTGGGCGGCGGCGGACACGGTACCATGGCGGGAGCCCAGATGACGGGCTGTACCATTGAGGAAGCCATGGAATACGTAAAGGTAACGTTACATGATATGACAGAAGAAGGAGCAATCTAGAAGGAGTAATTATCAATGAAAGTAATATTATTGCAGGATGTAAAATCCCTTGGTAAAAAAGGACAGCTGGTTGATGTGAATGACGGATACGCAAGAAATTATATTCTTCCCAAAAAGCTGGGTGTGGAAGCCAACAACACCAATATGAACAATATGAAGCTGCAGAAACAGAAGGAAGACAGACAGGCAGCTCAGGAACTGGCCGATGCAAAAGCCCTGGCTGAAAGCCTGAAGGATGTAACGATTGAACTGCAGGTGAAGACCGGAGAAGGCGGCAGAGTATTCGGTTCCATTTCTGCCAAAGAAATTGTTGCAGCAGCAAAAACCCAGAAGAATCTTGTAATCGACAAGAAAAAGCTGATGATCGACGAACCGCTGAAAACCTGCGGCATGCACATCATTAAGATCAGACTGCACAAGGACGTAGTCGGCGAATTCAAAGTACATGTTTCCGAGAAACAGTAATGGTATCTCTGAATTACAAGAGAACGCTGCAGTACATGAAACGATAGAATGGATGAAGTGATAAATGGATGAAGAGGTAATCAAACGGATTCCGCCCAACAGCGCGGAGGCCGAGCGGTCTGTAATTGCCGCCATGCTGATGGACCGCGATGCGGTGATTTCCGCATCGGAAATACTGACGGGAGATGACTTTTACAACCGCCAGTACGGCGTTGTATTTGAGTGTATGGTGGAACTGGTGAATCAGGGGGAGCCGGTTGATATGGTGACTGTGCAGAACCGCCTGAAGGAAAAGGATGTATCGCCGGAGACAGCCAGTCTTGAATTTGTAAGGGAACTGATGCTGGGCTTCATTACCTCCGCCAATGTGAAGCAGTATGCGCAGATCGTATATGAGAAGGCATTGCTGCGGAAGGTGATCAGAATCAACGATACCATCAACGGCCTCTGTTATCAGGGAAAGGAAAGCGCTGATGCAATTCTGGAGGAAACGGAACGTTCTGTCTTTGAATTGCTGAAAACGAGAAATTCCGGTGATTTTGTTCCTATCCGTCAGGTGGTTCTCAATGCACTTGACAAGATTGAAATCGCTTCCCGGAACCGGGATGCGGTTACCGGCATTCCCATGGGATTTACCGATCTGGATTATCAGACTTCAGGCCTTCAGCCGTCTGATCTGGTGCTGATTGCAGCCCGTCCTTCCATGGGCAAGACTGCTTTTGTACTGAATATTGCCCATAATGTGGCGATCCGTCAGGAAAAATGCTGTGCCATTTTCAGTCTTGAAATGTCAAAGGAGCAGCTGGTCAACCGTATGCTGGCAATGGATGCCAATGTGGATTCCCAGAATATGCGTAACGGCAGACTTTCAGAGGGGGATTGGGAGAAACTGGTGGAGAGTGCCGGCAATATCGGTACTTCTAAACTGATCATCGATGATACGCCCGGTATTTCCGTCAGTGAACTGCGCAGCAAATGCAGAAAGTTCAAGCTGGAATTTGACCTGAAGCTGGTGATGATCGATTATCTTCAGCTGATGTCCGGTTCCGGTAAAAACGGTGACAACCGCCAGCAGGAGATTTCGGAGATTTCCCGGTCCCTGAAAGCACTGGCCCGTGAAATCGACTGTCCGGTGATCGCGTTGTCCCAGCTGAGCCGTGCCTGTGAGACGAGAAACGATCACAGACCCATGCTTTCCGACCTGCGTGAATCCGGTGCCATCGAACAGGATGCCGACGTTGTCATGTTTATTTACCGTGACGATTATTACAATAAAGATACGGATGAAAAAAACGTATCGGAAATCATCATAGCCAAGCAGCGTAACGGCCCCACGGGCACGATCAAGCTTGCATGGTTACCGGAATATACAAAATTTGCCAATTTAGCAAAATAAATTTTAAAAGGAGCCTCAGAGACCGGAAAATGAGACGCTCATTTATGTTATACTCAGAAAGAAGAGTGTATCAGTCCGTCCATAAGCCTGCGGATGCAGCGGGCCGCGGCCGGACAGTGACTTCGAAAGGGGACAGAGATGAGCGAATATCATTATCAGATTTCTGAGGCTTCCCGTCTTCTGGCGGTAGAAGCCCACGTACTTCGTTACTGGGAAGAAGAACTCGGTATGATCATTCCACGAAATGAAATGGGACACCGTTACTATACAGAAGAACATCTCAGGATCTTCAGCCAGATTAAGGATATGAAGGAGAGAGGATATCAGCTCAGGGCGATTCGTGCTATTCTTTCCGGTGAAGAACCGCCGGAAACACCGATTACAGAAATCCCTCTGAGAAGGGAACAGAGGGAGATATCTGCTCCCGGTCCGGCCAGAATTCAGACCCCGACCCGTGTACCGGGGGACGCTCCTGCGGAAAATCCCTCAACTGATCCTTCCGAAGCGCCGGCAACCGGGCCGGCTGTATTGCCGGAACCGGCTCCCATGGAAATACCGGGGACTGCTCCTGACAGAGCACCCAAAGGGCCGTTGGCCCGTATATCGGAAATACAGGCGCAGGATGCGGCGGAGTGGGTGCAGAATCCGTCAGAGCAGATGGGAAATTTATCAGAGCAGATGTTTGATTCGAAAGAACAGATTCGTACTCCGAAAGAACAGATATGGAATCCGGCAGGTCAGACGGCACCGGCAGCGTCGGCTGCGGATGCAGAGGAAAGAGAAAAGCGTATGAATCAGTTTCAGGAAGTTGTGACCCGTATTGTGGCCCAGGCCATGATCTGTAATAATCCCGGTCTGGCAAAGGATATCAGCAGTCGGGTGGAGAAAGATCTGATTATGGAAATTGAAAGGATGATGAATTCTTCGGAAAGCAGGCAGGAGGAACGGTTTCGGAAGCTGGACGAGTCCATACGCGCCATACAGCAGGGCAACCGGGCACGGTATGAAGCTGCTGCCGCCAGAAGTCCGGGACTGTTCGGGAGAAAGAGACGGAGAAAAAAATACAGAAGGTTTTGAGAAAAGATAGAAGAAATCTTCCGGGCTCTGTACGATAACAAAAAGAGACTGCGGGGATGAGAACATCCTGCAGTCTCCTTTGTTTGTCTTTCGTATACCGCGATCAGCTCATATGAGCCTGCTATGTACCGATGATAAGAAATTATTCTTCTTTGATAGCGTCGTTAGGACATTCGTCAACACAGCTGCCGCATTCCAGACAGTCATCAGCGTTGATTACATATTTGCCATCGCCTTCTGCAATAGCTTCGTTGGGACATGCGTCTGCGCAAGTACCGCAGCTTACGCAATCGTCAGTAATTACATATGCCATAATGAAAGACCTCCTTTTAAAATTCATGCAGCGGGCAGACATCCCGCGTCATCTGAGTTCATTGTAATACATCATCTGAGATATTGCAAGTGGAAATCTTTTCTGTTGCATAAAATTCCTGATTGTAATATAATTAGCTGAGTATAACGAAAACGAATCGAGGAGGCATATATTATGGCTAAACAGGTAGATAAAAGTATTCTGATCGGTGATCTGGTTCAGATCGATCCCGGCATCATTGCAATTCTTATGAGCGCAGGCATGCATTGCGTAGGCTGTCCCTCATCTGCAATGGAATCACTGGAAGAAGCTGCCATGGTTCATGGTATGGACGTTGATCCGCTTGTAAACATGATCAACAAGTATCTTGCAACAAAGGGTTGAACAGTTGCCTGATTTATACAGAATACACGGTTCTGCAGAAACGGAGCAGTGATCGTCAGCAGCAGGATATGAGAAAAGCCGAAATTCCGGATAAAAAGAATTTCGGCTTTTTTTGTTTAAAAAAGCTCCGCGGGGGATCGCACTGCGGCGGATACGCCACACCGGGAAAACACAAAATGTTTTCGAGGCTGGTTTGGTACAGTTACGTCTTTTTAAAACAGATACAGACGCTGCAGTGCGGTCTGTGACACGATGCAGCTGTAATGCTCTGCATAATATGCTTCTCTGGCACAGGTACCTTTTTCACGCTGCCCATACTCGGAAATAAGATTGCAGACTTTATTAAAATCTGCAGGAGTATGCTGAGACTGATAAATGACCAGATAATAGCGGGAAGAAACAGGGTCCTTATACAAGGAATTCACACCATTGTAAATGGAATGGAGGATACCGGAAATCGTCAGAAGATCATCCAGATTATCAAAGGAATAGATCCTCATCAGATTGATCGGTCTGTCAGATTCCGCTTCGGCAGATTCCGAATGGTCGGGGTCACACAATGGAGCAGTATCATCGCTCCGGAAAAGCAGTTCTTCGCTGCCATCAGCAGTAAAGTTGTCCTGAGTTTTGTCTGCAATGGAGCGGAACAGATCGAGAATATCATCGGCTCCGTCTGAAAAATCATTGTCTTCTTCCATTGCTATATCATCACCTGCCATGGAGCTGAATCGGGAAAATCTTGTATCCAGCTCGTCCGGGTTATCCATTCGTGTAATAATCAGTATAATGCTGTCCCTGGAAACGGGAATTGCTTCTACCATCAGGGGTGTGTTTTCTGCTTCAAAGCCAAAATCATGATGCGCCTGTTCGATCATCTCGCGGAAAAGGGAACGGGCCTTTTCTGTTCCGTATGCGAGTTCGCTCAGGTCCAGTTCTCTGGAAAGCAGGTCGCGCTGGGACAGGATGCATTTGATCTGATTATCATTGATTTTTTCAATATGCATACAGTGTCTCCTTTCAATACAAATCGGTAACAGTTCGAAGGCTGATAATTTATACAGCAGGTATGGGAACCGTTACACAAATAAGATGATTTATCAGGGAAAATATGTATGCCGGATCTGCCGGGATCTGTATCATCAAAAAAATCCAAAGCAGGCTGCATAAGATAAATCCATTCTATTATAACGTATCTTTATCAGGAATGCAAAGGAAATGAGAGGAATACTGTTAAAAGCATAAAAAGACTATAAAAATAATTTGACAACATATAAGATTTATGATATAGTCGGACTATGGAAGCTGAATATAAAAGAAAGGAGTTCAGGCAGAATTGTATTGCAGGAACAGCTTCCTGCGGCAGAATGCATGCAAATGAGAAACTGCCCGTTTTGTCCTTTTCCACAGACAATCTGTCCTGCGGCCGGGTGATCCGTCACTCAGCAGTTCAGCCATGGCACAGAAAAGGCAGGTATCGTTCTTGTGGCAGCCTGCCGGGGGATTAAAGTTTATCACATAGTTTGTTTTGGAGGAGATTGGATGAAAAGGAGCAGGTATTCTTCCGGTGATGTTTCGTACAGAAGGAACTGTCAGGAGAGAGATATGGAGACATATGAGAGGATGAAGGGAGATCTGGAAGCTTACAATGAGCAGGGGATTACACTCAGGCTTTCCGGAAGAAAAGCATCTTCGGAGCGGATTGCCAGTGTCTGCTGTATCCGCGAGTGCGGTTCTTATATGGGAGATTATGTACTGGATGAAAGCGGAAGGCTGGTAGAGATACATTTTGATAAGATCAGAAAGCGATGAATAAGATGCTGAACAGTACGAAAGAGGATTCTGATATGCTGCCGGGATGATACGGGTATGATGCTGAAAAGCAGTGCAATATTGAACAGTGCACAGATAAATAGATATATACCTGCAGGAAGCAGGCTTTGGATCTGCAGGAGTATCTGTCCCGAGTTGTAACGGTTCAGAGTCAGGCCGGTAGTTAGTCTGGGACATGCCAGGCTGCTTCTGAACAGTTGAGTCTATTTTATATATCTTAATTTGTGCAATGGAAAGTAATATGTTATACTGGACCTGACAGGATATTACCCGGCTTCGGAATATGTGAGGACATATCTGCTTTTATTTCCGGAGCGGAAATTTTATGTTATGGAGTACGGTATGAGAACAGGATTAAAAACAATATTGCTTTTGCTGGTCAGTATGCTTATTCTATCCGGATGCAGTGTGTATGAATCAGTGATTGCAACTGATGAAAAAGCGGATCTGAATGAATTTTTCGGAGTTTCAGACGGGGAAGCTGCTGTTTTTGTGGACGATGAGCAGTGTGAAGATTATGCTGTTGTACGGGGGGAGACATATTATCTTCCCATGGATCTGGTCAGATCAGAGCTGGACAAGCGGTTTTACTGGGATGGACTGGATGACAGGCTTCTATTCACAGATGCGGAGAAGATCCATGAAGAGTCCGTTTCGGACAGCAGTATGGCGCTCATGGAAGGGGATCAGGTGTATTTATCAACAGCCTGCCTGGAGAAATATCTGGATATACAGATTTCGGTATATCAGGAGCCGGACCGTATATTTATCGATAAGGCGGGACAGGAGATACAGCAGGTTTCCGTTGCTGAGGACACACAGGTGCGTGTGCTGGGAGGCTTTAAAAGCGCTGTGCTGACGGAGGTTTTGCCGGACAGCAGGGTTCGTGTGCTTACCGAGCACAGCAAATGGGCGAAAGTCCGTACAGAAGATGGTTTTGTCGGATATATGCTTATGAAGTATCTGAATCAGGATGAGAAAGAAACTGTGGAGATCGAATCTGTGAAGGAAGAACCGGAGTACACCAGCATCAGGAGGGATGAGCCCATCTGTCTGGCATGGCATGATATGGAGAACTCATCCGGCAACAGGCAGCTGGATGCTCTGACAGCCGATACACAAGGCATCAATGTGATTTCTCCGGCGTGGTTTGCTCTGACGGACAATGAGGGATCCTACAGGAATCTTGCCAGTGCGGATTATGTAAGAAAAGCACATGAGAAAGGCATGGAAGTGTGGGTTCTGATCGATGATTTCAACGAGAACATGAGCATCGGACAGGTACTGGGCAAAAATTCTGTCCGGCAGAAGCTTGTGGATCGTATGATTTCAGATGTGAAAGAAGTCAATGCAGACGGAATCAATGTGGATTTTGAGTATATAACAGATTCCTGCGGAGTTGATTTTATCCAGTTTCTGCGGGAACTGTCCATCCGGTGCAGGGAAGAAGGACTTGTTCTTTCTGTGGACAATGCGAACCCCACATTTGTCAAATACTGCTATGACATGGCGGAGCAGGGACGTCTGGCGGATTATGTGATTCTCATGGGGTATGATGAACACTGGCAGGGATCGGAGGCCGGTTCTGTAGCTTCGCTGCCCTATGTGGAGAATGGAATCAAAGCGGCTCTGGAGATGGTTCCGGCAGAAAAAATCATCAGCGGCCTGCCGTTTTACACAAGGGTCTGGACGGAGATACCGGAACAGTATGTCGCTTCAGGTGCTGAGATCCGTCAGGACGGCAATTCCGAGTATGAAAGATATTCTCTGGATTCTGTGGCTGTTTCCATGGATGAGGTGGATAAGCTGGTGAAAAAGGCCGGTGTTTCCCCGGAGTGGGATGAAAGTATCGGGCAATATTACGTTGAGATCCCGCTGGAGCATGGAAAGCAGAGAATCTGGATCGAAGATGTCCGGTCATTGGAGGCTAAACTGGATGTGGTTTCCGGGTATTCTGTGGCCGGAGTCGCTTTCTGGAGAATCGGCATGGACAATGATGAAGTGTGGGACAGTATTTCGGCATATCTGAAAAAGCAGTAACAGGAAGTCATGCTGCATGCAGTATTCTGCGGCCAGCAGATGTTTTATGTGAATTTACAGGTGAGGGGAGCAGTTTTGCGGGAAAGACGCGGGGCTGCTCCCTGATTCAGATGAATAAAGAACAGGATGGAGTTATAAAAGTGGGACAGACAGATCATATCGTTCTCGGTATTATGGCACATGCGGATGCAGGCAAGACAACGCTGACAGAAGCGATTCTGTATGAGACGGGGACAATTCGCAGTTTTGGTCGTGTAGATCATAAAAACTGTTTTCTGGATGATGATGAGATGGAACGCAGCAGAGGAATTACGATTTTTTCAAAGCAGGCACAGTTTGAACTGGAAGGGCCGGAAGAAAGACAGGAAGCGGACCGAAAAGAGAATCCGGAAGCAGACGGAAAGGAGCGGAGGCGGTATCACTGCACACTGGTGGATACGCCCGGGCATGTGGATTTTACGCCGGAGATGGAGCGGGCCATGAGTGTGATGGATGCAGCGATCCTGGTGGTCAGCGGGACAGATGGTGTTCAGGGACATACGGAGAACATATGGAGGCTGCTGGAACGGTATCAGATTCCCGTGATCCTGTTTTTGAATAAGATGGATCGGGATACCGTAGGAAAAGAGGCACTTTTAGAGCAGATGAAGGGCAGGCTTTCAGAGCAGATCGTGGATTTCTCTTCAGATAGTATTTCTAATGTTTCTTCAGATGATATTGCTCCAGGCGGCATTTTTTCAGATGATATTCTGGAAGAAATCGCTTTATGCGATGAGGAACTGATGGAGCATTTTCTGGAAGAGGATTACAGTCCGGAAGACTGGCTTCAGGCTGTAAGGGAGTTGTTTGGGCAGCGGAAGATTTTCCCGTGTTTCAGAGGGTCTGCTCTGCAGAGACAGGGAATAAAGGAACTTCTTGCGGGGCTGTCCTGCCTGATGCCTGACTGCCATTATCAGGAGAAAGGGGCATTTTCCGGCCGGGTGTATAAAATTCTGCATGATGCACAGGGAGAGAGGCTTACCTTTTTCAAGGTGACCGGAGGTTCGCTGAAGGTAAAGGATGTGGCTGCTTACGGGAATCCTCTGAAAGAGGAAAAAATCAATCAGCTCAGATTGTATCACGGAGGCAGATTTCAAACCATATCACAGGCGGTGCCGGGGATGATCTGCGCAGCATCAGGTCTGTCGCAGACCCGTCCGGGAGACGGGCTTGGAGCCGACAGAACAGAATGCATTTATGCTACGGAACCGGTGCTGACAGCTGCGGCTGTAGTTCCGCAGGGCTGTGATGAGAAAAAGCTGCTGGGGCTTTTCCGTATTCTGGAAGAGGAAGAACCGGCTCTGAAGGTTTACCGGGATGATCGGCTGAAGGAGATTCAGGTACATATTATGGGCCCGATTCAGCTGGAGATCCTGAAGTATCAGTTTGAAACCAGATTCGGACTGAAGCTGGAGTTTGGGCCATGCAGGATTCTGTATAAGGAGACCATCAGTAAAAAAGTTCTGGGCAGCGGTCATTATGAACCGCTCCGTCACTATGCGGAGGCGCATCTTCTTATGGAGCCGCTGCCTGCAGGAAGGGGTATAGAGACGGACAATGTCTGCAGTACAGATGTGCTGGATCTGAATTTTCAGCGCCTGATCCTGACTCATGTGACGGAGAGGGAGCACAGGGGCGTACTGACCGGTTCTCCTCTGACTGATGTGAAATTCACACTGATCACCGGGCGCTCCCATCTGAAGCATACGGAGGGCGGTGATTTTCGGGAAGCCGTTTACCGGGCCATTCGGCACGGTCTGATGCAGGCACGGGAGAAAGGGGAAGTTGTTTTGCTGGAACCGTGGTATGAATTTACCATGATCGTGCCATCCGGGGAGATCGGAAGAGCCATGTCGGATATCCAGAAAAGAAACGGTCATTTTGAACCCTTTGAACTGGATGGAGAGATGGCGGTACTGAAAGGAGACGGGCCTGTGGCCTGTTTTATGGATTATCCCATGGAGATCGCCGCTTACACCGGAGGACGCGGCAGTGTTCAGTTCATCATGTCAGGATATCGCCCCTGTCACAATGCAGAGGAGGTTATAGAAGCCTCCGGCTACAGGCCGGAGCTGGATCTTGATAATCCTGCAGGCTCTGTATTCTGTTCCCACGGGGCAGGCTATGTGGTTCCCTGGAGGGAAGCAGCAGCAAAGATGCACTGCACTGTTCAGGATTGATTGATATTTTCCTTTTTTTCTGGTATGATTCAGGTGATTCGATAACAGGGAGGCAGATTGGTATGAACGAAAGAAGAATCAATTCAGTAATGGAAGCAATGAAAGCGCAGAACCTGACC
>JAQYDI010000175.1 GCA_028724245.1 Lachnospiraceae bacterium
ATGGAAGCAGAAGATTTTTTAGCAGCAGATGTTTCTTTCATAATGTACCTCATACTATTTCTTCATATTTTGTAACTGTTCAATTGTCAACTTATTGTATCTTATCAGTTGACAGATGGCATTGTATCACACTCTTTCACACTTGTAAACCTATTTCTGATCTAAAGTTAACAATTGTGAAATTATTATACGCCTCTCCATGTACTGTTCAGAATTTATTGCCGGGGAAAAAGCAGCCTGCGGCGGCAGAATGACTGTAATATCCCGAATTCTGTACATTCTCTCCTTTTTTATGGTAAAATAAACGTGACTTAAGTCAACTACCCACCTCCTATACCCCTATGAGGCACGCGAGGAAGTGAGGTTTCGCCTATGACAACAAAAGAAAAAATATTATGAAACTCAAATAAATAGAAAGGAAACTTTTTTATGCTTACCATAGGATCTCATCTCTCCGTTTCCAAAGGCTATGCCGCCATGGGAAAGGATGCTTTAAAAATCGGTGCCAATACGCTTCAGTTTTTCTCCCGTAATCCGCGGGGAACAAAGGCAAAAGCCATAGATGAAAAGGACGTTGCCGCTTTCCGGCAGATCTGTGAGGAAAATCATTTCGGCACGCTGCTCTGCCACGCTCCCTATATATTGAATGCCTGCTCCGCAGATCCTGCACTGCGTGAACTGGCGCGTGACACCATGGCAGATGATCTGGCCCGTATGGAATATCTCCCCGGCAATCTTTACAATTTTCATCCCGGCAGCCATGTCAAACAGGGCGCCGAAGCCGGTATTGAGATGATTGCCGACATGCTCAATTCCATTTTAAAACCAGATCAGCACACTACGGTTCTGCTGGAAACCATGGCCGGAAAAGGCAGTGAAGTAGGACGCAGTTTTGAAGAGCTGGCCGCCATCATCGACCGGGTGGAACTGAAAGATAAAATGGGTATCTGCCTTGATACCTGCCACGTCCACGACGGGGGCTACGATATCATAAATCAACTGGATCATGTGCTGGACGAATTTGACCGGATCATCGGCATCGAGCGGCTGAAGGCGATCCATCTCAATGACAGTAAAAATCCCTGCGGCAGCCATAAAGACCGTCATGAAAAAATCGGTGAAGGCTGCATCGGTATAGAGGCGCTGGTTCGCGTCATTAATCACCCGCTGCTGTGCCACCTTCCCTTCTATCTGGAAACCCCCAACGAACTGCCCGGATATGCCCGGGAAATCGAGCTTCTGCGAAACGCATATACAGCGGAATAAATCTATTTGGCGGATACGCCACACCGAGGAAACACACAGTGTTTTGAGGTTGGCTCTGAACAGTTACCATTATTTTAAAAAAGTAACCGTGTTAAACAACAGGCTGCAGCCCGCAGTTTAACACGGTTTGATTCAACATCCTTCTACTGTTCCAGCACATACTGCAGAAATGCAGCTGCGTGATCTGCATTGGCAGCACTGTAGAAAACGCCGGCATATATCTTTTCACCATCTGCTTTCTCAGCCTCTGCCGCTTCCGGACAGATTTTTTTCAGAAAATCCGTTTCTTCCAGAGAAATTCCGGTAACCACCTCATTGCCGTCTGCATCTTCCGAATATCGAAGCTGCTCCTGATCAAGTCCTGCAATAAATTCCTCTCCCAGAACCTCTCCCAGATCCCGATATGAGTATTCCCGTTCCTCCAGATAATCAAATACTGCTTCCGGGGCAATCACCAGATCCAGATCCCCTGATGCATAATAAACCTGTATCTTGGTCATGTTGGCAATATCATTCTGCGACAGCATATTCTCCTCTGACAGAATATCATCCTGCAGGGTTTCTTCATCAGCTGTATCTCCCTGCACCGTTTCGCCGCCTGCAGTACTGCCCTGTCCCTCTTCTTCATCAGCTGTACCATCCTGCGTCGTTTCACTTCCGGCTGCATCAAGCGTATAGGACAAATCCAGCGTCACCAGCTGCTTTTTCGTCAGTCCCTGCGCACTGCCGAATTCTTCTTCCACTTCATCCACAGCTTTCGTATCAACCGGCAGATTGATG
>JAQYDI010000176.1 GCA_028724245.1 Lachnospiraceae bacterium
TTTTATCCAACCCCGACTGCACCCCGCAGCCCGGAAAACTACTTCAAAAATCCATTAATAATCTCTTCTTCTGCCTCTTTTTCCGTCAGCCCCAGTGTCATCAGCTTGGTCAGCTGCTCACCTGCGATCTTGCCGATTGCCGCTTCGTGAATCAGGCTGGCTTCCAGATGATTGGCCGAAATCTCCGGTACCGCACTTACGCTGGCATCATCCATAATAATGGCATCACATTCTGTATGACCGGCACATTTATTATTGCCGTTCACATGGGAAATAAACAGCTGATGTGATTTATCTCTGGCTACGGAACGTGAAGTTACGTGTGCGCTGGAGTTCTCTCCGTCCAGATCAACGGAGAAATCAGTTTCTGCAAACTGTTTTCCGTGGGTCATGATGGATTCCTTAATGATCAGTGTAGCGCCTTCCTCCAGCTTCGCTTTAGTAACACGCTTTGTGGAATCAATACCGCGGATCTGTACCGTTTCCATCTCCATGTAGCTGTTTTCACCCAGCTCACAGATCGTCGTGGGATTCATCACATTGTCGCCCATACCGTCGCCTTTGCCGTAATGCTTTTCCACATATTTCAGGCGCGCATTTTTACCCAGATGGAAGCTGTGAATACCCTCGTGGCTGGTTGTCTTGCTGCCGTCATTGTGAATACCGCAGCCTGCTACGATGGTAATATCGCAGTCATCACCGATAAAGAAATCATTGTACACCAGATCATGAAGACCTGTCTGGCTCAAAAGCACCGGAATATGAACACTTTCCTTTTTTGTTCCCGGTTTTACAATAATATCAATACCGGGCTTGTCCTCCTTGGGAACAATATCAATATTCGCAGAAGAATTTCTACCCTCCGCCTTGCCGTTTACTCTAAGATTATAAGCACCTGCGGGAATTTCATGCAGGCCTGCAACCTGCTCCAGCAGATTCATCTGAATTGCATCCATGAAAACATCTCCTTTATCTCATCTGTTATATGACTATGTCTCACATCAATACTCAGTGTGAGTCATACTACTGAACGATTTTTCTACAGACTCCGCCGCCGAGCAGATCAGGAAGAACTTCTTCCTTCGTACCTACAGCTTTTACTTCCCCATCTGCAAGCATAATGATCTTGTCTGCGATATTGAGGATTCTTTCCTGATGGGAAATGATCAGAATCGAACCGTTGATTTTCTCATACATGTTTTCAAAAACCTTGATCAGATTGTTAAAGCTCCACAGATCGATGCCAGCTTCCGGTTCATCGAAAACGGAAAGCTTCGTACTCCTTGCAAGGATCATGGCGATTTCAATACGCTTCAGTTCACCGCCTGACAGGCTGGCATTCACTTCGCGGTTGATATAATCCCGCGCACAAAGTCCTACTTCTGAAAGATATTCACAGGCATCTGCCACGGAAAGCTTTGTTCCCGCTGCCAGTCTGATCAGATCCTTCACGGTCAGCCCTTTAAACCGAACGGGCTGCTGGAAAGCATAGCTGATTCCCATCTTTGCTCTGTCTGTAATCCCGGTCTCCGTAATATCCACACCATCAAACAGAATCTGACCCTCCGTAGGAGAAATAATTCCCGCAATCATCCTGGCAAGCGTAGACTTACCGCTTCCATTCGGACCGGTAATCGCGACAAACCGCTCATCCACCTTCAGATTTATGTGTTTTAAGATATCTTTGCGCGTTCCGTTGTCATCCACGCTGTAAGATATATCCCGTAACTCTAACATACGTTTAACCCTCTCTACTCTATATTCTCTGAACCGCCAAAGCGGAATTCATTCATAAGGTTGCCATATAAAGCACGAAATAAGTATACCTTTTTTATGCAATTTCGTCAACCATCTCCTAGGGGATAATAGGGAAAAGAGTGCAGTTTAGTTACTGTTCAGACTTCTGCCTCACACCTTCCCGCCGCCCCGGAAGCCCGGACAATTACTCTTTCCCTATCTTTATCAGTTCATCGATGAGCCCATTTGCGGCTTCTTCTTTTGTCATGATTGGAAGTTCTTTTACAGAGTCTTTTGTAATCAGGGTCAGGATGTTGGTGTCGGTTCCGAATCCGGCACCTTTTTGTTTTAAATTGTTGGCTGCAATCATGTCCACATGTTTTTTCTCCAGTTTTTTCCGGGAATTTTCCAGCATGTTGCTGGTTTCCATGGAGAAGCCGCACAGGAGCTGGCCCGGGATCCGGTGACTGCCGAGATATCCCAGAATATCTTCGGTGCGTTCCAGTTCAATAGACATATCCCCGTCTTTTTTCTTGATTTTTTCATCCGATGTAAAACGAGGGCGGTAGTCGGCTACGGCTGCTGCTTTTATGATGATATCCTGTTCCGGTGCCCTTTTTGTGACCTCCTCAAACATATCCTGCGCAGATACAATGGGTACGGTTTCCACAAAAGGAGGCGGTGTAAGAGCGGTCTGTCCCGTTACAAGAGTAACCTGAGCCCCCCGAAGCATACATACTCTGGCGATGGCATAACCCATTTTCCCGGTGGAATGATTGCTGATGTAGCGGACCGGATCGATTTTCTCCTGAGTCGGTCCTGCCGTAACCAGCACCTTCTTGCCGGCCAGATCTTTTTCCATGGCGATTTCACGGAGAATATACTGGTACAGCAGCTCCGGCTCCGGCATTTTACCGGCTCCGGTATCGCCGCAGGCCAGATAGCCGGTGGCAGGCTCGATCACTTCATAGCCGAACCGGCGGAGGCGGTCCAGATTGTCCTGCACAATGGGATTTTCATACATATTCACATTCATGGCCGGGGAAATCAGCTTTTTGCATTTACATGCCATAATCGTGGTCGTCAGCATATCATCTGCGATTCCGCAGGCCAGTTTGCCGATCACATTGGCGGAAGCAGGCGCGATCATCACCACCTGCGCCTGCTTGGCAAGAGCCACATGTTCCACACTGAACTGAAAATTCCGGTCAAAAGTATCGACCAGGCACTTGTTGCCGGTCAGCGTCTCAAAAGTGATCGGATTGATAAAATTTGTGGCATTTTCCGTCATCAGCACATGAACATCACAATGCTGCTTCTTCAGCATGCTGGCAAGATTTGCAATTTTGTATGCAGCAATGCTGCCGGTCACCGCCAGCACCGCACATTTTCCTTTTAACATGTGTGTCCTCCCTGATTATTATCCGCATTTTTATCATAAAGTATCTTCAGACCCTTTAACAGCAGGCCATCATCATGGATGATTTCTCTTTTGCAGTACGGAATCAGCACCCGCGCAAGACCGCCGGTGGCAATTACTGTGGCAGAATAGCCCAGCTCGTCCTCGATCCGGTCGATCAGCCCGTCAAGACAGGCCGCATTGCCGAAAATCACGCCGCTTTTCATGCAGTCGATGGTGTTCTTTCCGATACATTTCTTCGGAGCCTCCAGACTGATGCGCGGCAGCTGGGCAGTCCGGGAAACCAGAGAATCCACAGACACCCTTACACCCGGAAGAATCATGCCGCCGATATAATTCCTGTTTTTATCCACAACGGATACTGTGGTCGCTGTACCAATGTCGATAATAATGGCAGGTGCGCCGTAAACTTTCACAGCTGCCACTGCGTCAACGATCAGATCAGAGCCGACCTGACGGGGATTATCCATCAGAATGTTCAGGCCTGTTTTCAGTCCGGGTCCTACCACATAGGGACGGCATCCCACAATCTTTTCCACCGCACAGCGTATGACATTGACCAGCTGCGGTACAACCGACGAAATAATCGCACCTTCAATCTGTTTTACGTCGATATTGTAAAGTTCCAGAACCGTCTTGAAACCGATTGCATATTCCAGTTCTGTTTTCGAAGTATCCGTGGAAAGGCGTTCCACAAAATATATTTTTTCATCATCAATACAGCCTATTACGATATTGGTATTTCCCATATCAATTGCCATAATCATAGTATTTCCCTCCCCTGTTCGACAGGTTTTATTCCATTTATGTATATCATTTCCCGCCAAAAAATGCAATCCTTGGCGCACCTTATTGTTTCAATGTTTTATGAGAAATCCATTCTCTTGTTTCTCCGACCTTCACAACGGGAGTCTGATTCCGGTACAGGAACCGAACCAACGCATAGCAGTCGATCCAGATTTCATTATTCCCTTCCTTCTGGGATTCATCAAAAATCAGCTGAATGCCGAAATGAAGATGGGTCTCATCAATATTATTGACATTTTCCTGAGAACTGTATCCGGTATGGCCCATGTAACCGATCACCTGACCTGCAGCCACCGTATCCCCTTCCTGCAGTCCCTCTGCGTAAGGGTAGTTCTGCCTCAGATGGGCATAATAATAATACCGCTTTTTGTCGAAGCTGCGGATCCCGATGCGCCATCCGCCGTACTGATTCCAGCCCAGACATTCTACCAGCCCTGACTCCACGGCAATAATGGGCGTTCCGGTCTGCCCCATCATATCATGTCCCAGATGAGGCCTGTTATATCCATAGCTTCTGGATGCACCGAAATCATCGTAATCACTGTAGGGAAAGCCCTTTGCAATGGGCGAAAATGCTTTCAGCCCGTAGCCCTCTGTTTCCGTCGTATTTCCCGCATCATCCGTTTCCAGAAAAACGTAATCGCCCACATACTGGGACAGCACAGCTCCGTACGCTTCTTTATAATAATCATAATATTTCAGATTCAAAGATTCTTTTTCCAGAGTCGTACTGCCGTCTGACAGAGAAGCTGCCAGTTCCCGGATTCTGTTCACTTCCTTTTTCCCGAAAGTCCCGCCGCTTTCCGCCGCCGTGACAGCCAGCAGATTGATCCAGTCTGCTGATACATTTTTCTCATGAAGGATCTGATCCGCTTCGTACGCCTCACAGAGCGCTTCATAGGAAACCTGAAAATCCACCCAGTGAATGTAATCCTTTTCTGCCTGTATTTTTTCCTGTGATTTTTCCTGTGATTTTTCCTGCATTTCCGTCTGTGATTCCTGCTGTGTTTCCGTGTTTTCTCCTTCCTGTAAATCTTCGGATGTCTGTGCAGTTTCAGGGCTCTCCACATTCTCCGAAACCACTCCTGCCAGATCATCATCCGGCACATAATTCTTTTTCAGGAAAATACCTCCCGCCGCACACAGTATGGCAGCCAGCAGCAAAACCCGGTACGCTTTTCCATTCACCGCCGCATCTCCTTCATGAAAACTGTTAAAGGGGCATTGTGACCTTTCACAATCCCCCCTTTTCATTACTATATGCGCTTTCCTACAAACTGATTCCAAAATATTGTGCCAGAACCTCACGCCGTTCTTCTTCACCAGTCAGCTCCCGGCGGGTAACCCGGCCATTTTCCTTAACCGTAAAGATCATATCACTAATATCTCTGTATCCTGTATCCGTCCTGAGATTCACCATCATTTTCAGGCGGAAAAAGGAATCAGCCGGTTCCGATACAAAATAATTCAGCGGAATAAAATCAGCCGGTTCCATGAGGGAAGTCTGAAACATCAGTTCCACACACGCTCCCTCCGAAGCCTCCGGCACATAATCATCCTGCTGTCCCCGTTTCATGCGCACCAGAGACCACCATCCATGCTCTTCTTCCACCGGCCAGTATTCCTCCTGACCGATGCTCTGATGCTTTCCCGATTCCAGAAGCACCGCATGAGCCGGCATGGGACCGCCGAAGCCCACATCACAGAAATACAGCCCGTCTTCCAGCCGGATCACATTGCCCCTGTGCAGAACCGGATGAATCTCCTGATTGCCGCGCATGATACGGCACCCGCAGGACCACGCATCGTACCCCAATGTCCGCAGCAGGCAGACAAATAAACCATTTAATTCAAAACAGTAGCCTCCCCGCCTGTTTATAACGATCTTGTTATACAGGTCGGAAACTTCCAGTAAAATGGGCAGCTTCCCACGATAGACATCAATATTCTCAAACGGTATATTTTTCTGGTGCGCTTCCACCAGACGATTGAGAAAAACAAGGTCCGGCTCCGGCAGTTCCCCTTCTCCCGGACAGATTCCAAGACGCTCCAGATATCCCCTGATCTGTGCGTTTGTCAGTGCCGCATAGTCTGTCAACATAAAAATACTCCTCCTTTGTTTGCTGCATCTATTCAGAGCAGTTCACCCCCTGCCGAACTGCTGCTTTCACATAAACCGACAGCTGTTCTGCCTTTCCTTCTACGCCATCCTAACGGATGCGGTACGTTTTAATCCCCTTGCAGTCCACCGCATTCACATGCTCATCCGCTTCCAGACGGGCAAAAAACGCATCTGTCTCCTCACAGCCCCTCGATTTCAGGAAGCCCTGAATCTCGAACTGATTCATGGGATGCCGTTTGCAGATGCTGATGCAGGCCTCGTAATCATCGCTGATCTCACTGGTGAAACTGCCTGTGGTCAGCATATCAATGGAAATGGCGCCCATCAGCTCGCAGGCTCTGTGAATTGCCTCATGAGAAGCCGGTGCGATATCCGCCTCGGCAGGAGGACGGACCGGTGTATTCACGTAAATGCGGTCCGTACGGATCTTTTTAACCGTATCGGCAAATGCCTGCAGGGATTCCTCATCGGTATTCATCCCGTCTACCAGCATGATCTCCAGCCACAGTTCTCCCGTATACTCTTTTGAAAACGTAATCAGCCCCTCAAGGCCGGCTTCAAAATCCAGTCTGCCGTAAGGTCTGTCGATTTTATGATACATATCCCCGTTCACCGCATCAAGAGAAGGAAGGACAATATCCGCCTCCATCAATTCCCTGCGAACCTGCGGATCATAGAGAAGTGCCCCGTTTGTAATGACCGCAACCGGTTTGTCCGTCAGCGCCTTCAACCCTTTCAGCAGCTCACCCAGACGTGAATAAAGTGTGGGTTCTCCCTCTCCTACAACCGATACCACATCATAGGCATCGGAATCCGCCGTATACTCTCGAAACTCTTCAAGAATCTCCTCCAGCGGGAAAAATTCCTGTCTTTTATTGGTCATATGTCTCGTTCTGCCCAGCTGACAGTAGACACAGGTGTGGTTGCAGGTATTATCCAGAATGGGACTGATTCCCAGAGAACGACCCAGACGCCTTGACGGAACCGGGCCAAAAACGTATTTTAATTCTTTCATATTTTAAGTATTCCTTTCCGTTGATTTAATGTGCTTTCTTCCTCAAATCTCCATTGACAATATTTTATTTTGATTATATAATAATACAAGTCAACTTGTGAAGGAAAAAAGCTGGGTTCCCGAATGGGAGTAGGTGAATAATCACTTAGAATCCTTTGCTCCTGGGGTTGACTTTTTCATTTTTTCTTTTAAATCTCCAATGATTGTTTTTGGAGACTTTTTTATTTCATCAAAAATAAAATCTATTGCCTGCTGCGAATAACTATACTGAGGCTGTGAAGAAACCTGATAGATAAAACACATTTTTTCATTTTCTTTTAATCCAAAGTAATTTACAAACAGTTGAAAATGATACTGATTAAACTGTATTTTCTTATCATTAAAAAACAATTCTATTCCATTTTTTTCAATTCGTTTATTGATTTCTCTAATACACGCTTTCGCATTATATTTATGCGTATCATTCGGATTTTTGACATCATGAATAATCCGAACTCCCTGTGCTGCCTCTTTTTCTATATGATAAAACTCTGTAGCCTCATTCCGATTTTTAGTATTATAATGATAATGTTCAATCCTAATGGCAAACTTACTATTATTATTATCAATAAGAGGTTCAAGCTGTCGCTGTGCTGCAAGCAGTTTTTCTGCAACCTGCGATGTGTATTTTCCTCTGATCTCAGTTTCATCTAAAGATCTGAGTTTTACCGACAACGTAATAAAATTCTCCGGTATTACTTCAGTCATATCAATATTATGAAATTCTTTCATTTTATCTACAAAATTAAATACACAGGCCTGCAGTAAAGGTATATATACAGCCTCATATTCTTCTGTAATAAAATGTGTAGAAGTGTTTCTCAATTCCACCACTTTCTCAAGATTTTTCCTAAGTGGTGCCTTCTCGTTTGTAAATACACGCTGTATGCAATTTTCCAGCGAAATGGTTCTGTTTTTTTTATCCGTATAATAAACAGATTCTTCTCCGTCTCTTTTTATCAAATATGCTTTGAGCATCAGTTCCCATGCATTGCAAATAAAAAAACTGAATCCTTCCAATCTGTATTGAATAGATGGTTTATTATATATTTCTATTGCCATAACAAAAGCTTCTTTTGCTTTATCAATCAATCTGTCTTTTGTCGTCATCAAGTCCCCCTACACTCATCAGTTGCTACAGTTTTTATTTTTCTGTTATATTTTCATCCTCTATAAAATCAATAATGTCTCCCACATTACAATGCATAACCTGACACACTCTCATCAGCACTTCTGTACTCACAACTTCCCCCTTGGACATTTTTGTAATCGTAGCCCAGCTGATTCCCGCTTTTTTCTGTAAATCTTTTTTCATCATATCTTTGTCAATCAATAATTTCCACAATTTCTTATAACTTATCTTCATAATATATCCTCACATAAAAATGTGTACCAGGTTCTTTGTCAGTATATCATAACCTTCATTTGCATACAATAGTTTATCTTCATATTTACATGAATAAACCATAGGTTATTGCTGTTCATCTTTTATTAAACAGATAAAATCCGAACCATAACCAGTCTTATACAATTTTCATATATACAAAAACAGCTGATCAACAATTCTATTCTGCTGATCAGCTGTTTTCTACTTACATATTAAATATTTATCCATTGAATAAACCAACTGCTGCATATAACACAAACTGTATCCGGCCTACTCATCCTTCTTAATTGCCTGTGTCCTGATAATAAATTTCACCGTTCCTTTCACCCCGTCAGATAATCCCGTGAAGGTCTGATATTCTTTTCCGGCATCCACAATGGCTTCCAGACGGTCTGTCAGCGCCGTCAGATCGTCTCCCAGCAGATCTGCGATCTTCTGAATGCCTTCTTCGTCAAACTGAATCATGCCGTCATTTAATTCTACAGCACCTTCCAGCAGTTTTACCACGCCTTCTGTCAACTGGCCCGAACCGTCAAGCAGCTGGCCGGCGCCGTCATTGAGAGCTGCGGAATTGGAGGTCAGTTCCTCAGAACCGGTTTTCAGCTGAGAAGCTCCCTCATCCAGCGTAACCGCACCTGCTGCCAGATCTTTTGCACCGCTTCCGGCCTGACCGATACCGTCTTTCAATGCCTGTGCGCCGTCATCGATCTGACTGATTCCAGAGACAAGCGCTCCGGTGCCGCTTCCGGCCTGATCAATTCCTCCTTTCAGCGCCTGTGCACCATCATCTGCCTGACTGATTCCGGAAGATAACGTCAAAGCGCCTTCGTCTACCTGACTGATTCCGGCAGCAAGGGAACCTGCTCCTTCGTCCACCTGACCGGCTCCGGCGGATACGGATGCCGCCCCATCGTTCACCTGAGAAATTCCGGCCTGAAGGGAATCCGCGCCGCTGTCCAGAGCGGAAATTCCTTCCGACAAAGTACCTGTTTTTTCATTCAGCTGTGACAGACCTTCATCCAGAGATCCGGCTCCGGCCTCCATTTTTCCTGCTCCGTCATACAGCTGATTAATTCCATCAGAAAGTGCCGCTGCACCGTCTGCCAGCGCTGATACGCTGCCCTTCAGCTGGTCTGTCTGATTAGAAAGAGCCTGATTAATGCCATCTGCAGCAGCCTGTGCACCTGCTTTTGCTCCACTGGAAACAACATTCTGCATCTGAGCCGTCACAGCTGCAACAAGAGCTTTATAGGATTCATCATCCGGCGTAATGCCGCATGCCTGAATCAACTTCTCCACATCTCCCTGTGATACACTGCCGGAGGCAGCACTTCCGATCTGTCCCAGCTGCTCTTTACTCAGCTGCACTTCACCAATACCATTTACAGCTGATTCCAGCTGACTCAGACCGCCTGCCAGAGCTTCAGCCCCCTGTACGGCACCATTTTCCCCTTCAAAGCCTTTTTTTAAAGCCTGTGCTCCCGACAATACAGCAGAAGAACCGTCCTTCAGATCCTGAATTCCCTGTACAAGAGCCGGTGCATTTTCTTTCAGTGAACTGATTCCGCCTTTCAGTGCAGCAGCTCCGTCCTTCAGCTGACTGGTTCCTTCAGCAAGCGCAGAAGCACCCTCCTTTAACTGACCGGTTCCGGCGGTCAGGACGGATGCACCGTCCTTCAGTGCACCGGTTCCTGTAGTCAGTGCAGCAGCTCCGTCCTTTAACCGGCTCGTTCCGGCAGCCAGTGCGGAAGCGCCGTCTGTCAGCTGGGAGGCACCGTCCGCCAGCGCATAAATTCCATCCTTCAGCTGACCGGTTCCATCCTTCAATGCAGAAGCACCGTTTGCCAGCTTTCCGATACCGGCATCCAGATCACCGGCTCCGCCCCGCAGCAATGTTGTACCCGATTTCAGAGACCCGATGCCGTCCGCCAGCTGACCGGCCCCATCCGTGTAAGCAGAAATACCATCTGCCAGCGCGCTGATTCCATCTGAAAATTCTCCTGTACTGGAATTTAATGTCTCCACGCCGTCCTTCAGCTGACCGCTTCCGTCTACCAGCTGAGAAGAGGCATCTGTCAGATCATCCACAGAATCAGCTGCTTCACTCATATCGACTGCATCCGTCAGATTCAGATCAGATAATACATCATTTAATGCCATGGTAATCGTCATATCCAGCTCAAAATCCTGCGCATCCGCAGTAATCTCAATATACTCGGGAATATTCAGATCATCTTTTTCTGTATCTTTCTTTTCTGCATCAGTCTCTTCTGTATCCTCATTTTCCGCATCGTTTTTCAGTTCGTCCAGCTTCAGGCTGTCGGACAACCCGGGCAGTGCAACACCCACCACGATATCATTTTCACCATCGGAAATCACCTTTCCGTTGGTGACGGATACATTTTTAAAATGATCCGAAGATAAAATTGCTCCGCTGACAACAGCGAAGGGGACTGCGATTTCCTCTTTTTTGCCGTTTATGGTCACCGTTTTCTTTGCTGTATTGGTATAGTCGAAACGAATGGTCACCCTGCCGCTCTTTCCTGCCAGGTCTTCCGGTGCAATTTCCTTTCCGTCCAGATAGTAAGTCAGTTTTACCTGTACAGGCAGTTCTTTGTCTGTTTTTCCCTGATAGTAAATGTCATTGCCATCCGCCTGCCAGGTCAGTGTGCCATCCGCACCCTGTGTAAATTTCTCATCGCCTTTTACATTTTCAATATCTGTCAGATCGCTGACATCCTCGATGGTATCCGCGCCGAGATAATTTTTCAGCCAGTCACTGACAATGACCTCATTCGGTGTACCGTCAGGATCAGCCACCACATACACGGTCTCTTCCTTCTCTGTTGCCGCATCACTGTCAGTATCTGTCTGTGTTTTGAGCACCTGTGTCAGAATGTCCTGTGCATCTGCAAAACTGTCTTCTGTATCAGCATCACTCTCCTGTGTGGTTTCCTGTGCTGCTTTCGCTTTCTGTCCATACACATGATATGCACCCACACCGCCGGTCACGATCACTGCTGCCAGCACGCAGGCACCGGTACGAATTACTTTTTTTGATTTAAGAAACTGTTTTACTCTTGAAAATTTCATTTGCTTTTTTCTCCTTTTTCTTTACTCCAAAACCTGCGCTTGT
>JAQYDI010000177.1 GCA_028724245.1 Lachnospiraceae bacterium
AAAATACAAATTTAAATATATTTGCAGGCTTTTTACCTATTTACTTTTTTATACTGTTCTTAAGTTCACTGGTTAGTAAGATGAAAAGAAATATTTTAATGCTCATTTTACTTTAAGTAAATGACATTGGTTCAGAGCCAAGCAGATTTGTACAAAAAGTGCGATGAATGCTTACATTCAGGAGTACTTTTTCGTACAAATCTATTTGGCGGATACGCCACACCTCGAAAACACACAGTGTTTTCGAGGTTGGCTCTGAACAGTTACCGTTTTTTACTTATATTGTATTCTGTCCCTGACAGAAAATCATTTCCGCTCCACGCGGAACATTAAACACAGGAAAAGGAGACCCCATGATTCGTTTAATTGCAAGTGATGTTGACGGAACCCTCGTAAAAGACGGTTCTCCCGACATTAATCCTGAATATTATGATGTTATTTCCAGATTATGTGAAAAAGGTATTATCTTCTGTATTGCCAGCGGGCGCCAGTATACCAGTGTCCGGCGGATGTTCCGTCCTGTTTCGGATCGACTTCTCTACATCGCAGAGGGAGGCGGTGTTCTTCGAAGTGACAGTGAGGTTTACCATATTGAGCCTCTGCCTGAAGAATATATCCGCGAGTTTCTGGATGACTGCCGCAGCTGTACTGAACTTGACCGCCTGATTGCCACATCAGATCTCACCTATACGGAAACAGGTGATACTCCCATGTATCACCTGCTGAAAGATTCCTATCGTTTCGATGTTAAAAACCTTGATTCTCTGGATCAGGTTCCACTGGAAAAGGCTGTTAAAATATCTCTGTTCCATGAAACAGATGCAGAAGGAATCTGCAGTCGGACACTCATTCCCAAATGGAAAGACAGATTTCAGATAGCCAGCTCCGGCATCCAGTGGATCGACTGTCTTTCTCCCCACACCAGTAAAGGCAACTCACTGAAAGTTCTCCAACAGCGCCTTGGTATCTCCCCCGATGAAACGATGGTGTTTGGAGACAACATGAATGACATTTCCATGCTCCATCAGGCAAAATACAGTTACGCTGTCGGCAATGCAAGAGATGAGGTAAAATGCGAGGCTGCTTTTGTCGCAGATACCTATGATAATAACGGCGTATTAAAAGAACTGAAGAAATTACTTTAATACAGCTTCCGGTTCATACCGAATGATTTCATTTTTTTACTGCTCATCCTTCAGCCTGAACCAGTAAAAAATGTGAGGCAGAATAACATGATATCCTCTACAGGATATCACATCCTTCTGCCTCAAAAACCTGCATTCCCCCGGCCAAAACCTGAACAGATTCGTTCAAATACCTGACTCCGGGCAGTTATTTTTTGTTCATACCGTAGATTCTTTTATCGATTCCATACTGCACCATGTATTCATATACCTCTGCAGGCACCAGATGTTTCCATTCTCCGCCTGATGCAATCGCCTTACGGATCTCGCTGGCTGAAATCCCTTTTTCTTCCGGGCTGACATGCCACAGTACCTGAACCTCATATCCCAATTCTTCAAGACGTTCTTTTTTGCTTTCGCCCCATGCATCATATATGGTAATATAGCAGGTAATATCCTCTGGAACATAATAGCGGATCAGCTCCGGCCTTCCTATCGGAAAAGGTACGATGTCAAATTCTTCATCAGAAAAACCTGCTCCCTTCAGTGCCCGTTTTACCATCTGCATCCGTTCATAATAAGTACACGGATTGGATGACTTCTTCCCCCGGTTCTCATCAGCAGACTCCGCCGGAGACATGGATGGATCCGGGGACGTAATTCCGACAATCAGATGGTCACAGCGTTTTCCAGCCTCCAGAACATATTTCAGGTGATCATTATGAAATACCTGAAAACGCCCGCAGACAAGGCCTGTCCGTTTCTTTTTCACATCTGTTTTTCTCTGCATGCATTGTGTGCCTCTCTGTATTCCTACTGTGTTTTTCTGCATATCTGCTGCTTCTCCCTCACATTTGCAGTTTTCTCCTGTATTTACCGTTTTCCCGCATACTTTTCTTTCCACACTCCGCAGAAATTATTCTTCGTCTGTTTTCTGACTGTTTTTCTTTTTCAGATCGATATAATTGTATAAAGTATATTTGGATATTCCAAAATATTTGGAAACTTTATCACCTGATTTTGTGATAAGAAAAGCGCCTTTATCATTCAGGAAACGAATCGCTTCCATCTTGTCCTCTTTGTTCATCAGAGCAACCGGTTTCCCGATCAGGTCAACAGACTGCTGAATCAGCTGATCCAGTAAATCCTGCACGTTATTGATGATTGGTTCAGGATTTTTATCAATTTCCGATTCCGTCTCAATCAGTGTTTTAATCGATTTATCAATATACAGAAGTCCTGAAATATCATAATTTATGGCAAACAGATACCGTACCTCACCACTTTCATCCCGAATATACATAGTACTTGATTTCAGAATTCTGCCGCCTGCAGTTTTAGTAAGATAAGCCAGATGATCCTTTAACCCATCCGGATTCTTTTCCATCATGTCAATGGCATTCAGCACAGCCCTGGAGGGCCCGTCTCCGACACGGCGTTTCGTGACATGTCCGTTCACAATATATACGACCGAATGTTCAATATCCTCCCGCAAATCATGTATGACAATTTCGCATTCCGACCCAAACTGTCTGGAAAGACCTCTCGCAATCTGCTTAATCAGCTCCAGTGTGTTATCCATCCTTTTCCCCCTGCTTTCAGTACTTGCAGCTGCCGGTTCCGGACATGAATCCGGATCCCGGACAGTGGCCTGTGGCCTCAATTTTTTATAATAAAAGAATATCAATTCTTTCACAAAAACACAAGATAAATAATTTGATTTTTTTGTAAAAATCCGTCTTATTCAAATTTTTTTTCAGGATCTGTTCTGCAGAGTGCAATAAGTTTTCCGTATAAAAACTGTGCTTCTTTTTTCTCTCTGTCGCTGATTTCTGAACCAAATGCCGCTTTATACACATAATTACTGAATCGGTTAAAATATTCCGCCCCCTTATCATCCTGTCCGGATTTCTGAAACAGAACTGAAGCATACTGCACAAGTTCCTCCCTCGTCATCTGATCCGCCCGGAATATCCTCCTCACGCTCCTATTCCTCCGCACCATCTTTTTCATCAGCAGTTTCATCATATTTTTAATATCCCGCCGGTTGTCTCCTGTATGAGTCATGCGGTATTCATGAATATCCACACACTTTCTATACGTGAACACCCCTGCCGCCGTCAGTAATGCAATGCCGGACAGACACAGAATGCCTTTAATCATGAATATCACAATCCCCGGTATTGCCACACGCCCTACATAGGCATCCTGCTGTCCTGCAAAAGAACCTGAAAGTTCTCCGCTATAAGATGGGGTCAGTTCCACAGGAGTCCAGCATCCTGTATCATACACATTTTCCACCCGGCTCTTGGATAACCCTTCCGTCCGGTAAACCTCCGCCCATGCATGCGCATTGCTGTCCAGAATCTGAGCGCACCATTTTCCATCTGCTTGTTCTTCCCATGCAGCTAACGGCACAAAATACCCTTCTGCATATCTGGCGGAAATTCCCGCTGCACGCAGCATCATAACTCCTGCCGATGCAAAATGCATACAGTATCCCCTTTTATTTTTCGTCAGAAACCATGTAATAAAATCTTCATCTGCAGGAACACTTCCCGGAGAAAGCGTATAATAAGCCAAATCATCCAGAACATTTTCGATTTTCCTGATCCTGTCTTCTTCAACCGGATTTCCTGTCTCCTGAGTGAAAATTCCCCCTGAAAGTTCACCAAATTGTTCCTCAAACAGCTGCCGGAGATTTTCCGGAACCTCCCGGCAGACAGAATAAATATATTCATCCTGTTCCGGGAAGTAACCTTCTGCCGCATAACTGCTGCCCAGCGAAAAATCTGAGGACTGCTTTTGTGTATATGTAAGGTTTAACGCAGCATTTACAATATTTCCATCCCCTCTGCCATCCTTCAAACTGTAAAATACGGGCATGGTATGTTCTCTTGCTGTTTTATCAGCATCAGCAAACTGTTCTTTATCCGATGCAGTCCAGCGGTTATCTTCATAATTTTCCGCATAAAACAGACGAATATACAGATTTGTCTCCGGTTTTGTCTCCATAACTGCCGTCATCACTGTTTTTCCTCTAAAAGTGAGATTTCCTGTCCGGTCTGTACGCCCGCCGCTGACGCCTCCGCCCGAAGCTCCTTTTCCTGGACCCAGATTTTCTTCCTCATTCAGCTCACTGCTTTCATCATTTCTTCCGTCCATGCCGCTGTTTGTTCTATCCGCTTCCTCCCTCTTCTCTGTATTCTCCGATATATTCTCTTCTATATTGTCCTCTGTATTCTCCTCTTCATTTGCCTGCCAAACCGCTTCCGTTCCTTCTTCCTCTTCATCATCAGCCCAATCGTTCTCTTCTTCCTGTTTCTGATTCTCCAGTACCTGATAACTCTGATTCTCCTCATATTGATCTGAAACCAGCTGAATTTTCTGCAGCTGACTGAAAATAATTTCTTTCGCTTCTTTATTCACTTGCGGAAGTCTTTCAGACGGCAGAAGGCAAAGAACCGACAGAAATATCAGCAGCACAAATCCATATCCCGGAAGCAGTCTGACCGGAAATTCACAGAATCTTTCACTTCCTCTACTCATATTAATCCAGCTTTTTATCAGATGCACATAAAGCCAGCCCCCGGCCAGCATCACCAGATATTTATATTCCGGTACCTTACCCAAAAGCAGAATAGATGCCAGAACGCCTCCTGTCAAAATATAAATATGTACGGTAAATCCACCGATCATCACAGGAACAGACAGCAATAATACAATCAGCAGATAAAGGAGAATACATCCGCACTGCATATCCGACAGACCTTCTCCCCGTGC
Source organism: Lachnospiraceae bacterium (assembly GCA_028724245.1). GTDB lineage: Bacteria > Bacillota > Clostridia > Lachnospirales > Lachnospiraceae > TWA4. Next base: position 4,908 of record JAQYDI010000177.1, read on the forward strand.
TGTTTGTCCATACTTTCCCTGTCCCTCTGTGCCATATCCTCCCGAACCTGCCGGTCCTCTTCCCAAATAGGAAATCCTGCTGTCATAATATCCGCACGTATTATAGGCATAAACAAAACTGTCCGCGATATAAATCAGAGTACTCCCACCTCTTATCAATGCAGATTCTATACCATTACCATATGAAGATTCGCTCCGTACAGATCCATATGCCTCAGGTGCACACACCTTTTCATATGATTCTGCAGTTCCCTTCACCAGTAACACCACTGCCAATGCCAGAAAAAGGCATCCTGCTGTCAATAACAATCTGTCTATTCCTTTTTTCATTTTCATCTCCAAACGGTGATTTTCGGATTTCCGTTTTCTTCGTGTTGATATCCGAGTATACAGAGCCACAGCTTTACAGAATTTATAAATCTATAGTTCATAACTCCAGCATCAATCCAGCCAGACTCTGCTCAATATTGTTTTTATCAATTTTTCCAACCAGTTCATCCTGTTTATACAGTTCCAGTTCTTCTGTAAGCCGTATGCATGTGTGATAACTGCCTGCTCCATACCAGTCATCATACATATCTTTATCTACTCTTCCGGTCTGTGTGCCGGTATCCATCAGGAACTGCAGAATCAGATAAAGATTTTCTTCTTTTATTACCCGTTTTCTAACCGGTACTCCCCGAGTATCCGCATAGCAGATATAGTGAATGCATTTTTCATTACACATCTCCATGCTTATGGACATAAAGGTCTCCAGATATGTTTCGTGAAACTTTCTGCTGTCCAGAAGAAAGACGACTGCGAATCCAATCGGTTCGCTGTATTCTTTTACCATCAACTTATCCGTTCTCTGCGACAGCTTCCAGTGAATTTTCTGCATCCGGTCACCTGGACAGTATTCTCTGATTTCCAGAATTTCCGAAGGATCACTTCCTTCTTCTTCCTCGTAATACAATCCGCTCTCTTCCCCATGATACCGAAAGGAAGAACGAATTTCCATCGCTACAGGATATATCTGCGGAAGCACCAGAATAGACACACTCTGCCTGCCCTTTTTTCTGCTTCCAAATAGGTGCAAAAGATCATAATACATAATTCTGCAGATACGAATTCTGCAAAATCCCGCATTTTCAGCCTCCACATACAGCATTTCATCCTTCGCTTCATGTCCTTTCAGGGAACAGTAACAACACTGTCTGTCCTTTTTTCCATCTGTTTCCACATAAATATTGATAAATGGTACCGGCAAAATTCCTTTGTTTTTTATGTTTAGCTGAATCGGTATGTTCGTACCTTTATTAACCACCTTCACATAATTCAGAAGTTCCACCTGAACATTTTTTTCTGTTATTCCCAGTTGAATCAGAGCCAGCAGAAACCACATTGTCTCAACGGCCAGCAGCCGATAGGCCTCCGGTGATTCATACATAATGATAAAATACAATGTAATACCGGCTGTCAGCAAAAACATAAGATATTTTTTCATATTTCGAATTTCTCACTTCTCCTGCTTCCGTTTTTTCCGTTTCTATTTTTCTCTTGTTTTTCCTCCAATTTCCGCTTTTTCACTTTCTCTTTTCTCACATCTGCCGGGTTTCACCGCTTTCATTCATTCCAGGGAATCGGCTGTTTTACTTCATGCAGTATTCCTTCCAGAACATCATTAACACACAGTTGATTCACTCGTGCCTTGGCATTCAGGAAAATCCGGTGAGCCGCCACATCTTTAAATACACCATACACATCTTCCGGCATCACGTAATCTCTTCCGGCCAGAAAAGCCATCCCCTGAGCCATCCTCGTTAATGCTATCGTACCTCTCGGGCTGATTCCTAATCTGATCATGTCATGTTTTCTCGTACGCTGTGATAATTTAACAATATACTCATAAATCGTGTCATGTACATATACATCCTGAACTGCCTCCTGTACGCAAAGCAGTTCCTGCCTGCTCATAACTGTTTTCACATCATCCAGCGGACTGTGTTTCGTCCGTTCTTTCAGAATCCTGATTTCCTCCGTGCTCTCAGGATATCCCATATGCAGGCTGATCATAAAACGGTCTATCTGTGAATCCGGCAAAGGCTGTGTTCCCGCTGATCCTGATGGATTCTGCGTAGCAATCACAATAAAAGGCTTCGGAACCTGCAGTGTATGCCCATCAATCGTAACCCTGCGTTCTTCCATAACCTCCAACAATGCTGACTGTGTCTTCGGCGATGTTCTGTTTATTTCATCAGCAAGAAACAGTTCGCTCATCACAGGGCCTTCTTTATATTCAAAAATTCCAGTTTTATGATCGTACATAAAATATCCGGTCACATCACTGGGAAGGACATCCGGTGTAAACTGCATCCTTTTCTGTTTCAGATCCATCGCTTTTGCAAAAGCAAGTGCCATGGTAGTTTTTCCGACACCTGGAATATCATCTATAAGTATATGTCCCTGCATAATAATAGCAGCCATCATCTTATTAATTACATCATCTTTTCCAATTACAGCTTTCTTTACCTCCTGAATAACACAGGAAATATTGGTATCCGACAGTACCATGACCTTCACCTCCGCTATTACTTTTTCTTCACAGCTTCTATACAGCCGCATGCCTGTATTCTTCAATCAGTATACCAGACTATTATCCTCAAAGCATGTAAAATAAAACAAAATTTCCTTAAGATTTTCTAAAGAACACTCAGCGCTTTCGAGATTGCTTCAAATCGTTATATTGGGATAAGAAAAGGATGCCGAAACACATGATTTCGCCATCCTTTTGCTGTCTTTTACCAGTCACTGATTTTTCTTTTACCAGTCTCGTTTCTATTTCAGTCTTTTATCCGCAGATAACTCTCTTGAACAGTTCTGCCATAGCTTAACTGCTATATCTGCAGAAGTTTTTCAATCAACCGATATCCTTCGCGCTCCTCAATACCTGACTTTTCTGCTTCCTTCTCTGTATAAAGCAGCCCATTTCCCAAATCTGCCGTACTGTCATACAACATATACGGAACGGGATCAGAGGTATGGGTACGGCACCAGATCGGTGTGGGATGATCCGGCATTATCAGCATCCTGAAATCAACACCGGCATCCTCCAGTCCTTTCTTTACTGCGCCAATAACACGCCCATCCAGATACTCGATTGACTTTACTTTTTTCTCAACGCTTCCCTGATGCCCCATCTCATCGGGTGCTTCCAGATGTATATATACAAAGTCATAATCGTCCTTTGTTAATACATCAATGGCCGCCTGAGCTTTTCCTCCATAATTGGTATGAAGAGAGCCATTAGCCCCGGGAACCTCGATTACTTTCATATCAGCTCCTACAGCAATTCCCTTCAGAAGATCTACTGCAGAAATCATAGCACCTTTTTTACCTGTTTTTTCTTCGAAAGATGACAGACAGGGTTTTGTACCCGCTCCCCAGAACCACAGGGAATTGGCTTTATTCAATCCTTTTTCCGCTCTTTTCAGATTCACAGGATGATTATTCAGAATTTCGTAGCTTTTCTCCATCATGCGGCGGAATTCTTCCCTTTCCGGCAGATACTGTCCAATTACCTGTCCCAGTACATCATGCGGCTGTGTAAATTCCAGTACTTCACCTTTATTCCAGATCAGCAGATGACGATAACTGGTACCCGTATAAAACTGAAATTCTTCATTCTGAAAAGCATCCTTCATAGCCTGAATCAAAATATCAGCTTCTTCGGTTGATATTTCACCTGAACTGTGATCCAGAATTCTTTTATCTGCATAATTCTCTTCTTCTTCCGATAAGGTAACAATATTGCACCTCAGCGCAATATCCGTATCTTTCATAGGAACACCGATACTCAATGCCTCCAGAGGAGAACGTCCGGTATAATACTTCCGGGGATAATATCCCAGAACTGCAAGATTTGCAGTATCACTGCCCGGCTTCATTCCTTCCGGTATTGTATATGCAAGACCTATTTCGGATTTTGCTGCCATTTTATCCATAACAGGAGTCTGTGCATATTCAAGGGGTGTCTTATTATCGAGCTCTTCGACTGGCTTGTCCGCCATCCCGTCGCCCAGAACAACAACATACTTCATATTTTTTCCTCACTATCCGCTGTCAAACAGCTTATATATTTGAACACACCTCCAGACGGTGCGCACCTGACTTACCATCAAATTAAGGACAGGATTGCCGGAACCAGCAGGCATACTGCCCCCAGAGAACCTGCAAGCGAAACAGCAATCAGCTTCAACTGTCCAAGAAATCCTTCTTTAAGAGACGGCGCTATATTGGAAATACATAAAGCAGAACCAATACTGACCAGAGACTGAAGCATCAGGCTCACCCATTCATAACTGTCACCAAATATATTCCCATACATATAGCAAACCCAGCAAATAACAAGTGGAATCATCATAATCATGGAACAGTTTCTGAACCATACCGCCCCCATGCCGGCACCTTCACTTTCATACGGAAGAAATCTTCCCAATATACTGAACAGTATGATCAGCACAATTACCGCCAGCACAATTGCAATCAAAGCCCCCATTAGTACAATAAATGAATTGCCCTGACTGAAATTGGTATGTATACCAATTGGAATGATCTCATAAACCCATTCCATCACCTCCGAAAGTCTGGATATGGATTTACCCATGGCCCCGCGTCGCGTCATATCTACCGCAATAACTACAGCACACTGCCACATAATGCCCGAAAGTCCTACAAAAAATGCACCTATGCAGCCTTCCTGATTTTTACACCGGATTTCATAGCAGAAAATGAATATGTACAACATCTCTCCCGTACAAAACAGCAGAAATACCAGAAAAGCCTGATCTGCTCTCCAGGCAATTCCATCATGTGCCTCATAAATCAAATATGCGGTTCCTGACAGAATCTGGCTGACCACACAGCCCAGCCACTCCTCCGGTATAAAATTTCTTGTACGAAACATATAATATACAATGATAAACATCAATCCAATAAGAAGAACATATTCGAAAATTCCAATCAGAGAAGAGATCCCCAATCTGCCAAACAAAGATATCAGCCATTCCCGAAATCTTGATACCAGCATGATTCTCTCGTAGTGAAATTCTCCCTCTGCACCTTTTGTGTATCCCCATAGCCGAAGAACACTGCACGCAAACATCATCTCACTGAGCCATAATAATATTATGACCTTCCCTTTTTGGAAACTCAGCATAAAATTAACAACTGCAAAAGCAATTGCTCCAACCAGAAGTCCTCCCGCCATCAGTGAACCATATAAAGGAACATTGTCCAGTATGTCCAGCCCTGAATCCTTTAGGGCTGCACAGTGAATAATCACGAATGTTAAAGCGCCTCCTACAGTAAGCTTGACATAAAAATCATATGTATCATCATTGGCACCAATGGCAAAAAACAGCAGTACAATGGACACGATTCCCAAAATGAATGTCATTAAAAACAGTATTCCCGGCTCTTCTGATGAGGTCCCACCGGGAATTTTCACTATTAAATTGAAAACAGTTGCCAGAAATTCATATATACCCAAAACTATCTTTTCCATACAACCTCCGCTGCACTCTCCCCGGCAAGTACAATTCCCAGCAGAAAGAATACTTCTATCATAACAAATTTATTGTAACACAGAACCAGTATCTGTCAACGAAAATCATACTTCACCCACGGCAAACGCACGTTTTTTGCTTTAAACTATCCCCATGTTCGGCTGCCAGATTTTTATAAATTTGCATGTGTAGTCCTTTTTTAACTGTACAGCAAACAAACCCTGTTTCCCGGTCTTCCAGAAAATAAGATTCTTTT
>JAQYDI010000178.1 GCA_028724245.1 Lachnospiraceae bacterium
AAAATACAAATTTAAATATATTTGCAGGCTTTTTACCTATTTACTTTTTTATACTGTTCTTAAGTTCACTGGTTAGTAAGATGAAAAGAAATATTTTAATGCTCATTTTACTTTAAGTAAATGACATTGGTTCAGAGCCAACCTCGAAAACACTGTATGTTTCCTCGGTGTGGCGTATCCGCCAAATAGATTTGTACGAAAAAGTGCTCCTGAATGCAAGCATTCGTCACACTTTTTGTGCAAATCTGCCTGGCTCTGAACAGTTACAAAATTATAAAGACAACTAAAAAAGACAACTGAAGAAAAAGGAAATGCATAAATGGAGATCAAACAGTTAGAATTTCTTATTGCCGCGGCAGAGTCCGGCAGTTTGAATAAAGCCTCTGAACAGCTGTATACTACCCAGTCCAACGTAAGTAAGATCATCAAAAAACTGGAGGATGAACTGGGCTATAAGCTGTTTATACGTAAAGGTAAGGGGGTATATCTGACTCCCGAGGGAGAAAAGGCATATCGCTTTGCCAAGGAGATCATCAACAAAGCCAGACATATTACACAGATTTCAGTAAGTAATGACCGGCAGACATTCCGGGTTATTATGAGTCCCAGCGTCGAGTTGGAAGATATGATTTTTCGTTTTTTTGGAAATGAGTATCCATCACATGTATCTGTGCGTGAAGGGAATATTCACTGCGTGATCGACGCAGTGGAAAGCAGCAGGGCGCAGTTTGGCCTCATTTTTGTGTCGGAAAAGCAGAAACCAATCCTGCAGCATCTGCTCAGACGCAGGATGCTGGTACTGAAGCCTCTGACATCGGCCCGTCTGGTGATCAGTGTAAACAGAAACGCAGTTCTGAATGTGGAGCGGCTCACCAATAATACCGCAGACAGGGTTCGATTCATCAGATGTCAGGATGATTTTGATACGCCGGAAAATCAGCTGAAGCAGACTTTGGAATCAGAAAACTGGATCGGCGGAATCCATCATGCGCTGGAGCTTGATCACATCGGCAGTGTCCGGAGGGCTCTGGAAACCACGGAGATGGTATATCTGAATTTCTGTCTGAAGAAAAGTTTTCCTGATAAAACAATCGTGGATGTCCCCATAGATTCGGAAGATGGAAATATTTATCTTTGCATGGTATACAATCAGAATACATACATGAGTGAACTGCAGAAAAAATTTATTCATTTTATACAGAACATACCAACTGAAGAAGAAAATCCGCACAGCGATTTCTCTAAGACCTGACAAACAAACCCATAAATACAGCCAGACCCGTCCGACTTAATGCCATTGGTCATCAAGTCCGAACGGGTCTGGCTGTCATGTTCTGTAATGGAAATCTATCCCATCACATGAATTTTTACAGTTACCAGTATTTTATGCAGGAGCATAATCTTTGTCAGATATTATTTTGATTTTACACTCTTTACTGATGAATAAGAACTGTAAACTTTCTTGCCGTTTACTGTCCGGTATGCTTTTACTTTGTAGTAATAAGTCTTGCCTTTCGTCAGTTTGGTATCTGTATATTTTACAGTACTTCCTGACTTGATTGTTTTAACAGCCTTATAAGTACCATTCTTGCTGGTTGCACGGTATACAACGTAGCCGCTTGCTCCGCTTACCTTTTTCCAGGTTACAGCTGCCTGCTTGGTCTTGCTGCTCGTTACAGAAGAAACTGCAGGGGTTGTCAATGCTGTCTTGGCTTTCACACTTGCTGCAGACTGGCTGTATACTTTTCCGCCCCATGTTGTACTTACTGCCTTTACAGTATAGTAGTATGTGGTTCCCGTAGCAGCCGTCTTATCTGTGTAGGAAAGTGCGGTAGTTTCTTTCAGAAGCTTCCAGTCGGTTCCTGATGTCTTACGGTATACAATGTAGCTTGTTGCATTCGCATACTTCTTCCAGGTTATCTTTACCTGATTGTACGCTGCTGCCTTTGCAGTTACAGAAGGTTTGCTGGTTTTAAAGGTTGCTTTGTCTTCTGCTGCTTTCTGCGCCTTTACAGCTGCGGCTGCTTTGTCTTCTGCTGTCTTCTGTGCCTTTTCAGCTGCGGCTGCTTTGTCCTCTGCTGTCTTCTGTGCTTTTACAGCTGCTGCTGCTTTATCCTCTGCTGCTTTCTGTGCTTTCTCAGCCTCTTCTGCTCTCTTTTCTGCTGCGGCTGCTTTCTCTTCTGCTGCTTTCTGTGCTTTCTCAGCAGCTGCTGCTTTTGTTTCTGCTGCTTTCTGTGCTTTCTCAGCCTCTTCTGCTCTCTTTTCTGCTGCGGCTGCTTTCTCTTCTGCTTCTTCCTGTGCTTTCAGAGCGGCTTCCAATCTGGCTTTCAGATCAGTTTTTTCGCTGTCCTTCAAGTCTGAAATCTTCTCAACCGCATCCTGTAAAGCCTTAAGACTCTCTTCGGATACTTTCTTCTTTGCGCCTGCGCTCAGTTCATCATAAGCAGCTTTAGCGTCTTTTACAGCATCTTCTTTTTCCAGAGTAATCTCAGTTCCAAGATCTGCAATCTTCTCTTCCACTTCTGCTGCTGCAGCTGCTTCATTTGTTTCAGTTTCATTCATCTTGAAAGTGATGGTGAACTCTTTTTCAAAGGTGTTCTGATTCTCATCTGTATATACAGCTTTAAAAGCTGCGTCACCGGCTTTCAAAGGTTTGATTGTCAGATTTTCATCAACAACTGCAATGCTTTCATCCTCACTGGTGATTTTAACAGCATCAGAAGCAAGATCCTCGCCTTCTGTACCGGAATAATAAGCCAATTTTGCAGAGTAGTCTTTACCATATTTCAGCGCAGTAGTATAATTCAGATTGTCATCTCTTGACAGTTCTACCGCTTCATCCGGTACTTTAACAGAAACTCCACTGGGAAGATCACCTTTAATAATTAAATCAAATGTTACCGTAATCGGTTTTTCATTTTTTGTAAAAGTTACAGAACAATCCTTGATCGTGCCGATTGCTTCATTCAGATTAACATCTGCCGCGAATGATTTACTGTTAAAAAATACACCCTTATCGTATGTATTATCAATAATCTCAAATAGATATTGTCCGCCGGCTGAATAAGACTGCATCGCTTTCTTGGCATCCCATGTCACACTTGTATCCGCATCATTGTCAACCTTGAATGTACCTTTTTCAAACCGGCTGAGAGTAATTTCAAATTTACCGTAATTAGTATCTGCCTGTCTGGCAAAGGATTTTGTTTCTCCGCTTTCCGGAACAAAAGAAATAGAATCAATATTCTCTTCATTCACCCTATCCTGAGATGTAGTAACTTTGTCTAATTCTTCTTTTGCCTCTTTTACAATTCCATTTAAAATTTTAATTTTAGCATTAGCAGACTCTTCTGTCTCTGCACCTATTACTATTTCATTAGATATTCTATCGATATAAGTAGTAATAATGCTTTCAATTTGCGTAACCTGCTCCGAATCATAAACACTCTTATCCAGATAGCCGCTAATCTCATTCTGAGCACTGGTAATCGCGTTCTGCAGACGTTCTGTTGCAGGGTCTAACGCTAAACTAATTGCCCCTAATGTTTGTTCTGATTTTTCAATGGGTCCAGTACTTGCTCCAAGCCATACATCCCGATAACTATTATAAGTTCTGGAATCTTTATATCCTACTGCAGTTGCGTAATAACGATAATACTCATAACTACCGGTCGGATACGGCAAATTATAAGTTCCGTCTTCATTTCTTGTCACAGTAATCGGATCATAGGGAGAATAATAATCCGTAAAGATTACCTCCGCATCCTCAATGACATTACCGGTTGTCTGATCTGTTACAACTACCGTAACTTTACAGATGGAAGTACCATCATCTGCCCGTACATCCAGCTTTCCAATAAATCCTGAAGACACCACCATCACAATGGCTAAAACCATGCTCAGCAGTCTCTTCAAACCTTTTCGTTTCTTTTCTGACATTGTCTTCCTCCTTAAAAAAGTATTTTGTGATATATCTTAAGTGCATTCCTCCAGCACTTATCACCATATATGTCCGAATATTGTTCCCCGGATAAATCCGAAAGTTCAATATTCTCACTTTGTATCTTCCGCTTCTTCTACGTCATCCAGTATGTAGGTTTTGCCTGTCTCCGGATCCCGGTAAACAGTTCCCACCTCTTCCATATTAAGACCGTCCGCTTCTTCCACTGTGGCCTTGCCGCCGCTGGTGTCCTTATACTCGATGACCGCCTGATCCAGTCTGGATACATCCACATTCAGGCTCATGATCAGCGCCACCATCAGACCGCAGGCAAATACCAGCATAACGTCAAACAGATTGGTCAGATTTTCCAGAGGGTTGCTGTTGTCGTCCTCTTCCTCGTACCGCGAGGAGAGACGTTTTCTGTTTTTCAGCACTTTGCACCTCCTGTTTCCGGACACTGTCCTTCCGCTTTCATCCTGTTCAGGATCACTTCCATCATGGATTCAAGAACCTGCCCATAATTCCGATACCACTGCTTCCGGATCTGCGCAAGGACCAGCGTAACCGCAGCTATGACTACACCCGCAGACGTGGTATCAAAAGCAATCAGAAGGGACTGGGACAGAACTGCCGTATTCCCTTCACCCAAAGCCATAAGTCCCGGTCCCAGAGGAACCAGAGTTCCCAGAAGACCGAACATGGGACCCAGTTTGGAAATCATCTGAGGCCAGCGCAGATACTTCTGATAATGATCCTCCTCTTCAAACAAAAGCTGTGCCGCATAGATCTCACGGCTTTCACTGTCCATCTTCTGTTCACCGATCAGCTGATTCAGTGCCTTTTTCTGTCTCGGCAGCAGTTTGTTCTGATTGATCAGGTCACTCATATCACAGACCTTCGTTCTGTTCATGGTCTCGATCAATTTCGGCACATCCGCCCGCAGTTTGCGATGCTCAAAAAAATACTCAAAAACAAATGTCCCTGCAATAACGACCGTAGCCAGCATCAGTACCAGCAGAATGATAACTACCGGTGTCTGCAGTTCGGCCACAATCGCACGCAATATACTGTTTACATTTTCAGAAATCATATCCTTCTCCTACTGTTTCCTTAATTTTTTGTAACTGTTCAAATCTATTCAGCTCTGAACAGTTACAATTTGTTATCTGATATTATTCATTCTTATCCTTCAGATACTGGCGGCGGCGCCACATAAGGCCAAACACGAATGCTGCAACAGTTCCCAGAGCCACAGCTGCTTTGGCTGCCGGGCTGATTTCATTCATAATATTCTGAATCTCTTCCTGAATATTCTGGATATCAACCTCAAAGAATTTCTTTCCGCTGCCCTTTGAACCGGAGTTTTTCGATACTTCCGGTGCTTTCGGCTCTGTCACTTCTGCCTTCTGTACATTGCCATTGGCCGGAGTGACCACCGCATGTGCTTCCTTCTTATTTTGTGCAGCTTCTACGGCTTCCTCTATCTTCTCTACGGAATCGGTTTTCTCAGGATTTTCCGTATTACCGCCAACAGCTTCAGTTTTTACGATGTCTGTTCCTGTCCCGGCTCCGGCAACTTCCTGTCCACTTGCCTCGGAACCGCCTGTATTCGCTCCATTCTGAGGCAGATCACCGCCGACTCCATTATTATCGCCGGCTGCTCCCTGTTCCGGCGGGATTTCTTCTCCGCCGACTCCATTATTATCGCCGGCTGCTTCCTGTTCCGGCGGGGTTTCTTCTCCGCCGGCTTCACTGCCGGCTCCATTATCACCACCGGTATCTCCCTGTTCCGGTGGAGTTCCTCCTCCACCTTCTTCACCGCCGGCTCCATTATCGCCGCCGTTTCCACCTCCGCCGGACTCCGCACTTTCCAGTCCGCTCAGTCTCAGTTCGGCATCTACCAGAATGGCGTAAATCTCATCATCCACCAGACCTTTCTGGGTACTGGTCAAGGCCTCATACTCTGAACGGGCATGCTGAATCTGGCTTTTCTTGTCCAGAGTCACCTCACCGATGGCCTGTATCAGTTTCTCAACTCGCTCTGCTTCCGCTTTATCAAAATCATAACTATCCGGATTGGTAACCACGACTTTAAAAGTCACCGGTTTACAGTTTTCTGTAGTATCATAAGGCGTTCCTGTAACATAGACCGTACCCTCACCGAGAATCCTGATCGTATGTGCGAACCAGTTGGGAATCGTCACACTGCTCTTGTCATATTCCACTGAATCAGATACCTTCACCACTCCGGATGTACTGTAAGACCAGTAAAACCTCTGTTCCGACGCACCTTTGGAACTGTCCTCCATTCCATTGGTAATAATTTTCAGATCTATTGACTTGTCATTGGTTGTTGCATAATATACGTTTTTCTCCGCTTCGGCGGTTTTCAAAGGCTTTTCGTACTGAAAAAGGATGGTCACCATCGTGCTGGCCTCGGGATTGCCCACACAGGTTACCTTGAATTCGGCAGTTCCCGCTTTTTTCGGTACGATACCCAAAGCATGTGCAGTCTGGAAAGTGGCAACATCCGGTGTCAGAGCTTCCCAGGTTACTGACGTATTAGATGCATTGGATGGTGTAACCTCCACACGATACCGTCCTTCCTCCTGTCCCTGCATAATACCCACATACTGGTTATAGACTCCGTTCCAGTCGCCGATCGTAACTCTGGAAGGACAGATAACCTTCACCCCTGTGGGCTTAACAATAGTTGCCTCTATATTGATTGTAACGCTTACAGATCGATCCGCATCCAGAGTATACGTAATGCTACCGCTGGTTCCCCAGGTCCGAAACTCCCCTGTGGCAGGTAATACACTGGTGGAACCTCCCGTTGTATATTTCAAGGCCTGCCATCCTATGGAAACCCAGCGTGTTGTTCCCTTCAATCGTCCCTCGATTACAGCCGTCTTTTTCTCACTGCCCTCAACCTTGAGCGTCTTACCGGACATATCTTTCCCATCTATACTGGCCCGCAGCTTATCCACCCTGCCACTGGTAACATTCACCGTAAAAGAAATGCTTCTGCCCAGATCGCTTAACGCCACTGTAGCATTATATGTTCCGACAAACTTACCGGCATATTGTCCGTAGGTTCCCACGATTACCTGGAAGGCAATACTGTCCGGATGATCCAGATCCTGATATTCATAAACACAGCGCCATTTGGCATCCCATTCATTATTGGCATACGGAGTCCCATCCGGATGTGTAATGTAAAAATTACCGGAATCTATATTGGTGATGCTTACCACACCGTATTCATCCACAGGAATCTTCTGACCATCGTCTGTCAGGAAATAAATGCGGCTGCGATATTCTTCATCTTCGTATTCTACGTTTGTTTTCAGCCTGTCAAGCCTCATTTTGGCCTGATCCAGATTCCAGCTGACACTATTTACCGTAGCAGCATTATTAATATTAATCGTCCATGTCTCAATCAACTCTTTAATCTTATCCTGTTCCGCCTGACGGTAATCTTCCGGTTTTTTATAATTCTGCAGCTCATGGATGGCGTTTATCTTCGCATTGTCCAGCTCCGTTGCTAAAGATGTCATCTGCACAGTAATGGTTAAAAAGTGATTATCAGCTTTCACATCAAAATAAGGATTCCACCAGTCCGATCTGAAGCAGAATTTCGTTCCTTCATAATAAGTATACCCATCCTTTGAAACGCGGAATGTATAGTAAAGCCAATCACCATTGTCCCGCTTTTTTTGAAGAATATATATACCCGGACTTACCGTTTCCTGTGGATACGAACCATAAACATCCACCGACCAGTCCACACTTACAACGGGATTTTCAATGGGATTCCCGTTCTCATCTACCGCTTTAAACTCCACATAGTACAGATTGGGATCCACATCCAGTTTTACGGTAATGATAAATTTCTGCCCCACCGTGTCCAGATCAAAATAGGAATTTCCATCCTGACTGTCGGGATCAAAGCAAAATGTCCCCACACCTGAACGATAAACATCAGCTGTAACCGTGAATTTATACTTAAGGAAATCTTTGTCCTGCTTAACATCCAGATCATAGACTTTATCCGAGCTTGCTTCCTGATCCTCAAACCTCTCACCATCCACTGACTTCTGCACAGTTACCTCAGCATTTTCGAGAACAGTATCATCTTCACCTGTTACCAGAAATGTCACATGATACCGGTCAAACTCAGGTTCTTTCTTTTCATCTTCCGAACCTGCGCCTGAATCTTCACCGGATTCTTCTCCTGAACCCTCGCCTGGATTTTCTCCGGAGCCTTCTCCAGAGCCTGAATCTTCTCCAGAGCCTTCTTCCGAACCTGCACCTGAATCTTCACCGGAGTTTTCTCCAGACCCTGACTCTTCTGAGCCCGTATTATTATCTGAATCTGCCCCTGTTCCCGGGGTATCACCGGTATTGGAACCATTCTCTGTTCCCGAAACATCACCGACATCGGAACCGTTATCTGTTCCCGAAACATCGCTGTTATCGGAACCGTTCTCTGTTCCCGCAGTTCCACCATTATTGGAGCCGTTCTCAGGTTCCGCAGCATCGCCGTTATCGGAACCATTCTCTGTTCCCTCAGCATCACCGTTACCGGAATCGTCTTTCGGCTCCGCAGTATCACCGTTATCAGAACCCTCTTTCAGCTCCGCAGCATCACCGTTATCGGAATCCTCTTCCGGCTCATCTTCACCTGCAATTTCCGCAGAATCAGCTGCTGCATTCTGTTCATTCCCAACATCCGGTGTATCAGCTTTGGCCTGGATATTGGCTCCCGGCAGGCAGATCTGAGTCAGGACCAGCACCAGCACCAACAACAATACACTTATTCTTTTTCTCCGTTTTTCCCTCTTTTTCATTCAACTTTTCCTTCATTTTTATTCTGAGTTTTAGTGAAAATCCACAAATTCATTATTTTCACCTGTGGATGCCATGTGAATCTGTCAAATAAATCTCCAGTTTTTGAAGTGTTTTTTTTGACTTTTTTTCTACAACAAGTTTATCATTTTCCTGCATCTTTACCACAGCCGATTCGGAACTGAAAAGTATTCCAAAATCGACTACTTCTTTTTATTTGTTTTGGCAATATAGAAATTATCATAATCGCTCGCATGACGTATTTCTTCTGCTTCACTGATTTTTCTTCCTATTTCTCTGGGAAAAATCTCAGTTTTAACATAATCTTTATTAAAATTTCCGATGGACACATCTGCACTATTTTCATTTCTCCATCTATTCAGGAAATGATATGAACAAGCATTTTTTACAAAGAAAGCCACCGAAAACTAATCCGATGGCTCCCTTTAAAGATTCACGATTTATGTTGTTACTGTGCCTGAAGCTCCTTTGAAAGTTCTTTCATCCTTTCAATCTGATAGACAGGAACTCCCTGTTTCCAGATGTCATTCTCTGTAATGAAAATTACATATCGCAAATGCATACCATATATCTTTTTGATTTCTAAAATGTACTTTGTCTGTGACATAGCCATACCTCCTGAATTATCGTTGTTTCAGCCCCTTTAGGTATTCCTCCACATTCCGATACTCAATCCCATTTTCCAATACAGTATTTTCACCACGATACAGGACGCATCGTCTGGTTATATTTCCAAAACGATTCTCTGTCTGACTGAGCTTTTCTTCGTCAGCTAAATACCTTGTCTGTGCCGGAACGATCTGATTACTGTGTTTTATTTCATAACATTCACAGGTATTCAATCTGGAATCATAAATGACCATATCATACTCGCCAACAGCAAATATCAATTTAAAAACCCGTTTATATTTCTTTACAGATTTTGATGTTTCCAGAAGAACGATGTCTTCCATCATACGCCCACGCACTTCTTCTAAAATCCGTCCTGACAGCAGCTTAATGAATGCTGAATATTTTTGCAGACAGCAGTATCAATGTATCTCCTCGTAGATTCATCATCTCGAAAAGAAGCATCTTCTGCATTTACATCGTCATCATTAAAATCCAGTTCACCTGCACGAAGCGTACCGCCATAGCGAATATATTCATCAATACTGTCAATTCCAAGCAGACGGCTATGTTCTCTGAATGGAATAAATGTAGTGTGGATTGTAACAGCACGGTCATATAATTCCTGATGCAGAGCAAACCATAATCCAAAAGAATCTGTTCCTGACAAAACGATCTTCATTCCCTGTGCAGCATAGATATCCGAAAACAATGCAGCAGAATCAATGAAATCCGGCATCAGGGTAACTCCATCAATAAAAATATTTTCATATCCAAGTTCCAGTAATTTTTCCAGATCGCGATTCAGCGCGGCCATGGTATCGGTTCCTTTGGCTTTGATGTACACAGACTTCGCAGCCTGCGCAGGCGTCATTTTCAAAACAGCCTGACGGAGCATGGTTGTTTTTCCTGTCCGACGCAGACCAAAAACAAGGCATACCCGATCAGTTTCATCACTGTTCAAATAGTTTTGCAGTTGTTTTCGACGTTCAACTTCTTTAAAAATCTGTTCCCTCTCCGCTTTTTTGATGTATTTACTTTTGCTTTTTCCGTTCTCAGTCCACTGCAGATAAGGCTGCTCTTTGCCATTTATCTTTTTTATATCAATGGGTTATAATGTCGAATCACAGACAACACAGCTGTTCTCATCAGTAAAAACGGATTTCTGTCCGGTGATTTTGATATGGTAAAATCCAGATTAATGTTATAAAAACCACGCAAAATGCAATATACGCCGCCTGCTGCCTGAATCATTTCAGACAACAGACGGCGTATATTTTATGCCTTTTGATCCATAATATTTATATCATGAATTGTAAATATCATTTATGCGATTCCATTCTCGCTGCTTTTCCATTTGCAGCAGAGTTTTCTGTTTCCAGAGTGTCAAATTGTGATATACAATATTTTTCAGCCAACTGTATAAATTCATCGGCTACAGCAACCTGCCTCTCAGCTTCTTCCCGGCTCCTTTATATTCCTCCGCCGCTAACAGTATTCTCGCGGATTTCAAGTCGGATCTGGCTGTCTGGAGCCGATAGCGCACAAGGTCTTTTCTCGTTCCAATATCCTCTTTAGACTGCTCCATACAAAACCACTCCTTCCTTATCGATATTTGCATAAAATGGATAATTAATTATCCATTTTTTAAAGTGATCTTCACTCTTGGCAATAGGCTTTATGTCGAGGTCATTATCCAGATTAAAATCGTATGTCATATAAGAAAGCTGCTGGCCATATGCCTTTAAATCCACATCAGACATATCGAGCAATATCATAATATCTACATCTGAATCCGGTCTGAAATCGCCTCTGGCATAAGATCCGTACAAAATCACTTTTCGCAAATGCGTGCCGTATATTTTTTTGATTTCTGAAATGTACTGTTCTATCAAACTTTGCATTGTCTGTGGCATAGCCATACCTCCTTCCCGCTGCAATCACTTGATTTGCTATAATTACATTATATCCCCCAGTCTGTGTTTTCACAACCAGATTTTTGATCAGGAAGTTTTTTTAATAAACCAAACAGAGACTGCGATTTGCAGCCCCTGTTATATCAAACATATTTTCTTTTTATCAGATCAATGTAACCTGCGGCGGCAGAATGACTGTGTCATTCAATATAACTAACTTTTTTCCGGTAAAACTCAAACTGCCATTTTTCCCTTTATTTTAAAGGGATTCCTGCAATTAAACCGGTATTTCAGAAAATCGGTTTAATTGCAGAAATCGGTAAAACATTCTTCACCATCTAACTGCTTTCGTTCCCGATACCGTCATCCCCGTGTTTCCACCATCTGTTCAATTTCCTTCCGCTCCGGCATGACTCTTAAAGCGCCTTTCCGAGTTGTAATCAGGGAAGCTGCTGCATTGGCAAATACCAGCATTTCCTTCAGATTGTCTTCTGTCAGGTCTGACAGGCCATGCTCACAGACATAATGGAGTACACATGCGCAGAATGTATCACCGGCTCCGGTAGTTTCGATGGTATTCTCCTGTAAGAACGGCGCCGTTTCAACAATCATTCCCTTGTAGTAGGCTCTGCTTCCTTCTTTTCCCATGGATACCAGGATCAGGGGAATCTCATATCTTTCAAGGATCCACTGAACCCCTTCCGTATAATCGTCTTTACCGGTCAGCCACTGGATTTCATTGTCTGAAATCTTCAGGATCTGACAGTGACCCAGACCGTACAGTACCTGTTCTCTGGCGTCATCCAGAGAATTCCACAGGGGAGGACGCAGATTGGGGTCAAAGGAAATCAGCGCACCGGCTTCCTCTGCAAGGCGGATTGCTTTTTTCGTAGCAGCACGCACACCCTCATGGGTCATGGACAGAGTTCCGAAATGAAAAATCTTTGAATTT
>JAQYDI010000179.1 GCA_028724245.1 Lachnospiraceae bacterium
CTCAGGAGACAGCGGGGGTTGTGGTTTTGTTTGATGGTGTTTGTGATGGGTGTGATTTTTGTGTTTTCGGGGCAGGATGGGGATACTTCGTCGGAGGTGAGTTCTCTGGCGGAACAGGTTCTTGCTGCGCTGCATATTGACTGGCTGGTTACGCCGGATATGGTGCATGGGATTGGAATCAGTGTCCGTAAATGGGCGCATATTTATGTCTATATGGCGCTGGGGATGTCTGCCTGCATGTGGCTGGGAACATGGACGTTTAGCTGGTGGAAACGGGGAGGTCTGGCGGCAGTGATCTGCTGCGTTTACTCGGCGACAGATGAATTTCATCAGACTTTTGTGCCGGGGCGGTGTGGGACATGGCGGGATATGATGTATGATGGTTCCGGCTGGGCAGCAGGTATTCTTCTGATTCTGGCGGTGTCCGCTATTTACCGCAGGTTCAGGACATGACAGAGAGATATCCGGATCCTACCAGAGGCTGGTGAAAAGTTTCGAAAGAAGAACAGATTTTGTCCGCCAGACAGACAATCCAGCCTTCTGCGGAGGCCGGAGGAACGGGGGTCAGCGGGAACATATGCCGGAGAATGATAAAAGCTTCCGTGTCATTAAGCGAAAAATCTGCTCTGGCATTTTTCAGTGCTCTGGCCGGATGATGGAATCCGTGCAGACGGTGTCCGGTATTCTTTTCGTGCCAGTCGTAAAGAAAATAATCATGGAGCAGGGCACCGCGGATCATGGAAAGCCAGTCAACCTGCAGATGCAGCTGCTCTGCCAGCAGACAGCTCACCCAGGCAACGGAGATGCTGTGTACATATACGCTGGTGGTGCCGTGCTGCATATACTGTCTGTTTTCTCTGAATCGTGATGTATCGTTGAGAATACGGATCTGCTCAAGAAATATTGTTTCATGTTCTTTTTCCAGACGATAATTGATCAGCATAATATCACCTCAAACCTTTAAAACGATGCGGGAGGATTACAGGTGCCATTTTCTGCTTATACAGCATCTGCAGTTATTATATGCAATTCAGGGATGCAATGCAAGCGCTTTCCCACTTGTCAGATGTACTTGAACAGGAATAAATACAGCATTTTGAAAGGATTTTAATTATGAAATTTTACTTTGCACCGATGGAAGGGGTGACAGGGTACATTTACCGGAATGTACACCATACCTTTTTCCCGGGAACGGATAAATATTTTACGCCTTTTGTGGTGGCGAATCAGACGTATCATTTTAAGACAAAAGAACGAAAGGATGTGGCGCCGGAGAATAATCAGGGACTGTATGTTGTTCCTCAGATCATGGCCAATAAGGCAGAGGAATTTATCTGGGCAGCCGGTGAAATGAAAAAACTGGGCTATGAGGAAGTCAATCTGAATCTGGGCTGCCCGGCGGCGACGGTGGTCAGCAAGAAAAAAGGTTCCGGTTTTCTGGCTTATCCGGATGAACTGGATGCGTTTCTGGAAACTGTTTTCTCAGGTCTCGAGGGACAGGGAATCCGTATTTCCATTAAAACACGCCTTGGAAAAGAACGGGTGGAGGAGGCGGGGCATCTCATGGAAATCTACAACAGATATCCGCTTCATGAACTGATCATTCATCCAAGGGTTCAGAAAGATTTTTACAAAAACAAGCCGCATATGGAGGTATTTGCGGAGGTACTTCAGGCCAGCAGACATCCCGTATGCTACAACGGCAATCTGTTCTCGAAGGAAGACTATGAGCAGTTTACAGATCATTTCCCGGAAATTCAGTCTGTCATGCTGGGCCGGGGGCTGATTGCCGATCCGGCGCTGGTGAGGGAGCTCCAGGGAGGTGCAGGTCTGGAACGGGAGGAACTGCACAGATTTCACAGCGCGGTCTTCAGGGCGTACCGGAGTACCGATCTGGGCGAGGTGAATACACTTTTCAAGATGAAAGAACTCTGGGCCTATATGGGACAGCTTTTTACCGGGGATGAGCGCATGATCCGGAAAATACGCAAGTCGGGAAATGACTCCGAATACCTGCGTGCTGTGGAAAATCTGTTCACAGTTTGTGAGATGAATGGCGGTTATCGTGGATAAACCTGTTTGTATGATGGTATCAGAGTTATCTGGTGCCTTCAAAGAATTATGAAAAAGAATTTACAGGAGGAAAAGATGAAATGATAAAAAAGAAAGAGAATCAATATGCGTTCCGGTGTCTGGCTTTTGTGCTGATTATGTCTGTTTGCCTGCTGCTTATGAGCGGTTTTGGCAATGCTGCCGAATGGATCGGGAAAATCGGAATGATGGTGACAGCCGTTATGCTTATCATGATGGGATGCTGTTTTCCCAGATGTAAAAAGGGCAGCACTCTGGAAATCGGGCTGCCCTGGACGGTTCAGGATGAAGAAAACCGGGATGCAACACACAGGTTTGCCGGAACTGCATGGGTAGTCTGCGGCGTACTGGCACTGATTGGCATAAATTCCGGCAATTTCAGTGCAGTAGTTGTATTTGCAGTAATCGCATTGCTGCTGCCTGTAGTCTATTCCTTTCGCATGAGCAGGAAAAAGAAACGCTGACATAACCGGATTATTTTACGGGATTTCACAGGAAAAAACAACGGACCTTTCAGGAAGCAGTTACGATGAATTTATTGATATCTGTGTAAGATTTACCAGTTTTGCAGAAAAATCAACAAAAATAATCACATCAGTGTAGAAATTATTCTGCATCTTTTATACTTTTTTTATGAAATCTGGGGGTTTCATATTTTATGTAAAAAAGATATAATAAGATTGAGATTCATGCAGATTTTTCCTGCGTGCAGATCCACCTGATACTGCATGGATTTCATTGATACAAAATTGATACGACTGATTGCATGTGAAGTTGATAAAGGCAGATGGATCTGACATTATTTTAGTAAAGGAATGAGTTAAATGGAAGAACAGAAAAAGACAGAAGCGGCTGAAGCTGCTGCGCCTGAAGTGAAGAAACCAACCAGAAAGCGCACTGCTGCAAAGAAGACCGCCGAAGCAGGTGATACAGCAGCAAAACCTGCTGCAAAGAAGACAACAACGCGAAAAACAGCCGTAAAAGAAGCAGCAGCGGAAAATGAAACCGCAGATGAAAAAACTGCTGCAAAGAAAACGGCAGGAAGAAAAACCACGAAAACTGCAGCGGAAAGTACTGCAGAGGCAGCAGCAGTAAAGAAGACAAAAACAACTGCAGCAGCCAAAAAGGCAGCTGTTCAGGCGGAAACAAAAGCCTCTTCCGAAAAGACTGCAGTGAAAAAGACAGCAGCGAAGAAAACAGAAGCGAAAACAACAGCAACTAAAAAGACAGCAGTTAAGAGGACAGCTGTTAAAAAAGCAGTAGATGAGCCGATTTCTCCTTTTATTACAGAGATGGATCAGTATCTGTTCGGTATGGGTACGCATTATGAAATCTATAAAAAGCTGGGTGCGCATATTACCGAAAAAGATGGTGTGTCCGGCGTTTATTTTGCAGTATGGGCGCCCAACGCGGAATCTGTTTTCGTTATCGGTGACTTCAATAACTGGGAGAAGGATGCAACGCCCATGACCCGCTTGGAGCCCATGGGCATCTGGGAAGTATTTGTTCCCGAATTGAAAGAAGGAGAAATCTACAAGTATTTCATTCATACAAAGAACGGATGGAATCTGGAAAAAGCGGATCCCTATGCTTCTTCTGCAGAAATCCGTCCCGGTACCGCTTCCCGCGTTGCTGAAACCAATAAGTATAAATGGACAGATAAAACATGGATGGCAAAACGTGAAGACTTTGATGTGGACACCTGCCCCATGTCGGTTTATGAAGTACATCCCGGATCATGGAAACGTCATGAGATCGGAGAAGACCAGAAAGAGTACGAAGCATTTTACAATTACCGCGAATTCGCTCATGAGCTGGTTGATTACGTAAAAGATATGGGTTATACCCATGTGGAACTGATCGGTATTTCCGAACATCCGCTGGATGCTTCCTGGGGTTATCAGGTAACCGGCTATTATGCGCCCACATCCCGTTACGGAACACCGGAAGACTTCATGTATTTCGTAGATTATTTACATAAAAACAAGATTGGTGTGATCGTTGACTGGGTACCGGCTCATTTCCCCAAGGATGGATTCGGACTTGCTGAATTTGACGGAACCTGTCTGTATGAACATCAGAATCCTCTGCAGGGAGAACATCCTCACTGGGGAACCAAGATCTTCAATTATGGGCGCAATGAAGTGAAAAACTTCCTTATCGGTTCGGCACTGAACTGGGTTGAGCATTACCATGTGGACGGGCTTCGTGTAGATGCTGTTGCATCCATGCTGTACCTTGACTTCGGCCGCAACGATGGAGAGTGGATTCCCAATCAGTACGGCGGAAAAGAGAATCTGGAAGCGATTGAGTTCCTGAGACATCTGAATTCCATCGTGAAAAACCGCAACAAGGGCGTGCTGATGATCGCGGAAGAGTCTACCGCATGGCCCATGGTTACCGGAAAGCCGGAAGACGGCGGACTTGGTTTCAGCCTGAAGTGGAACATGGGCTGGATGAACGACTTCCTGGAATATCAGAAGCTGGATCCTATTTACAGAAAGTATCATCATAATCAGATGACATTCTCCCTGATGTATGCATTCAGTGAGAAATTCATGCTGGTTCTGTCACATGACGAGGTAGTACACCTGAAGAAATCCATGCTGAGCAAGATGCCCGGCAGAGACTGGCTGGAGCAGATCGCCAATCTGAAGGCGGCATACGCCTACATGATCGGACATCCCGGCAAGAAGCTTCTGTTCATGGGACAGGAATTCGGTCAGTGGAGTGAGTGGTCGGAAGAACGTGAGCTTGACTGGCAGCTGCTGGGTAATGAAAAACATCGTCAGCTTCAGAACTTTGTTCGTGCGCTTCTTCATCTGTATCAGAAGAATCCTGCAATGTTTGATCAGGACGGAAGCTGGGAAGGTTTTGAATGGATCAATGCCGATGACGGCGACAGAAGTATCTTCAGCTTCATCCGTCATTCAAAAGACAATAAAAAGAATCTGGTATTTATCTGCAACTTTACACCGGTTGAAAGACCTGATTACTGCTTCGGCATGCCTGTGAAGAAACGCCTGAAACTGGTTCTTGACAGTGATGAGGAACAGTTCGGCGGCAACGGTATGGAACATGCGAAAACATATACCCCCAAAGAAGGTGAATGTGACGGCAAGCCTTACCGCGTAGAATATCCTCTGCCGGCATATGGGGTAGCTGTATTCCAGTATTAACAGTTGTTCATTCAGTTTAATCAATATACAAAACAGCCTCTCAAAGAATGTTGATTCACTCTTTGAGAGGCTGTTTTTATGAATCCCGGAATCTGATCAGGGACTCTGACTGCTTATTATTGATCACCTGATATTAATCTCTTATCTTAATATGAGCTTCGCGGAGCTGCATTTCCGTTACTTCGCCGGGAGCACCGCACATCAGATCCTGTGCATTGCCGTTCATGGGGAAGGCGATTACCTCGCGGATGTTTTCCTCATTTCTCAGCAGCATGATCATACGGTCAACGCCGGGTGCCATACCTGCGTGAGGCGGTGCACCGAACTGGAAAGCGTTGTACAGCGCGCCGAATTTCTCCTTCAGGTCCTCTTCTGTGTAGCCTGCGATTTCAAAAGCCTTTACCATGATATCAAGATCGTGGTTGCGGACTGCACCGGAGGAAAGCTCTACGCCGTTGCAGACGATATCATACTGGTAAGCCAGAATGTCTTCCGGATTCTGTGTATTCAGCGCTTCCAGACCGCCCTGAGGCATGGAGAAGGGATTGTGGGTGAAGTTCATCTTCTTTTCTTCCGGATCGTATTCGTACATGGGGAAATCATTGACGAAGCAGAAACGGAATGCATTTTTCTCCAGCAGGTCGAGACGGGCACCCAGCTCATTTCTCAGCTGTCCTGCAAAAGATGCGGCACGGGCTTCCTTGTCGGCGATAAAGAAGATGGTATCACCGGGTTCCAGGCCGGCCAGATCCGCCATCTCTTTTTTCATATCCTGAGGGATGAACTTATCAATGGGTCCCTTGTAGGACATATCCTCCAGAACTTCCAGATAGCCCAGACCGCCCATACCGATGGAGGTGGCGAATTTCAGGAGCTTTTCGTGGAAGCCCTTTGACATGTCGGCGTGGACCTTGATGGCGCGGACTGTCTTTTTGTGGAAGGGTTTAAATGTGCATCTCTGGAAGAAGTCGGTCACATCAATGATACGCAGCGGGTTGCGCAGATCCGGTTTGTCGGTACCGAATTCCAGCATGGCCTGTTTGTAGCTGATGACCGGATAGGGAGCTGCTGTTACGGAAGCGCCTTCGGGAGCAAACTTTTCAAATGTGGCAGTCAGCACTTCTTCTCCCACACGGAAAACATCTTCCTGTGTGGCAAAGCTCATCTCGAAATCCAGCTGGTAGAATTCACCCGGTGAACGGTCGGCGCGGGCGTCCTCATCGCGGAAACAGGGGGCAATCTGGAAATATCTGTCAAATCCGGAAACCATCAGCAGCTGCTTGTACTGCTGGGGCGCCTGAGGCAGCGCGTAAAATTTGCCCTTGAACTTGCGGGAAGGAACGATATAATCTCTTGCGCCTTCAGGTGATGATGCACAGAGGATGGGAGTCTGGATCTCCAGAAAACCCATTTCCGTCATCTTCTGTCTCAGGAAGCTGATAACCTGAGAACGGAAAATAATATTGTCCTTTACCTTGCGGTTGCGCAGGTCCAGATAACGGTATTTCAGACGGACATCCTCACGGATATCCTTGGAAGTCATGATTTCAAAAGGAAGCTGGTGGTAAACCTTGCCCAGCATGGTCACGGAATGGGCCTCCAGTTCAATGGTACCGGTGGGAATCTTCGGATTGTAGGTTTCCTCATCCCGGTGCTGGATCACGCCTTCAATGGAGATGCAGTTTTCCTTTGTGATGCCGTCCAGCAGGCTGGTATCACGCATAACAACCTGCAGCACGCCGTACATATCTCTTAAATCAATAAAGGAAACGCCGCCGTGGTCGCGGATATTCTCCACCCATCCGGCAACCTTCAGTGAAGACCCGATATCCTGTTCACTGATCTGGTCCAGGGTTCTGTTGCGGTAAATGTTTGAAATCGTCATAGTGTCATTTTCTCCTCTCATCTTGCTCTATATGTAACTGTTCAGAGCCAAGCAGGTTTGTACAAAAAGTGCGACGAATGCTTGCATTCAGGAGCAATTTTTCGTACAAATCTATTTGGCGGATACGCCACACCGAGGAAACACACAGTGTTTTCGAGGTTGGCTCTGAACAGTTACTTCTATCTAATCGTGTGACGGATAAGCAGTTTAACGTGTATGAGCCGTGCAAAACTCAGGTTCTGTCGAACCTGAGTTCGCGGGCATTCGCCCTATAGATACCGAAAAAAACAGTTTCTTACATGCGAGCATGACGAGGCTGTTTTTGCGATACCTGTATGAGCCGTGCAAAACTCAGGTTCTGTCGAACCTGAGTTCGCGGGCATTCGCCCTATAGATACTGGAAAAAACAGTTTCTTACATGCGAGCATGACGAAACTGCTTTTTTCCGGTATCTGCACGGCTCATTGCCATACACGAAAAAAACTGCTCATCCTGATATTGAAAATGTCAGGACGAACAGTGTAATGTCCGCGGTACCACCTGAATTACTGTTATACAGCCACTCATCGGTTTAAAACCATGCTGTTTAACGCACAGCTGACGGTGCACCTACTGATGCTTTCCCCTGCTGCAGATATCAGGTGTCAAATGACTGTCAAATGACGGCTGCCGGCTCCGCCGGGGAGCGGTGGGAAAATCACGTTCAGATTACTGCTGGTAAAGTGTTATTCGCGCCGATTCACTTTGCGGAGATCGCACCGGCCTCCACTCTCTGGGAACGATAATCAGCGTTACTTCTCTTTGTCATCGCAATTTACCAGACATTATATAATAGGATTTTCGGGTTGTCAACGAAAATTGCTTACAAAATAATCAGTTCAATAACGAAGACGATGACGCAGCTGGCTACAGAGACGACGAAAAGGCTTTG
Source organism: Lachnospiraceae bacterium (assembly GCA_028724245.1). GTDB lineage: Bacteria > Bacillota > Clostridia > Lachnospirales > Lachnospiraceae > TWA4. The sequence continues at coordinate 8,087 of JAQYDI010000179.1, forward strand.
TCCGAACCAGGCCAGCAGGATGGCGGCGATGAGCGCGGCCAGTGCGGACCAGGTGCTCTGGGTGGCATCCAGAATCGCCGGAAATGTCATGACAGCCAGTGTTACGTAAGGGACGTAATATAAAAAAGAACGTATGGTACGGTTGGTGATTTCCTTTCGGATCAGCGTCAGCGGCAGGACACGGATCAGGTAGGTGGTTGCCGCCATTACAAAAAGGTAAATATATACGTTGTGTGTCATGATGCGCCCTCCCTGCAGGTCAGAGTGTCCTCCTGCTGACCGTCATGTTCTTCCTCATCTTCAATGGGGAAAAGAACAGCAGCTGTCAGCGAGATGACCAGTGTGAGAATGATGATGCGGATTCCGGAAGAAATCTGCGCAAATACCGGTACTTTGGAGAAAATCAGGCTTGCGCAGAAGCTGATGGTGACCAGACCGGCTACGATCCTGCTCTTTCGTGCAGGCGGAATAAATACAGCGATAAACATGCCGTAAAGGCCGACTCCCAGAGCGCTTACAGCCCGCATCGGGAGGAGATTGCCCAGAATAACCCCAAGATAGGTACCGATGACCCAGCCGGGCGATGCTACGGAAATAACTCCGTAAGTATAAAATGGATTCAGCCTGCCGGGCACGGAAATAGAGACGCCGAAAATTTCATCAGTGACAAAAAATCCGATGAGAAGCCGGTGCAGCATCGACGTGTCAGGCGGCAGTTTCTGGCTCAGCGAGCAGGACATCAGCAGGTAGCGGGCATTGGCGACCGCTTCCATGATGCAGAGTTCAAGATAGGACGCACCGGCGGCAATCAGTGTAAAACCGATAAATTCACCGGCGGAAGCGTGATTGGTCAGGCTGGCAAGCAGAGACTGCAGCGCAGTAAGCCCCGCTTTTTTTGCCGTGATCCCCAGTGTCAGGGATACGGCAAAATATCCCAGAGCGATGGGGATGCCATCCTTCATTCCCTGGAGAAACCAGGTACGGTTTTCAGATTTCATAATTTTCCCTCCAGGCTGCCGGAAATGATATCTGCCGACAGCCGCATTATAATATGTTCATGCGCACTGCGCATTCTGCACAAAATGAGCGTTACAGCTTGGAACCGGCCGAAAACCACAGTTCTGATCTGCGCGACCCGGCCGGCAGGTGCACTATTAATAGTAGATAAAGTGTCGGAAAAAGTCAACAGGCAGCAGAAAAAAATATAAAAACAGGTATTATGAAGTTTTGACAGTATATGGGAGAAGAAAGGCATACGGTTTTCTTGTTCAAAAGCGGAATTTTGTGGTACAATCATCATAACTGCGGGGAGGGATTTTGTGTATAAATTTATTGGTAAAAATGGCATCAGACTTCTGCTTTTTCTGGCGGGAATGGTCTGTCTGACGGCAGGTATTCTGCAGGGGGATTACCGGGATACCCTGATCAAAGCGATTATGATCTGTCTGGAGTGTATTGGAATTGGATAGAAAAAATGAGAAAAAATGTACAATTCGCAGGCGGCGGTGGATTCAGCTGATCTCGGTGCTGATCTACAATGCCAATCTGAAAGGCTTCGGGGAAGGCAGTATTTATCAGGGAAAGGGAAAAGGGGTCTGCGTTCCGGGGCTGAACTGCTATTCCTGTCCCGGTGCTGTGGCGGCCTGTCCTCTGGGGACACTGCAGAATGCGCTGAGCATGATACCGCGGAAACTGCCGTATTATATTCTGGGTGTGTTTATGCTGTCCGGTTTGCTGTTCGGGCGTTTGATGTGCGGATTTCTCTGTCCCTTTGGTCTGATTCAGGAACTGCTGTATGGGATATCGGTGCCGAAAATCGGCAAAAGCAGGATCACGAGAAGCATGACGTGGATCAAATATGGAATTTTTGCGGTTTTTGTGGTAATGATCCCGGTATGGTCCGGTGTCGTAAACGGTTATTCTCTGCCGGCATTCTGCAAATATATCTGTCCGGCGGGGACGCTGGAGGGCGGTATTCCTCTGCTTCTGGCCAATGAAAATCTGAGAGAAGCTGCAGGATGGCTGTTTGACTGGAAGCTGCTGGTGCTGGCTGCCATTCTGATTTTCTGCCTGTTTTTCTATCGCTTTTTCTGCCGTTTTCTCTGTCCGCTGGGGGCAGTCTATTCTCTCTTTTCACGGATATCGATTTTCGGTATTCAGGTGGATGAGGAAAAATGCAGCCACTGCGGTGCATGTGTCCGGTACTGCAGAATGGATATCCGGAAACCGGGAGACAGGGAATGTATTCAGTGCGGAGAATGTGCAGCGCACTGCAGCAGGCAGGCTATTTACCGGTCGGCGGTCCGGACATGCGCAGAAAAATGCATTGCGGGGAAAATGCTCAGGAAAGAGAGGAAATCTAAATGAAAAATGAAAAAAATAGAGAAAACAGAAAAAACAGAAAAAACAGAAAAAACAGAGAGAGCAGAAAAAGGATGGAGCACATAAAGAAACGTTTTTTCAATTGCCCGGGTCATAAAAAAGCAGTATTATTTCTGTGCCTGTGCCTGATGATCATAATGACCGGATGCGGAGAGAAAAATCCGGAAACTGCGGAACCAACAGAAGCGCCGGCTGCTGTGCAGACAACGGGAATCACAGATGAGACGGAAGAGGGGGAAAATACTCTGACAGCAGAAGATGGAGAAAAAACGACGACGGAAGATCTGCCCACAGCGGTGGAGGAAGGCTGTCTGGCGCCGGATATTGCACTTTACTATCTGGACGGAAGCAGCGCTGCATTATCTGATTACCGGGGAAAAACAGTGCTTCTCAATCTCTGGGCCACCTGGTGCGGTCCCTGTGTGGGAGAGATGCCGGCATTTCCGAGGCTTCAGGAGGAATTCGGCGATGAACTGCAGATCATAGCTGTTAACTGCGGAGATTCTTTTGATACGGTAAAGCAGTTTGCAGAGGAAAACGGATATACATTTCCGATTGCTCTTGATGAAGAATATGAAATTATGATGGGTACCTACCGGACGTCATCTATTCCCTATACGGTTATCATTGACGAAAGCGGAATTATCCGTCATATCAGCGTAGGAGCCCGGGATGCCGATACCATGTTCACACAATATAAAGAAGCCATAGAAGATGCGATGAAGAGTGAGCCGTTAGGTGATGCGGAGTAATGTGAAATAATGTGAAGTAATGTATGGAATGGGAGCAGATAAAATTTTATCAGGACAGATGAAAACAGCCGGGCTTTTGTAAGCCCGGCTGTATGTAACTGCATACAGTTTACAATATTTTTATGATATTTCCCACAGTACTTTTATTGCTGCTTATCCCTTCATCCGTGCAGACAGAGATTACTCCGCTTCTTTGGCAGACATAATCTTGACAGCCGCCAGAACAAGCAGTGTCAGTCCGATACCGATGGGCAGAGAAATCCATGCGCTCTTTGTGAATCCGGCAATGATATAGGTCACAAAGGAAATCACTGCTACGGTCATGGCGTAAGGCAGCTGGGTGGAAACATGATTTACATGATCGCACTGCGCACCGGCAGATGCCATGATGGTGGTATCCGAGATGGGTGAGCAGTGGTCGCCGCATACGGCACCGGCCATGCATGCGGAGATGGAGATTACCAGCAGTTCGGGGTTTGTGTGTTCAAATACATTCACCACAATGGGAATCAGGATACCGAAAGTTCCCCAGGAAGTACCGGTTGCGAAAGCAAGGACACATCCAACCAGGAAAATGATCGCAGGCAGGAAGGATACAAATCCCTTTGCGTACTGGTCAACCACAGCGGCTACGAAAACATCTGCTCCCAGACTGTCGGTCATGGCTTTCAGTGTCCACGCCAGTGTCAGGATCAGAATGGCGGGAACCATGGCTTTAAAGCCTTCCGGCAGACAGGACATGCATTTTTCAAAGCTGAGAACGCGGCGGATCAGGAAGAAAACGATGGTGATCGCCAGAGCAACGGCGCTTCCCAGTGCCAGCCCCACGTCAGCAGAACTCTGTGAAAATGCGGTGACAAAATCGGTTCCGTCAAAGAAACCGCCGGTATAGATCATGCCGATCACGCAGCAGAAAATCAGGATCACGATGGGTACCACCAGATCGCATACCCGTCCTCTGGGGTTGCTCTTTTCCGGCTCCGGCTTTACGAAATCTGCTTTGGATGCAGAGAAAAGGTCTCCGTGGCGGGCGTTGCGTTCATGCTTTGCCATGGGACCGAAATCCACCTGCAGAACAGACAGACCGATCATCATGACGATGGTGAGCAGGGCATAAAAGTTATAGGGAATGGCACGGATAAACAGTGTCAATCCGTCTTCGCCCTCCACGAAACCGCTGACTGCAGCTGCCCAGGAAGAAATCGGTGCGATGATGCAGACGGGAGCAGCAGTTGCATCGATCAGATAGGCCAGTTTGGAACGGGAAATCTTGTGTCCGTCCGTTACCGGGCGCATAACGCTGCCGACGGTCAGACAGTTGAAGTAGTCGTCAATAAAAATCAGTACACCAAGAAGGACGGTGGCAAGCTGCGCACCGACTCTGCTGTGAATATGTTTTTCAGCCCAGCGGCCGAATGCTGCAGAGCCGCCTGCTTTGTTCATCAGGCAGACCATGGTACCCAGAATGACCAGGAAGATCAGAATACCTACGTTATAAGGATCGGACAGAACCTTGACGATACCTTCCTCCATCATATGGATCAGCGTCCCTTCCGGAGAAAAACCGGAATAAAACAGGGCGCCGATCAGAATACCCACCAGAAGGGAACTGTAAACCTCTTTGGTGATCAGGGCAAGAACAATTGCCACGAGCGGGGGCATGAGAGCCCAGAATGTTGCGTACATATAGTTTCCTCTTTTCTTTATCAATTTGAATCTTTGATCCGCAGTGAGACCATCTTACCATAAAATGTCTTATTTTAAAACAAAAACAGATAAAAAACATGCAGATTGTACATGAAAATCGGTAAAAAAACAGCCGACAAAATTTCACTTGACAATTATCAATGCAGGAGATATTATAGTGATATCAAAATGATATCAAAACCGGAAGGACCGGGGAAAGGATCAACTATGAGTAGTGAGATGGATAAACAGACCCTGACCAACGTGCAGGAGAAAGAAATCAGACCGTTAAGTGGTGTTATGATGCTGGTTGTTGTAATTGCAGGTTTTCTGGTTTCCGTGGCGGGAGTTGCTTTTGGAGTTTATCTGGCTGAGGAGAAAGATATGACGGCAGCCGGTGTGGTATTAATGGTATCCGGAGTGATCTTGTTTGTGGTATGCTGCATTTTATGCGGTGGTTTTCATGTGGTCAATCCCAATGAAGCGCTGGTTATGACCTGTTTTGGACAGTATTACGGAACCATCAAAAAGGAAGGATTTTATTTTACCAATCCATTTGCTGCAGCATTTAATCCGGCGGCATCAGCAGGAAGCATTTCTCTGGATGGGAAGAACAGTGTTAAGCGGAATATGAAGGTATCTACCAAGGTGATGACCCTGAACAACGATAAACAGAAAGTCAATGATGTTCTGGGGAATCCTGTGGTGATCGGCGCTGTGGTGATCTGGCGTGTTCAGGACCCTACAAAAGCAGTATTCAATGTGGAAAATTATAAAACCTATTTATCCATTCAGTGTGATACGATCATCCGCAATACGGCGCGGATGTATCCCTACGATAACATGGAAGAGAACAGTGACAGCGATGAGATGACACTGAGAGGAAGCAGCCAGGCCATCGCAGACAATATGAAGGTCGAGCTTCAGAAGCGTGTGGAGAGTGCAGGTCTGGAGATCAGAGAGGTACGGATCACTCATCTGGCATATTCTGATGAGATTGCGGCTGCCATGCTTCAGAGACAGCAGGCGGTAGCCATTATTGCAGCACGGCAGAAGATTGTGGAGGGCGCTGTCAGTATGGTGAAGATGGCCATCGACCAGTTGGGAGAAGAAGAGGTGGTTGTGCTGGATGAGGAAAGAAAAGCAGCCATGGTCAGCAACCTTCTGGTGGTACTGTGCGGCAATAAAGATGCCCAGCCCATTGTAAACAGCGGATCAATTTATTAGGCGGTATTTTCCGAACAGACAGGAGAGGTGGATTTTGGAAATCAGACAGGAAGATCTGGAAGAACAGGAACGCAGGCTGGAGGAACGCCTTGCCAGAGTGGAAGAGCTGGAAAAGGAAGTCCGAAAGCGGGAAAAATCTCTGAAAGAAAAGGAAAAAGCCAAAAAACAGGTACTGCTCAGACTGTCGCCTTCCCTCTGGGAAGAGCTGGCAGCCTGGGCTGAAGACGATTTCCGGTCAATAAACGGGCAGATCGAGTATCTTTTATCCGAATGTGTCCGGAATCGGAAAAAGCGCTGACGGGCGCTTTCTTTTCTGTGCAGCTGAAGATCGAAAAGGTTTCTCCATTGACAAAAGCCAGATTTATGATAAACTTGTTTCAGAGTTACTATGAGAAAAAACGGGTAATAAACCGGAGATGTCAGAATTTGACGGAATCTGTGCATAATTTGACAGAGACTGCGGAGAATTGTCCGGATGTGGGACAGCGTAAAGGTTGGAGCTATATGGAACAGGAAATTGAAGTTTTAATGCAGGGATATCAGTTCAGAAAATTTTATGAAAAAAAGTTTGAAGTATTTATGAACCGGTATGACCTGCGCAAGATTGATGTGGAAATTCTGACCTATCTGTATTTCTGCGGAGAGCGCAATACGGCCAGCGATATTCTGAAGATGGGTCTGTTTACCAAGGGACATATTTCACAGTCGCTGGAGCGCCTGAACCGGGCCAATCTGGTTCAGACGGAGCATGATATGCGTGACAGAAGGATTGTGCATATTTCAGCAGGAAAAGATGCGCTGCCGATTATTCAGGAAGCAAGAAAATTGAAACAGGAGGTATTTGAGCAGGTTTTCCGGGGTATTACCGAGGAAGAAAAGAAGGTATTGAATGAAGTGGCAAAGAAGGTCTGGAACAACATGGATGAAGCATTGAATAATCCATGATACGCCACGGGTGCAGCTTTTTATAATCTGAAAGTTTAAAATCAAACTGATGGAGGTAAGCCTATGACAGACATTAAAAAAGACAGAATGATCAAAAAATATGCGGAAAAATTTTCTCAGGAAGACCGCATTTCACAGGAATTATTTGAAGAATACAATGTAAAGCGCGGGCTTCGTGATATCAATGGAAAAGGCGTTGTGGCGGGATTGACCAGCATTTCAAAGATCATTTCCTCAAAGGATGTAGACGGCAAATCGGTTCCCTGCGATGGAAGACTGTATTACCGCGGTTACAACGTGCAGGAGCTTTTACGGGGAATCGGCGAGGATGACCGTTTCGGCGCGGAGGAAGTGATTTATCTGCTGCTGATGGGAGATCTTCCTGACCGGAATGAACTGGAGGAATTCAGACAGCTGCTGGGTGAATACCGCACGCTGCCCACCAATTTCGTGCGGGATGTCATTATGAAGGCGCCCAGCGATGATATTATGAATTCCCTGACGAGAAGTGTGCTGACGCTGGCATCCTATGATCCCAACATGCTGGATCTGTCTCTGGAGAATGTGCTGCAGCAGTGTATGATGCTGATCAGTGTGCTGCCCATGCTGGCTGTGTACGGCTATCATGCATACAACCACTATGAATGTGATGAAAGTATGTATATTCACAGACCGGATGCCTCTCTGTCCATGGCGGAGAACATCCTGCGGATGCTCCGTCCAGATAAAAAATATACGGATCTGGAGGCAAAAGTTCTCGATGCGGCTCTGATCCTTCACATGGAACACGGCGGCGGCAACAATTCTACGTTTACTGCCCGGGTGGTAACATCTTCCGGATCCGATACCTATTCGGTTATGGCAGCGGCACTGTCATCTTTAAAAGGACCGAAGCACGGCGGCGCCAATATCAAGGTCATGCGTATGATGGAAGACATTAAAGCCAACGTAAATGATTATTCCGACGAGGATGAGGTGAAGGAATATCTGCGGAAAATCGTACGCAAGGAGGCTTTTGACCACAGCGGACTGATCTACGGTATGGGACACGCCGTTTACTCTATTTCCGATCCCAGAGCGGTCAGCTTCAAGGGGTTTGTCAGAAAACTGGCCAATGAAAAGCATCTCATGAAAGAGTATGAGCTGTACAGCACCATTGAACGGCTGGCACCGGAAGTCATCGCGGAGCGCAGCCATATTTACAAGGGTGTCAGCGCCAACGTGGATTTCTACAGCGGCTTTGTATATAAGATGCTTGGAATCCCTGTGGAGCTGTACACACCGATTTTTGCAATGGCCCGTATTGTAGGCTGGAGCGCCCACCGCATGGAAGAACTGGTGAACATGGATAAGATCATCCGCCCTGCCTATAAGAGCATCATGGAAGAACGGGTTTATCACAGCCTGAAAGACCGGTCCACACCCAGGATCAACGGTTCGGAAAAGCTGAGACTTTCCGTAAAAGACGGGCAGAATTAAGATGCAGCAGCCTTCGGGCATTGCCCTCTGTAATCAGAGCGTATTCCTCTGGTGAAAGAGGGCGTTTTTTTATGGCTTCCACACTGGAAAGCTGGCTGGCGTAGGGGCTGTCCGTAGCAAACAAAAGCTTATCGGCGCCGTGTCCGCGGACCAGCTTCATGAATTCGGCATCGGACAGGTACATCTGGGACAGACTGATATCGAAATAGACATTGGCTCCCAGCAGATATTTTTTCACATCCTCATGCTCCAGATGGCCGCCGCTGTGGGCAAGGATCAGTTTGCGGGTATCCTGCCCGGAATCAGGAAGCTGTTCCAGCAGCCTGAGGGAGCGCTTGGGTGTGCAGCGGTCAGAATCCTTGAATGCTCCGTCAAAACCGGCATGGATCATGACGATCATGTCCAGTTCCAGTGCTTCCCGGATCAGATAAACGGCCCGGGGTTCGTCAAGGTACAGATCCTGCCAGTCGGGATGCAGCTTGATTCCGGGAAATCCCTGCTGTTTCAGAAAACGGAGCTTGCCCGGGATATCGTCGCAGTCCGGATGAATGCCGCCGAAGGGAATCAGCCCGGGAACTTCCTGCTGTTTTTTTGCAAAATGATTGATGGAATCGAACTGGTCGGGGCGTGTCACCACAGGCTGGGTGACACAGCAGTCGATGCCTGCCATTTTCATGGAGTGCAGGAGTCCGTTCAGGGTACCATCGGAGAAATGTCCCCAGTAGTTTGCATCTGCCAGATCGTGCATCAGCCGGCCCGCCAGCTTATCAGGATAAACATGGGTGTGGAAATCTATAATCATATGTAAAAACTCCTTTCTGCAGCCGAACAGGAAAATGATGCCCGATTTCCTGTCCGGCTATAATAAGGTTATAACGGGTTTGCAGGGTGTTGACAATGTTTTTTTTAATGATATACTTTTTTTAATGCAGATTACTGCTTTACCATAGAAAAAGAAAGTTTTGTTCAGAGCAGGTCTCCGAACAGAAATCAGGTGATTGTTATGTATAAAATTGTTTCCAAGTTATTGATTTACGGTGATATGCCAAAGGACTGCATTCTGATGGAACTGAGTGATATTTTCAAAAATCTGGACCAGAAGACACAGTCCAAAGATGAACTGATCACCCGCGTGTTTACGCAGATCAAGCATCTGCTGCAGGTGGCTACGGATTACGGATTTGACAAAAATCTGTGGCACAATTATCTGACATTTCTGCTGATTACGGATGAGAATCCTTTCAGCCTGACATGTGAGAAGGTCGGTGCCAATCACGGCAGCGTGAATTACTTTGCCGAAGGAGATTTCAGGGCATTTAAGGAACTGTTTGATTTCGATTTCAGCCATCTGGAAGAGGAACTGGGAATCGACTGCTTCAGCCGGATCTCCAATTATCAGGCAATCGGCAAGAAGGAGCTGATGTACAATAAGAACGTCAGCGAAAAGGTGCAGGCTTTGAGTGAGAAGCTGGAAAAGGCAGCGGATGAAAAGGAATTTTTCACGCTGGTAACCGATTTCTACCGGGATTTCGGTGTGGGCATGTTCGGATTGAATAAGGCATTCCGGATCGCATCCTCCGATAACGGTGTGGTTCGTTTCTGCCCCATCAACAATATGGATGCCGTTGTGCTGGATGATCTGATCGGTTATGAGATCCAGAAGAAAAAGCTGGTTGACAATACGCAGGCATTTGTGGACGGAAGAAAGGCCAACAACGTACTGCTGTTCGGCGACAGCGGCACCGGCAAATCAACCAGCATCAAGGCCATTGTCAATGAATTTTACGGACAGGGCCTGCGCATGATCGAGATTTACAAGCACCAGTTCAAGGATCTGTCTGCTGTGATCGCACAGATCAAAAACCGGAATTATAAATTTATCATCTATATGGATGACCTTTCCTTTGAGGAATTTGAGATCGAATACAAGTTCCTGAAGGCGGTCATCGAGGGCGGCGTGGAGACACGGCCTGACAATATCCTGATCTATGCAACTTCCAACCGCCGTCATCTGATCAAGGAGAACTGGAACGACCGCAACGATATGGAACATCAGAACGACATGCATCATTCCGATACTATGGAGGAAAAGCTGTCGCTGGTCAACCGTTTCGGTGTTACCATCAGCTTCTCCAAGCCCAATCAGAAGGAATATTTCAATATTGTGATCAATCTGGCACGCCGTGCCGGTATTACCATGTCGGATGAAGACCTGTGCAAAGAAGCCAATAAGTGGGAACTGAGCCACGGAGGCATTTCCGGACGTACCGCACAGCAGTTTATCAACTACATCAGCGGCAGCGTGGAGAAGCAGGAAAAGACCGGTGGTGCGGAAAACGATGAAGCAGCGCAGTAATATACAGGAGGGATCAGAAGAGGCAGGTTATGCTGAATCATACATTTGAACCGGTATTTAACGAACATTCCAGAATTCTGATTCTGGGGACCTTTCCTTCAGTGAAATCGAGAGAGCAGGGGTTTTACTACGGGCACCCCCAGAACAGGTTCTGGAAAATCCTGGCGGGACTTCTGAAGGAGCCGGTACCGGAAACGATTGAAGAGAAGAAAAAATTATTGCTGCAGCACGGAATTGCCATCTGGGACGTGGTGGCTGCCTGTGATATTGTGGGGTCCAGCGACAGCAGCATCAAAAATGTAGTACCTGCAGATCTGCCCCGGGTGCTTGACCACGCTCCTATTCAAAAGATATATGCCAACGGGGGAAAAGCATACAGTCTTTATCAGAAATACGCCTTTCCCATCACCGGCAGGGAAGCTGTAAAGCTCCCCTCCAGCAGCCCGGCCAACGCCCGCTGGCAGATGGAACAATTACTGGAAGACTGGGGACAGATACTGGAAGAATTGTAACTGTTCAGTAAAGGAATTATAACTGATTAGAGAAGATAAGGAGATCATGTCATGTATTTTGTACCGGACGGCACGGAGAAGTGCGGTTATTATGAATGTCAGAAATGCGGTTACCGTTTTCTTTCTACAGAAACGGAAGAAATGATCGTATGCCCTTCCTGTGAGGAAGATATGGATTACGAGATCGGACCCGATGAGGTCATGGGTTCCTCAGAGAAAAACGCAAAGCTGATCGAAATCGAGGAAGGCGAAGATGTGGAGAAAATGGATGTACTGCTGAGCCTGGCCATCACCGGCGGAGATTA
>JAQYDI010000180.1 GCA_028724245.1 Lachnospiraceae bacterium
CGTCAGGTAACCATGAGTGCAGGTGCAGGCTTTATGGTAGCAATCACCGGCGCAATCATGAAGATGCCCGGTCTGCCCAAGGTTCCTGCAGCAGAACGTATCGACGTTGATTCCACAGGTAAGATTACCGGTCTGTTCTAAGACAGTATCTTCTTTCCTGAAATTACATAAAAGTATAAATAATTCTGACAGCAGATTCCATACGGAATCTGCTGCCGGAAATCCTGCAGCGGCGATATCGCCGCTGTTTGTTTTTTCATTGTTTGTAACTGTTCAGAGACAAGCAGCCTTTCCCCGCTGAAAAATTGAAATAATTGACTTTTCTGTGCATGATATGTCAAAAAAAATTTAATTTCTCTTTCTTTTCCGTGATTCTATCAGATTGACACCATTTTTATTCGATAGTAAAATGTTTTTATTATAAATATAAGGAGTAATATCATGACCATTAAAGAAATTGCTGCTCTTGCAGACGTTTCTCCTGCTACCGTATCCCGGTATATAAACAATGGATACATCAGCAAGGAGAAAAGGGAGCGGATTCGGGCAATTATCGAACAGACCGGATATTCTCCCTCCATACACGCACAGACATTAAGAACGCGAAAAACCATGCTGATTGGCGTGATTGTGCCTAAAATCAATTCTGAATCCATCAGCCGCATGATTTCAGGTATCAGTCATACTTTATCGGAAGCCGGTTATCAGATGCTTCTCGGAGATGCGGAAAATGACCGTGAAAAAGAACTGGAATATCTGAATCTTTTCAAAAACAACCCTGTGGACGGCATCATTCTGTTTGGAACTTCCATTACAGATAAACATAAAATCTTTATAGAAAACAATACGATTCCGCTCGTTGTTGTCGGTCAGAAAACTTCGCTGGTATCCTGTATTTATCACGATGATCAGGCTGCATCTTTCGCTCTGACTGAAAAAATGATTTTGTCGGGAAAGAAAAATCTGGCCTTTCTTGGAGTTACGCCAACAGATCCCGCATGCGGCATTGAACGGAAACAGGGATTTCTGGACGCGCTTTCCCATTATCAGCTGAATTTTAATCCCAGACTGGAGGAAATCTGTGATTTCACCGTTCAGTCCGGTTACGATCACATGGATGCACTTTTACAAAAACGCCATGTATTTGACGGCGTTTTCTGTGCCACTGATATGATTGCCGCCGGAGCGATCAAACGTCTCCGGGAGGAAAACCTTGATATTCCCGGTCAGGTTGCCATTACAGGAATCGGACACAATCCAATCTGCATGGCTATCTCACCACGGCTTACAACCGCGCATTTTCACTACCGCATCTGCGGACGTCATGCTGCCAATCTTCTTCTGAGTCTGATCAATGACAATAATGAAATTGTCAGCCAGACCAAACTCGGATTCGAAATCATAGAAGGGGAAACTGTCTAATCAAGTATCCCATATCATGGGATTTACCGCAAAAAGTCCCGGTTCCGGCCATTTGTCATCTTATTTGCAATGGCCGAAACCGGGACTTTCTATCTGTATAATATTAATATCTGTTGTTCTTCAGCCAGCAAAAGCCGTATGCAGGAACAAATACATCACGGGGAACGATCAGTTCACCACTCATCAGATCCGTATAAGGTTCGTACCCTTCATTAAGCCATGCGGTTTTATCCTGATCACTGAAATTGAACAAAGCGATCAGTCTCTGGCTGCCCCGATGTCTGATAATGGCAAGAATGGAATCATCCCATGTATCAGCAGTCCATACCTCAGCATCTGATGCAAAGACCTCTTCTGCTGCACGCAGTTCTTCCATCTTCTTCAATTCTGCAAAAAATCTGCCCTGAATTGTATCCGGGTCGTTTCTCTTTTCAGCATCCTCCCAGAGGAATCTGCCTCTGTGGAGATAACGGGAATCCTCTGCTTTGTTGGGATCATCCTTGTAGGAATAATCATTCTGGCGGCATACTTCATCACCGCTGTAAATGATCGGGAGGCCCGACTGCGTCAGCATAAAAGCATGAAGCATCAGATCAAAACGGATTGCCTTTTCCAGTTTTTCCTTTTCATGTCTGTAAGCAGCCTTTTCAATACCACAAAGAGATGCTGTGGTACCACAAAGTCTTGCATCGCCCAGACGGGGATCAGAATTATAAAGTTCACCTTCCGATAAGGATCCGGAAATTTCCCCTGTCAGGTAATCGTTCAGGTATTTCTTATGAGGAATCTCCTGTATGCCATAGTTTCTCAGATAATTATAATCCAGCCCCCAGCCGATATCATCATGACAGCGCAGATAATTCAGGAATAAATACTGCTTCGGCAGACCACTGAGAATATCCATCTGGTGCTTTAACAGACGTACATCCTTCGTAGCCACTGTATGCCATGTGGTGCACATGGTTGTCGCATTGTAAAGCATATGGCACTCGGGCTTATCAACCGTACCGAAGTAGGGAACTACCTTGACAGGCTCCATAACAACCTCACCCAGCAGGATTGCAGCAGGGCATACAACCTCGGTAATAATGCGTATCATACGGACAATGGTATGTACCTCCGGCAGATTACGGCAATCCGTTCCCAGAGTTTTCCAGATATAGGGGACCGCATCAATACGGAATACATCAATTCCTTTATTGGCCAGATACAGGATATTATATACCATCTCGTTGAATACAACAGGATTTCTGTAATTCAGATCCCACTGATAGGGATAGAACGTTGTCATGACATATTTCTGAATCTCCGGCAGCCATGTGAAATTGCCGGGAGCAGTCGTGGGGAATACCTGAGGTACTGTCTTTTCAAACTGTGAAGGAATATCATAATTGTCATAGAAGAAATAACGATCCATATATTCCTTTTCCAGATTTCTTGCCCGCTTTGCCCATTCATGATCCTCAGAAGTATGATTCATAACGAAGTCAAGGCAGACACTGATGCCGCGGTTATGGCATTCCTTAATCAACTTCTCCAGATCATCCATAGTTCCCAGATCAGGACGCACTTTTCTGAAATCTGCCACCGCATATCCGCCGTCATTGCGTCCCTCCGGCGAATCAAACAAAGGCATCAGGTGCAGATAATTGACATTGCAGCTCTCCAGATAATCCAGATGATTCCGAACACCTTCCAGATTATCGGCAAACTGTTCTGTATACATCATCATTCCAAGAATATCCTGCTTTTTATACCAGTCAGGGTTGGCCTCTCTTTCCCGGTCCAGTTCTTTCAGTGTATCACGTCTTTCACAGTACCACCGATACATCTGTTCACACAGTTCATCAAAGTGTAGAGAATCATCGCCGTAAAGTTCCGCATACAACCATTTCAGTTCATGAAAATGACCGCCAAACCTTTTTCTGTATTCTTCACTCTCTATACTCTCTGTTAATTTCTCAATTGTCATGATAATTTCTCCTATATCCTGTAATATGGAAAGTACTCCGTAATCATACACTTACCGAAAAAATTATACCATATCCCGCATGGATTCACTAATAGATTTTTCCATCTGTTTTTTTCAGCATTTTTGTGCAAATTGAAGTTTCAGAAGCTTCATGCTGTTATTCAACAATAACGCTGTTATAAATGAGATCGTATGCTTTCCCTGAAATATATACAAATTTTACGGTTTCTTCGCCGTAAGTATTGTACAATTCTTCTTCTGTCATGGAATACTGGGATTCCTTTTCTTTCAGGAATTCGTCATAATCTTCGCCCTCTGCCTGAATTCCTTCCTGCTCGGCTACCGCACCGATAATCAGGTCTTCCTTTATGGCCAGAGTAATTTCTTCTCCTACATTCTGCTGCAGGAATGTATCCAGATCTGTCCCTGCACTTTCCAGATACTGATCCAGTGTTATCCCCTGATAAACCTGCAGATAAGAGTCAAAGTTGCTGGCATAACTCTGCTTGTAATAATTCTCCAGTGATTCCGGATATTTATCCGCAAATTCCGCGTTATCAAGCAGTTTGTCGGCCAGAGCCTGAGACAGATTATTCTCACGGATTTCTTCTCTTACGGATTCTTCATAGTCTTTGATATTGTCATAAGAAGTATTGTCCGCCACAAATTCATCCGTATACTCAGGGACTGCATATTTCTGGATAGAATTGATCTTAACCTCGAAAACCACATCCTGACCAGCCAGATCCGCATTGCCATATGTTTCCGGAAATGTCAGATTCAGGCTGACTTCCTCGCCCTTTTTGTGGCCAATCAGGCCATCTTCAAAACCATCGATAAACCGTCCGCTTCCGATTTCCAGATCGGCTCCCTCTGCACTGCCGCCGTCAAAAACTTCATCATTCAGATAACCTGTGTAATCAATATTGACTACATCGCCTTCCTTTACCTCCCGGTCTTCACTGATTTCCTCCAACTGTGTTCCGCTCTCAATCAGTGCATCGATTTCATCCTGTACATCCTCATCAGAAGCTTTGATATCACTTTCTGCAAATTTCAGATTCTTGTATTCTGTTATGGTACAATAATCGCCTGCTTTGTAATCGCCTCTTGTAAGAACCGCTTCTGTCTCCGTTTCTGCTGCTGCATTGGTTGACACCTCTGTCTCCCCATCACTTTTCCCGGAACATCCCGCCATAAGCAGTGCCATGCATAAAAGCAGCGCCGCTGTTTTCATCATCTTCTTCATATTCTGTCTCCTCCATTCATATTACTGCCGGATTTTGCAACTGTCCGAAGTCAGATAAATCTGTACAAAACCGGACAGATTCCATCGTTTTTTCTTTACCTACCGGACCTTGGCATATGCCAGAATGCAATCTGCAACAAGCTGTTCCATATAAATTTCACGCATTTCTTCTTCCGAATAATAATCCAGAAGTTCACTGGCATCCTTATATCCCTGTTCCTGAGCATACGTTTCCAGGTAGGCCACATAATCTCCCACTGTGGATTTCAGATTTTCCTGAGACGCTACATATTCATAAGCCAGAATATTTCTGGCATTAGCCTCAATGGTGCTGATATTGTCCTCATCTGCCAGAAAATCCTCTTCTGAATCATAATCCATAGTCTGCAGAAGTTCAGCCATATCCATCCCATTATACTGAGCAATCATCTGAAAATAATCCAGCATATTCTGTTCGCATTTCTTCTTCAGTGAATCCGGGCATTTCTCCATGGTTGAGTGTTCATCCAGCCAGAGTGCTGCGGCATCTGATGCGGCAGAATTCTCCAGCATCTTTCTGGTCGCTTCTTCATACTCTTTTGTTGTATCGTATCCGGTATACTGCTTCACAAAATCATCTGTATAATCCGGAACAACAGACATATCTACTTCCTGTACATTCACATCAAAATGTATGCTCTTTCCGTTCAGGGATTCATCTCCGTAATCTTCCGGATATTCCAGATCCATGGTGATCTGATCACCGGCCAAGGCCCCCTCCAGCTGTTCATCAAAGCCGGGAACGATTGCCGATGAACCCAGTTCCAACTGGAAATCTTTTTCGTCATAGATTGTCTGCCCATCCATGGTACCGGTAAAATCAATCTTCAGAGTATCTCCCTCCAGCGCACCTCTGTCAGTCACCTTCTCAAGCGATGCATATTCTGTCAGAAGAGAGTCAATCTGATTCTGTATCTGTTCATCAGATACCTCCAGATCCTCCTCTGAAAATACAATACTTCGGTAATCTTCATCCAGTTTTACATAATCACCGGGATTATAATCAAATGTGAATACAATCTCCTCCTGCGGATCCTGAGCCAGAATTTCCTTACCTGCCTCCACGGTTTCTTCCGATGCAGTTTCAGAAAGAACACTTTCAGCGGACGGATTCTTCTCTGTATCATCCGTTTCTGACTGCGCACATCCACTGAATACCATCATCAGGCCCAAAAGGACTGTACACAGCTTTCCGACATTTTTCATATCTGCCTCCTTGCTGCTGCCTGCAAATCTTCTGCTTCAGCTGTTCTCTGATATATTCTCAGACAGTTCATGTCTTACTGAAAAAATGCTGAAGCAACACAAATTAAACTATACACTTCCATTTTTTCAGAGTCAATACAATCCTGAAAGATTTAGAAATTTTTTTGAATTTTTCATCAAGTTCACACAAATTTCACCTGTTTTGTAGTATGATAAACTGGTATGATTTACACTAAACAAAGGAGGCCGTTTTAATGGCTGCAAAATACAAAAAAAAGCAGGTGTATCCTGCTGTCAGAAGAATTTTGCATCGTGTCCGTCCCCGGACATTATTTTACTTCCTTATACCGCTGATCTGTTTTTACTGTCTGGAATTCTATACACATGACCCGTGGCTTATGGCCTTTATTCCCCAGCTGATCAATTATCTGCTGTTTCTGGCAGCCGGCCTTTTTCTTTATGAACTGACCGGACGGAGCTGGTGTGCATCTGCTTTTCTGGTGCTTTATTCATTGATTGCAGGTATTGCCAATTATTTTGTCATGAGTTTCCGCAACAATCCGCTGCTCCCGTGGGATCTGCAATCGGCAAAAACAGCGTTTTCAGTCAGTGACAACTATAATTATGATATCGATTATCGTTTTGTCATCAGTACCGCCATTCTGGTTCTCACCATGATCTGTGGATTTGTCATTTCACAAAAACACAGCAGGCCGCTGAAAAGCCGGTCCCGTCTGGGAATCTGTGCCGGATCTCTGGTTTTCCTTCTGACTGTTTCTCTTGGTATGATGAACAGTACGGTTACCGACTGTCTTCTGACTCCTACCAACCTGTTTACCCAATGGGCGTCCTATCGAGACAACGGTTTTACAGTGACATTTCTGCAGAATCTTCAGTATCTGCAGATTAAAAAGCCCGCCGGCTACAATGCGGATACGCTGGACAGTGAACTGCAGGAATTTCTGGCCTCCTGTGAGGATGATCCGGACTGTAAAACTTTTTTATCAGATTCTTCCGGCCGAAATCAGGAAACAGAACCGACTGCTGAAGCACCTCACATCATCGCAATCATGAATGAGTCATTTTCCGATCTGGCAGTACTCCATGATTTCGAAACAAATGAAGATTATATGCCTTACATACACAGTCTGCAGAAACAGAATCTCCCCAATCTGATTACCGGAAATCTCTTCGTATCCGTCTGCGGCGGCAATACGGCCAATACGGAATTTGAGTTTCTAACAGGAAACAGCATGGCTTTTCTTCCCTCCGGAAGCATTCCCTATCAGCAGTACATAAAGGGAGACTGTTCCAGTCTGGCCAGCCAGTATGGTAAAGACGGCTATACTTCCACGGGACTTCATCCCTACAGCGCTTCCGGCTGGAACCGAAATCTTGTCTATCCCTGGCTGGGTTTTGACAACAGCTGTTTCCGGGACAGTTTTTATCCGGTTCAGATCATCCGGAAATATGTATCTGATGAGTCAGCGTATAACAAACTTGTTTCTATTTACGATCAGAGAGGATCCCGAGAAAAACTGTTTCTGTTTGAGGTTACCATGCAGAATCACGGAGGTTATTCTGAAATTTATGATAATTTCCCCATAAAGGTCAGGCTGAATGATATTCATACAAAAACCAGTTCAGCCACAGAAAACTACCTGACCCTGATTCAGGAAAGCGACCGGGCATTTCAGAACTTGATTTCCTCTTTCGAAACTGCCGATGAACCGGTAATCATCATCATGTTCGGCGACCACCAGCCCAATGATTACGTATCGGAAAATATTGCTTCTCTGACAGGTACCGCTAAAAACGAACGCTCACTTGAGGAAAGTCAGAACCGTTATGTGGTTCCCTACGTCATATGGGCCAATTTTGATCTGGACAAAGAAGCCGCAGGATTATCGAATCACACTGGCACTGCAGCGGAGCAGCAGAATCTTCTGAATGACAATACCCTCAGCAGCAACTATCTGGGAGCCTGTCTGACCCGTCTGGCCGGACTGGAAACAACTGATTATCAGAAATTTCTTCTGATTCTGAAGAAAACTCTTCCTGTCATTACAGCCAATGCGGCAATAGATAAAGAAGGTAACTATATGACCATTGATGAAGCGAAAAAAAATTATCCGGAGTTGATCAATCTCTATGAAAAACTTCAATACCGCGCCCTCTTTGATCAGGGCTGAAAGTTGTTTTCCGATTCAGAGCCAACCTCGAAAACACGGTGTATTTCCCCGGTGTGGCGTATCCGCCAAATAGATTTGTACAAAAAAATGCTCATGAATGCAAGCACTCATGAGCATTTCTTGTACAAATATGCTTAGCTCTGAACAGTTACAATTATTTAAGAGTAACCTTAGCGCCTTCTTTTTCCAGAGCTTCTTTAGCTGCTTCTGCTTCTTCTTTAGATACAGCTTCTTTCAGTTTGCTGGGAGCACCATCAACTGCAGCCTTAGCTTCTTTCAGACCCAGACCTGTTAATTCACGAACAACTTTGATAACCTTAACTTTGTTAGGGCCAACTTCTGTTAATTCAACGTCGAATTCTGTCTTTTCTTCAGCTGCTTCTGCTGCTGCGCCGCCTGCTGCTACTACAGCTACGCCTGCTGCTGCAGATACACCAAATTCTTCTTCACAAGCTTTTACTAAATCATTTAATTCTAATACTGTCAGCTCTTTGATTGCTTCAATAAATTCAGCAGTAGTTAATTTTGCCATTACTGTTTACCTCCGTAATATAATTCACTTCTTTAAAATTGTGGTAAAAATCTTTGTACAATACCAATGCATTGACCAGAATGTCGATTATGCTTCTTCCTTTTCTGCAATCTGCTTGATAACACGTGCAAAATTTGCAACAGGAGACTGAATGCTTCCAAGCAGTTTGGACAGCAGTTCTTCTCTGCTGGGGATTGTAGCGATCTTACCGATAGTCTTGTTATCGTAGTAAGTTCCTTCGATCACACCAGACTTTAATTCCAGCTTATCAGCTTTCTTAGCAAATTCATACAGGTTCTTTGCAGGAGCAGTTGCATCTGTTGAAGAAATTGCTACAGCTGTAGGGCCTTCAAGATCTTTTGCAAGTTCTTCGAAAGCGGTACCTTCGATCGCACGCTTAACCATGGTGTTCTTGTATACTTTGTATACAACACCTGCTTCTCTCATGGTTTTACGTAACTGAGTATCCTGCTCTACAGTTAATCCTCTGTAGTCAGCTAATACAACAGCTTTCGCATCTTTCAGCAGATCAGAAATCTCAGCAACAACAGGCTGCTTTAATTCTACCTTTGCCATGAACGGTGTACCTCCTTATTTATTCTCGCCGAATCTAAGAGAGTCGCCGCTTTTGCGGATATAAGAAAACCTCTCTGTCCAAAGACAGAGAGGTGTAAGGATTCCCTTAAAAACATTCCTCGGCAGGCGTTTAGCTGCTTATACCTTTCGGCACCTGCTGTCTTCGGCGTGTGATATCGCATGAATCGCGCGACATCTTTTATATAATATCATAATTTTAAAATGCTGTCAAGTTTTTTTACAAAACACCTGAAAACAGATTAGTTCATTAACTTAACGGGATTCAGTTTTACACCAGGTCCCATTGTTGTTGTCAGTGTTACACTTCTTAAGAACTGACCTTTAACTGCACTGGGTTTTGCTTTGATAACAGCATTAATCAGCGTCTGGAAGTTTTCGGCTAATTTTTCTTCAGTGAAGGAAACCTTGCCGATCGGTACGTGAATGATGTTTGTCTTATCAAGTCTGTACTCAACCTTACCTGCTTTGATATCGTTGATAGCTTTTGTTACGTCCATTGTTACAGTACCGGACTTGGGGTTGGGCATTAAGCCTTTAGGTCCGAGTACACGACCCAGACGACCAACAACACCCATCATGTCAGGTGTAGCTACTACAACGTCGAAATCCAGCCAGCCTTCGTTCTGGATCTTGGGCAGTAATTCTTCTGCTCCAACATAATCAGCACCAGCTGCCAGAGCTTCATCAGCCTTTGCACCTCTTGCAAATACCAGAACCTTTACAGATTTACCGGTACCGTGAGGAAGTACAACTGCGCCACGGATCTGCTGATCTGCATGACGGCCGTCGCAGCCTGTTCTGATGTGAAGTTCTACTGTTTCATCAAATTTAGCAAAAGATGCTTTTTTGATCAGAGCGATAGCCTGATCTGCATCATAAAGCTGAGTACGATCTACTAATTTAGCATTCTCTAAATACTTTTTTCCTCTTTTCATGATAACCTCCTAGTGGTAATTGCGGGACATCAACCCTCCCACATTCTATGCCGGTACAGACACAAGGAAAAGAAAGGAAGCCTGTCCGGTTCTTTCATATGGCCTGCAGAAAGCTGCAGATGCAGACGTTCTGCCATCAATGTCAATATATTAGTCTACTACTGTGATACCCATGGAACGAGCGGTACCAGCGATCATGCTTGCAGCAGCTTCTTCAGTTGCAGCATTTAAATCGGGCATCTTCAGTTTGGCGATTTCCATAACCTGAGCTTTTGTGATAGTAGCAACCTTGGTCTTGTTCGGAACACCGGAACCGGATTTGATATTGCATGCCTTCTTTAATAATACAGCAGCCGGCGGAGTCTTGCAGATAAAGCTGAAGCTTCTGTCAGCGTATACAGTGATGATTACAGGAATAATCATACCAGCCTGATCAGCTGTTCTAGCATTGAATTCTTTTGTGAACTGTACGATATTAACACCATGCTGACCCAGAGCAGGACCAACCGGCGGAGCCGGTGTTGCCTTACCGGCAGGAATCTGTAATTTAATAAAACCTGTTACCTTTTTTGCCATTTTAGGCACCTCCTATATTACACCTCTATCAGGTGCTTTGTGGTAATGTCGGGAGTTTCTCCCTCCCACGCCTGCAAATCATACAGGCAGAAATCTGAGTTACATAATCACAAACTTTGTAAACGAAATCTGCAATTGATTCTTATCTTAGAAGTTTTCAGCTCTCTTCACATCCGAGAAAGAAAATTCCGCCGAAGTCTCTCCGAACATTTCAACGCGGATGGTCAGAAGCTCACGATCTTCATCTACCGATTCTACAGCAGCGATGATGCCCTGCAGCGGACCGGGTGCAGTAACTTCAACCAGCTCACCCACACTGTAGGAAATAACACGTCTTGCCACATCAGCAAACATGGCATCAATCTCTGCCTGAGTCAGAGGAACCGGCTTGGATTCCGGACCCACAAAACCGGTAACACCTCTCGTGTTTCTTACTACATACCAGGTATCGTCAGTCATATACATTTGAATAAGGACATAACCGGGAAAAAGCTTTTTCTGAGAAATCTTTTTTGCTCCGTTGTGAAGTTCTTCCACTTCCTGCAGCGGAACTACAACCTTAAGCATCTGATCCTGAAGCTTACGGTTCTCAATTGTCTTCTCAAGGTCAACCTTAACCTTGTTCTCATAGCCTGAGTAGGTATGAACAACATACCACTGAGGCTGTTCTGTTCTTTCCCACTTTTCTTCTTTCTTATCAACTGTCATAACTTTCTGTCATACCCTCCCTATGCAATCACGAAACCGAGGCCAAATTTGATAATCATGTCAATTACCGCAATAATAATTCCCAGAGCGACTGAAGAAACAACAACTGCAGCAGTACTCTTTGTAAGAGTATCTCTGTCCGGCCAGATAATTCTGCCAAACTCAACTCTGAGGTTTGTCAGGACCTGTTTCAGACCACCCTTTTTTCTGGTGTTTTTTTTCTGTTTCTTCTCTTTAACAGTGGTTTTTTCTTCCATAAATACCAACCTCCGAAGGAATTATATTACTTCGTTTCTTTGTGTACTGTGTGAGCCTTGCAGAATCTGCAGTACTTCTTTGTCTCCATCCTTTCGGGATGGTTCTTTTTCTCTTTCATCGTGTTGTAATTACGCTGCTTACATTCTGTACAAGCCAAAGTGATCTTTACACGCACAACTTCCACCTCCAATTATGATTCATTACTGTTTTATCCGCATCAGAAAATGATACGGAGCAATGTCTTAAGGCCAAAAAAAAAGGACCTCAAGTCTTCCACACGCCTCTACACTATAACACAGGGGTATTAAATCGTCAAGTCCTTTTTCATTTTTTTACTATTTGGCGGATACGCCACACCGGGGGAACACACCGTGTTTTCGATACCGGCTCTGAACAGTTGCCTTTATTTTTTCTTCCAACAGCATATCCTGTACGATACGCCTTTCCATTCTCCGGTGAAAAGTGTTTCTTTCATTATAAAACGTTTATCTGCTTCCAGATCCGGAAACCATGTATCCGCTTCATAAGCCGCATCAATATGGGTTACATAAACCGTATCGCACTGTTCCAGATATTCCCGGTAAATCTGCCCGCCTCCGATGATATAGACACGATCCGTTTCATGCTGTTCCAGCATCCGGTCCAGTTCCTCTCTGCTGTGCACCACAACTGCACCATCCCCATGCCAGCTGCAGTTTCCGGTCAGCACAATATTTGTCCTGCCCGGCAGCGCTTTCTTTCCGGGAAAGCTTTCGAAAGTTTTTCTTCCCATAACCACTGCATTTCCCATAGTCTGCTTTTTGAAAAATTCCATGTCCCCGGGGATATGTACAAGGAGATCTCCGTCCCTGCCGATTCCCCAGTTTCTGTCAGCTGCTACTATCATTTTCATTACATGTACCTCGGTTCTTTCCAGTTCTCTATTGTCAAAATCATCTATGTATGTTATAATTTTATCAAAATTACTGTTGCAAAGCAACAATATTTGAAGGTTTTTTTGTATCTTATTAATAAGTTATTAATTTCATTGGTAAATCGGGGGAGGCCAATTATGAAATTATCACTTTATATGCTGGAACACTGGCTGAAACAGCACCAGTATGAAACGTCTTTCTGTATCACAAAGGGGGAGGCCAATCTGGTTGCATTCCGGATTTCTTCTCAGCCTCTGTCTGTCAACATCGGCCGTATCTGTCCGGCATCTGTAATCACTGCCGATTCCGGCAACCATACTTCTTCCGCTATTGTCAGCGGACGCGAGTATATTCTTGTTCACAACAAAACACTGGAAGAAACGCTCAATGCGGCTTACGAGGCTTATGAATATTATTATTCATGGGAAAGTTCTCTTTTCCAGAAGATAACCGGTACAACTTCTCTGCAGGAGCTTCTGGAAATGACCCACGGTATTTTTAACCGTCCCATGAGCATCTGCAATTCCAGAGGATGGGATTATGCCATGACCAACGGCGATGCACCGTATATTCATCCGCTGCAGGAAGAACTTCTTTATTCCGAATCGGAAACAGAATCAGAAGACAGTCATCCCGTTACGGACCGTCAGACTTTCCTGAAAAATCTGAACGATATCCATCCCGTGGTCATTTATTCGGCAGCTCATAAATGCAATGTTCTGTTTGCCAATATCTGGCTGGACGGCGAGCGGGCCGGTGCCATTGTAACCTACGAAAACGAACTTCCATTTACAGTGGCTGATCACCAGATCATGACCGTTTTTCAGAATATTATCACGATTTATGCCACGATCAATAAGGGAATTCTGCGTTCCAGATCTGCACTGTCAGAGTATCTGATCGATCTTCTTGACAATAAACAGCCCAGAAGCTACAACATCGGCAAAATCCTGAAGTATCCCAACTGGAAACCGGGAGACCGATATATCGTTCTGTGTACGGCTTCCAAAAAGAATACCGATACCATTTCCCTGAATCGTCTCTGCGATGAACTGGAGGCGGCATCGTTCAAACCACAGACATTTATCTACGACAATAATCTTGTCGCACTGATCAATCTGAAAAATACGCCGAACAGAACCGATCTGCTGAACACGATTCATAAGATCATTCCTGAAAAAACATTCTGCTGGGGACTGAGCCATGAATTTTACGGAATCTCTCAATTCACCAGATATTATTCTCAGGCCCGTCATTCTCTGTCACAGGCGCTTCAGGAAAATGTTCCCGGCAAGACCATGCGTGAGACAGCTGTCAGCTACATCCGGGCACACAGCATGGATGATGAAGAGCTGCAGTCCCTTCTTCATCCCGATGCCATGTTCCTGATCAAATATGACCGTGAAAATCATACTCTGTACGCCAATACACTGTACTGGTTCCTGCTGTTTTCCTGCAACTATACAGATGCAGCCAATAAACTGCACCTTCACCGCAATACTCTGATCTATCGCATCAATCGTATTGAAAATCTGGTTTCAGCCAATTTTTCAGATGTATCAGAACGCGAATTTCTCCTGCTTTCTTTCATGCTCTGCAAAGAAAAACCTGCTACGGAGAAATTTCCCGTAAACTGAAACAGCTGCCGATTACATGTTCGGATAACCGTTCAGAGCCGGTCTTAAAATACCGTCCGGCTCTGAACAGCTACATCTTTGGTTTGAAAATCAGAGACGCCAGATAAGAGAACACCAGAGCGGCACAGATGCCTGCCGCCCCTGCCGTAAAACCACCTGTAAAAATTCCCAGAAATCCTTTTTCAGCAATCCCCTCTTTCACACCTTTGAACAACAGATTTCCGAATCCCAGCAGCGGCACCGACGCTCCGCATCCTGCCCATTCTGCAAAAGGCTCATAAATTCCCAGCGCACCAAGAATCGACCCGCCCACTACCAGTCCTGTCATGATTCTTCCCGGCATCCATTTTGTTTTATCCAGAAATATCTGACAAACCGCACATATGGCTCCTCCCGTCAGAAATGCAATTACATAGTCCAACTTTCCTGTCTCCTTCCGTATTATGCCGTATTTTTACCGCCCTTCTGTCCGCAATCCCCTATTGTTCATCCGGTTCCGGACTTTCCAGTTCAACTGCATGAGCAATTCCCGGAATATTCTGCCCTTCATTGAAACTTACCGGTGAAAACAACGCGCCTGTAGGAACAAACAACACTCTTTTCCAACAGCCTGTCAGCAGTTTTTTCAGAATATATCCGCATAAGACCACCGCAGCGCATCCGCATCCGCTGCCCCCTGCATGCGTATCCTGCTTCTGCGCATTATAAATCTCCATACCGCAGTCTCTGTGCACAGATGAAATATCCACTCCGTTTTTCTGCAGCAGTTCCAGCAGAATCGTCCGGCCGACCGTTCCCAGATCACCGGTAATGATCCTGTCGTATTTTTCCGGACCGCAGCCGGTGTCCTGAAAATGCTGAAGAATCGTATCAGCAGCTGCCGGCGCCATAACCGCTCCCATATTCATGGAATCCTGTACGCCGTAATCCACGATTTTTCCTGCGGTAATCCCGGAAACATACGCATAGGGACGCAGCTTCTCCGAATACCTGTTTACAGATGGGTGCTCCGCCAGCACTGCGCAGCCGCAGCCGGTTACCGTCCATGTGGATGCATAAGGACGCTGATTTCCGTATTCCAGCGGAAACCTAAACTGCTTCTGTGCGCTTGCATAATGGCTGGATGCCACGGCTGCTGCCGTTTTCGCCATACCTCCCGCTATTGTCATTGATGCCAGGCACAACGCTTCTCCCATGGTGGAACAGGCTCCATACAGGCCAAACAGCGGAAGTTCAAAATCCAGCAGGCCGAAAGACGAAGCTGTCAGCTGGTTCAGAAGATCCCCTGCAAACAGGAAATCCGGTTTTTTTCTGTCTTTCAGCTGCGCATCCTGCAGCGCTGCCAGAAAAGTTCGCTTCTGACACTCACTTTCTGCCAGTTCCCAGCTGTCCATCCCGAACATATCATCCTCTTCCACCTGATCAAAGCAGTTTCCCAGAGGCCCGTTTCCTTCTTTTCTGCCAACGACAGAAGCCGCCCCGACAATACAGGGCGGCTTCTCAAATTTGATGCTTGCTTTACCGATTCTCATGATCCACCCCAATCCCTCTGCGTTCTTTCTCCACAAAGCAGAAACGCAGATCTCAAAATAATTACACTGATATTATAAGAATACCATGTTAGGGTAACCATTCTTTATTAAATTATTCGCAGCTGCTTTTTCTGATTCCCTTCGGATCAGCTCCTTGCGCGCAGTTTTTCTTCGTAGGGTGCCAGTTCTTCCGGTGTCATGGCTGCCACCTTTTTCAT
>JAQYDI010000181.1 GCA_028724245.1 Lachnospiraceae bacterium
AATGCGGCCGCACATTTCAGGCAGTTTGTCAAGTGTTTTTTTTAAAGGCAGATTGTTACAGAAATGCAGAGGTGAAACTGTAAATTTTGATTTGAAAAAAGTCAGGAAAATCAAGGGTTTTGAGTTTCCGAGACTATACTAGGAATCTGGGAGGTAAATGTTAAATGGATACAAAAATGATACATACCGATTATTCGGAGTGCATGCGGCAGTCCTATCTGAATTATTCCATGAGTGTAATTACGGCCCGTGCGCTTCCTGATATCAGAGACGGCCTGAAGCCGGTACAGAGGAGGACGCTTTATGCCATGTCAGAGCTGGGGCTCAGTTCTGATAAGCCTCACAGAAAGTGCGCCCGTATTGTCGGTGATACCATGGGTAAATACCATCCACATGGTGATTCTTCCATATATGAAGCGCTGGTAGTGATGTCACAGGATTTTAAAAAGAATGAACCGCTGGCGGAGCCCCACGGTAATTTCGGCTCTATTGAGGGAGACGGGGCTGCGGCCATGCGATATACGGAAGCCCGTCTCCGGAAGCTGACAGAAAAGGTGTATCTGGCCGATCTGGAGAAAAATGTGGTGGATTTTATTCCCAATTTTGACGAAACTGAAAAAGAACCGGTGGTACTTCCGGTGCGTATTCCCAATATTCTGATCAACGGTGCGGAAGGAATCGCTGTAGGTATGACGACCAGCATTCCTTCTCACAATCTGAATGAAGTTCTGGAGTGTGCCGCCGCTTATATTGATAACCCTGATATTACAACGGAGGAACTTCTGAACATTATGCCGGGGCCTGATTTTTCCACCGGTGGTATTGTGGCGAATCAGGAGGATCTGGTTTCGATTTATGAAAAAGGAACAGGAAAAATCCGCCTTCGCGGAAAAGTGGTTCTGGAAGAGGGAAAGAAAAGAGGCGAAAAGGACAAGCTGGTGATTACGGAAATTCCATACACCATGATCGGTGAGGGAATCCGCCGTTTCCTTTCTGATACAGCACAGCTGGCTGAGAGCAAAAAACTGCCGGAGATCACGGATATTTCCAATGAATCTTCCAAGGAAGGCATCCGTATTGTTCTGGAACTGAAAAAAGGCTCTGATGTGGAACGTGTGAAGAATATTCTGTTTAAGAAGACACGTCTGGAAGATACATTCGGGGTCAATATGATTGCCATTGTGGATGGCCGTCCGACTCTGCTCAGCCTGAAATCGATTCTGAAGCATTTTGTAGATTTTCAGATTGAAATCAATCAGCGCAAATACACATGGATGCTTGAAGAAGAACAGAAGAAAAAGGAAGTGCAGGAAGGTTTGATCCAGGCGGTGGATATCATCGACCTGATCATTGAAATTATCCGGGGGAGTAAAACTCAGGCACAGGCAAAGGCATGTCTTATGGGAGATCCATCCGGTGTTACTTTCCGTCACAGAAGTTCTGCAGCAGAAGCGGCAAAGCTTGGATTTACGGAAAGACAGGCACAGGCAATTCTCGACCTGCGTCTGTCACGGCTGATCGGGCTGGAAATCGCAGCGTTAAACAAAGCGTATAAAGATACCTGTACCAGAATCCGCCGCTATGAAAAAATACTTGGCAGCAGGAAGAACATGCTGAATGCGATTAAAGAAGAACTGAAGAAAATTCAGGATGAGTTCGGACATGAGCGAAGAACAGTGATCACTTCTCTTGAGGAAGCGCATGAAATCAAAGAGGAAATCAAAGAAGAGGAACTTCTGTTCCTGATGGACCGTTTTGGTTATGTGAAAACGGTGGAAGCCGCTGCTCTGACGAAAAACAGCGATCAGCTGCAGGATTACCGATACGTGTTCCTCTGTAAAAACACAGGAAAGGTCCAGCTTTTCACCAGGGAGGGAAAGATGCATCAGATCAAGGTGATGGAGATTCCTTTCCAGAAACTGAAGGAGAAAGGCGTTCCTGTGGATAATATCAGTAATTATGATTCATCAAAGGAAGAGCTGATCTTCGTTTGTGCCTGTTCCGAGCATCCGGAGCAGGATCTGATTTTTGCCACTGCAGGCGGTCTGATCAAAAAAACACCGGCAGCGGAATTTGTTACCAACACCAGAACGATTGCAGCCACAAAACTGGGAAACGGTGATGAACTGGTTTATGTGGATTATTATAATAAGAAACAAGTGATTCTGCATTCGGAAAAAGGAAGCTTTCTCCGGTTTGCTTCGGAAGAGATCAACAGCGGGAAGAGAAATACGCTGGGCCAGAAAGGCATGGCACTGGCAGAGGATGACAGTATAAAAGAAGTGTGGCAGGTTACTCCGGGTGAGGATAATCAGATACAGACAGACAGGCAGGTTATAGATTTGAAACGAATCCGTCTTTCGGCAAGAGGCCAAAGAGGAATCAAGCTTCGCCTGCAGCAGTAGTATCCGCAGCGGTTTACGGGCATATGGAACAGCCTGAAGACCGCTGCGAAATTTTTTAAAATAAAATATAAAATAGTGTTGACAAATAATTAGAGTGGTGGTATCTTTAATCATGTAAATGTTAGCACTCTTTTAAAGTGAGTGCTAACAGACAAAGAAAAACAGTCAGACTGCATACTGAAGAAAGGATGGTGAAGGATGGAACTTGATCAGAGAAAACTGAAGATATTGAATGCAATTATTCAGACTTATCAGGAAACCGGAGAACCGGTAGGGTCCAGAACCATTTCCAAGTTTACAGATCTGAATCTCAGCTCGGCAACGATCCGGAATGAGATGGCGGATCTGGAAGAGATGGGGCTGATCGTTCAGCCGCATACTTCAGCAGGCAGAATTCCCACCGATCTTGGCTATCGATATTATGTGAATCAGCTGATTGAAGAAAAAGATCAGCAGGTATCCGAGATGAAAGATTTCCTGATTCAGCGTGTTGACCGGCTGGAGCTTCTTTTAAAGCAGATGGCAAAGATTCTGGCAGCCAACACCAATTATGCAACCATGATCACCGGACCCAGTTATTCCAGCACAAAGCTGAAATTCATACAGCTGTCCAGAATGGCGGAAGATAAGCTGCTCGTGGTGGTAGTTGTGGACGGCAATCTGGTGAAAAATTCCATTGTGAACTTGAAGGAGGAACTTTCCGATCAGGATGTTCTTTCCCTGAATCTGCTTCTCAACAGCGGATTAAACGGGCTTTCGCTGAATGAAATCAATCTGGGCATCATACATGAACTGGAAGTGAAGGCAGGCATTCACGGCAATGTAGTGAAAGCCGTCATTGATGCAGTGGCGGATGCACTGAATGCGGATGGTGCCGATATGCAGATTTTCACAAGCGGTGCCACCAACTTTTTCAAGTATCCGGAGCTTACGACCAGTTCTACAGCCAGTGAGCTGATTCATACCTTTGAAGATAAAACTGAATTGGAAGATCTGGTAAGAAAGGCAGCTCAGGATCTGCAGAGCGATGAAAGCGGCAGTAAAGATAATATTCAGGTTTACATCGGCAATGAGATGCCCATGCAGACCATGAAGGACTGCAGCGTGGTAACTGCTCACTATGAATTAAAAGACGGTATTAAAGGAACAATAGGTATTATCGGACCGAAGCGGATGAATTACGAAAAGGTTCTTGATACGCTGAGGAATCTGACAGCGCAGCTGGACATTATTTTTGATGAACCGTCCGGTGATGACAGTGGCGAGACCTGATATTCTTCAGAATATCAGATAATATAAATTATCAAGTAAACTTACAGATAGAAAGGATGACCAATATGGCTGAAACAAATGCGGAAGAAATTCTGAACCAGGACGAAGTCCAGGAACAGGATCCCGTGGAAACAGAAACAGCAGAGGAAGCGGCAGAGCAGGAAACTGAGGAAGCACCTTCTGAAGCGGCTGATACTGATCAGGATGAGAAAAAAGATAAAAAAGGTTTCTTTAAAAAGAAAAAAGATAAAAAAGACGAGCAGATTGAGGAACTGAATGACCGTTTAAAACGGAATATGGCAGAGTTTGACAATTTCAGAAAACGTACTGAAAAAGAAAAAGCAGCCATGTTTGAGGTGGGCGCAAAAAGTGTAGTTGAAAAAATCCTGCCCGTCGTAGATAATTTTGAAAGAGGCCTTGCAACCGTGCCGGAAGAAGAAAAGGAAGCACCTTTTGTGCAGGGCATGGATAAAACCTACAAGCAGCTGATCAAGATGCTGGAGGATATGGAAGTCGTTCCCATTGAAGCAGTCGGTCAGGAATTTGACCCGGCTTTTCACAATGCCGTTATGCATGTGGATGATGAAAGTGCAGGGGACAACGTAGTAGTAGAGGAATTCCAGAAAGGATATACCTACCGCGGCAATGTGGTTAGATTCAGTATGGTTAAGGTTGCCAACTGATCCATGGGCTGCAGCAGTTTATATTATATAGATTTTTATCAATTTGTTAACAGGTGGCATTTAAGCCGTATATAAACAGGAGGAAATGATTATGAGTAAGATTATTGGTATTGACTTAGGTACAACAAACTCATGTGTAGCAGTTATGGAAGGCGGAAAGCCGGTCGTTATCGCCAATGCAGAAGGTGTCAGAACAACTCCTTCCGTAGTAGCATTTGCAAAGAACGGAGAACGTCTTGTCGGTGAACTGGCAAAACGTCAGGCGGTTACCAACGCAGAGAAGACAATCTCTTCCATTAAGAGACATATGGGCTCTGATTACAGAGTAACAATTGATGATAAAAAATATTCACCTCAGGAAATTTCAGCCATGATTCTGCAGAAACTGAAAGCAGATGCCGAAAGCTATCTGGGTGAACCTGTAACGGAAGCTGTTATCACAGTTCCTGCTTACTTTAACGATGCACAGAGACAGGCAACAAAGGATGCCGGCAAGATTGCAGGTCTGGAAGTAAAGCGTATCATCAACGAGCCTACAGCAGCAGCTCTGGCTTATGGTCTTGATAATGAAAATGAACAGAAGATCATGGTATACGACCTTGGCGGCGGTACATTCGATGTATCCATCATTGAAATCGGCGACGGCGTTATCGAAGTATTATCCACCAATGGCGATACTTTCCTTGGCGGCGATGACTTTGATAATAAGCTGACTGATTACATGCTGGCTGAATTCAAGCGCATGGAAGGCGTAGATCTTTCTACAGACAAGATGGCTCTGCAGAGACTGAAAGAAGCAGCTGAAAAGGCGAAAAAGGAATTATCTTCCGCAACAACAACCAACATCAACCTGCCTTTCATTACTGTAACAGCAGACGGTCCCAAACATCTGGATATGACCATCAGCCGTGCAAAATTCAATGAACTGACCAATGATTTGGTTGAGAGAACAGCAATCCCTGTTCAGAACGCATTAAGAGATGCAGGTCTGACTGCTTCTGAAATCTCCAAGGTTCTGCTGGTCGGCGGTTCCACACGTATTCCTGCTGTACAGGATAAGGTAAAACAGTTAACAGGCAAGGAACCCAATAAGAGTCTGAATCCAGATGAATGCGTTGCAATTGGTGCTTCCATTCAGGGTGGTAAGCTTGCAGGTGATGCAGGTGCCGGCGATATCCTTCTGCTGGATGTAACACCTCTGACTCTGTCCATCGAAACCATGGGTGGTATTGCTACAAAACTGATTGAAAGAAATACAACAATCCCTACAAAGCACAGCCAGATCTTCTCTACTGCAGCTGATAACCAGACTGCTGTTGATATCAATGTATTACAGGGTGAGAGACAGTTTGCAAGAGACAACAAGAGTCTTGGACAGTTCAGACTGGATGGTATTCCGCCTGCAAGAAGAGGTGTGCCTCAGATTGAAGTAACCTTTGATATTGATGCCAACGGTATTATCAACGTATCCGCAAAGGATCTGGGTACCGGCAAGGAACAGCATATTACCATTACTTCCAGCACCAACATGTCTGATGATGAAATCGACAGAGCTGTTAAGGAAGCTGCTGAATATGAAGCACAGGATAAGAAGAGAAAAGAAGCAATCGATGCAAGAAACGATGCAGACAGCATGGTATTCCAGACAGAACAGGCTCTGAAAGATGCAGGCGACCAGCTGGATGCCGCTTCCAAGTCAACTGTTGAAGCTGATATTGCAGATCTGAAGAAGATTCTGGAAGCAACTCAGAATATGGAAGTAACCGAAGCGCAGGCTGAAGAATTAAAAGCCGGCAAGGAAAAACTGATGAATGATGCTCAGGTTCTGTTCCAGAAATTATACGAAAAGACTCAGGCAGCACAGGGAGCAGCAGGTCCCGATGCAGGAGCAGCAGGCAATGCAGGCAACGGCGGAGCCGATGACGATGTTGTTGATGCTGATTACAAGGAAGTATAATAGAAACTGATACTGGATTTGGCGTTTATCATTTGATATAAAGTTCTAAAACCTATACTAACACGCACAAACGGAACGCCGCATGCGACGTTCCGTGTAGTGCGTTTAAGCAAACTTGGAAAAGGTGATTATATGGCAGAGAAAAGAGACTATTACGAGGTGCTTGGCGTAGATAAGAATGCCGATGAAGCAACTTTGAAAAAAGCATACCGTAAACTGGCCAAGCAATATCATCCGGACACGAACCAGGGCGATGAGGAAGCAGCTGAAAAGTTTAAAGAAGTTCAGGAAGCATATGCAATTCTGGGGGACCCGGATAAAAGAAAACAGTATGATCAGTTCGGTCATGCGGCATTTGATCAGACGGCAGGAGGAGCAGGAGGCTTCGGAGGCTTCGGCGGATTTGATTTCGGCGGAGATATGGGCGATATTTTCGGCGATTTATTTGGATTCGGAGGCGGCAGCAGACGGAGCAATTATAATGGCCCTGTGAAAGGTGCCAATCTCCGGGCAACTGTCCGCATTACATTTGAAGAAGCGGTTTTCGGCGTAGAAAAGGAGATCGAACTGAATCTGAAGGATGAATGTACCGACTGTCATGGTACCGGTGCGAAGCCCGGTACATCTCCCGAAACCTGTACAAAATGCAATGGACGCGGCCGGATCGTTACAAGACAGCAGAGCATGTTCGGTATGGTTCAGAGTGAACAGGTATGTCCCGACTGCGGAGGCAGCGGTAAGGTGATCAAATACAAATGTCCCAAATGCGGAGGCAGCGGCTTTACTTCTTCCAGGAAGAAGATTCAGATTTCCGTTCCCGCAGGCATTGATGACGGTCAGAGCATCCGCATCCGCGGCAAGGGAGAACCCGGCAGAAACGGCGGCGAAAGAGGCGATCTGCTGGTAGAGGTTATGATTGCGGAGCATCCGGTTTTCCAGCGTCAGGATACGACGATTTATTCCACCGTGCCGATCAGTTTTGCCACAGCAGCTCTCGGCGGTCCGATCCGCATTAAGACGGTTGACGGTGAAGTGGAATATCAGGTACAGCCCGGCACACAGACTGACACACGTATTCGCCTGCGGGGCAAAGGTGTTCCCTACCTGCGCAACAAGGCAACCAGAGGCGATCATTATGTAACGTTTGTCGTTCAGGTTCCCCGTTCCCTTACACCGGAGCAGAAAGAAGCGCTGAAGGCATTTGCCGAGACCATGGGAGAAGAAAAGAGCGGCAGTGAACATAAGAAAAAGAAAAAAGGCGGTTTTTCTGAAATTTTTGAAAAAGGAAAGAAAAAGGATTAAAGATGAAGTGGATTCGCATAAGTATTGACACCACCACGGCAGCAGTTGATTTTATCAGTGAAATGCTGAATGAACTCGGTGTGGAAGGGATTGAAATTGAAGATAATGTACCTTTGACAGAAGCGGAAACAAAAGGCATGTTTATCGATATTCTGCCGGAGCAGGCACCCGATGACGGCAGCGCGACTGTTTCCTGCTATCTGGAAACCGATGTGGATGTGGAATCTCTGACGGCACAGATTAAGGAAGGACTGGATGAGATCGCAGCTTTTGTGGACATCGGTTCAGGAAAACTGACACTTTCTGAGACAGAGGATAAGGACTGGATCAATAACTGGAAGCAGTTTTTTAAACCTTTCTGTGTGGATGAGATTCTGATCAAACCCACATGGGAGGAGATTCCGGAAGAACATAAGGACAAGATGATGATCGAGATTGATCCCGGTACAGCCTTTGGTACCGGCTCTCATGAGACCACCCGTCTCTGCATCCGTCAGATCCAGAAATATATGAAGGCCGGCGACCGGGTAATGGATATCGGCACCGGCAGCGGAATCCTTTCCATTGCAGCTATGAAGCTGGGCGCAGCTGATGTATTTGCAACGGATGTGGACGAATTTGCAGTGGAAGCAGCCAGAGAGAATGTGGAGGTCAATCATATTCCGGCTGAAAAGGTGCAGATGCTGACAGGGGATATCATCGGAGATCCGGCGGTTCAGGATGAAGCCGGTTATAATTGCTACGATTTTGCGGTTGCCAATATTCTGGCGCCCGTCATCATTCTGCTGCAGGGAGAGATCGGAAAACATCTGAAATCCGGCTCCTATTTTGTGACCTCCGGTATTATCAATACAAAGGAAGAGGAAGTAAAAGCCGCATTTGAAGCCAATCCTGAGTTTGAACTGGTGGAAACAGTACATGACAATGACTGGGTTTCCATTGTGGCAAGAAAACTGTAATCATAATTATTCTGAAATTTTACTGGACAGACCGGATGATTTGTGATATAGTTAGACGGTGTGAGTAACCGCCCGGACTTAGCACACGGAGGCTCCGACCCGTGCTCAGTTCAGGGTATGTACCGCAGGCAGATGTTCTGCCACAGGAATATTTTTTTAAGGAGGTAATCGACATGATTACAAAGGAAAGAAAAGCAGAAATTATCGCTGAATATGGCAAGACACCTACAGATACCGGTTCTACAGAAGTTCAGGTAGCTCTGTTAACAGAAAGAATCAGAGAACTGACCGAACATCTGAAGGAACATGACAAGGATCATCATTCCAGAAGAGGTCTGCTGAAGATGGTAGGTAAGAGACGTGGCTTACTGGCATATCTGAAGAAGAACGATATCGAAGCTTATCGTAGCCTGATCAGCCGTTTAGGAATCAGAAAATAATTTTGTTTTTGGCCACAGGAGTTATATGTTTGTATTTCTCCTGTGGTTTTTTACTGAAAGAAGGTTGCCCGGGACCACTGAAAAGGGCAGTTGAGTGAAACTGCCTTTTTCAGTAGTTTCGGGCAGGACTGAGAAAGGAGCATTGAATGTATAAGAGTTATTCAATGGAACTGGCAGGCAGAACCCTGACAGTTGATGTGGGCAGAGTAGCTGCTCAGGCCAATGGCGCCGCATTTATTCATTATGGAGATACTGTTTTATTATGTACAGCAACTGCATCTGATAAACCGAGGGAAGGAATTGATTTCTTCCCGCTCAGCGTAGAATATGAAGAAAAGATGTATTCCGTAGGCAAGATTCCCGGAGGGTTTAACAAGAGAGAAGGAAAGGCATCCGAACATGCCATTCTGACTTCCCGTGTTATCGACCGTCCCATGCGTCCTCTGTTCCCCAAGGATTACAGAAATGATGTAACGCTCAACAATATGGTTATGAGTGTGGATCCTGACTGTGCACCGGAAGTAACGGCCATGCTGGGTTCTTCCATAGCTGTTTCCATTTCCGATATCCCTTTTGACGGACCGATTGCCGCTACACAGGTAGGTCTGATTGATGGAGAACTGATTTTCAATCCCACCAATGACCAGAAGCCGATTTCCGATCTGGCTCTGACAGTAGCTTCTACCAGAGAAAAGGTTATTATGATCGAAGCGGGAGCGAATGAAGTTCCTGAAGACAAGATGGTTGAAGCCATCTTTGCTGCGCATGAAGTCAATCAGCAGATCATTGCTTTTATTGATACCATCGTTGCAGAGTGCGGCAGACCCAAACACGAATATGAACACTGCGATACACCGGAGGAACTGTGGAACGATATGACAGCTTTTATTCCTGCCGATGAGATGGAAAAAGCGGTATTCAGTGATGTAAAGCAGGTAAGAGAAGCCAATATCAAGGAAATTGAAGAAAAACTGGCTGCACGTTATGAAGAGATGAATCCTGAATGGGTTCCTTTGATCGGTGAAGCTGTTTACAAATATCAGAAAAAGACTGTCCGCAAGATGATCCTGAAGGATCACAAACGTCCCGACGGCCGTGCCATCAACCAGATCCGTCCTCTGGCTGCAGAGGTTGATCTGCTTCCCAGAGTACATGGTTCCGCCATGTTTACAAGAGGCCAGACACAGATCTGTACCGTGACCACTCTGGCACCTCTGTCTGATGCACAGAAGCTGGATGGTCTTGATGTGAATGAGACTTCCAAGCGTTATATGCATCATTACAATTTCCCGTCCTACTCTGTTGGTGAAACAAAGCCTTCCAGAGGACCGGGACGCCGTGAGATCGGACATGGTGCACTGGCTGAGAGAGCTTTGGTGCCGGTACTGCCCAGTGAAGAAGACTTCCCCTATGCAATCCGCACTGTATCCGAAACCTTTGAATCCAATGGTTCCACTTCTCAGGCAAGTATCTGTGCATCTACCATGTCGCTGATGGCAGCCGGTGTGCCGATCAAAGCACCGGTAGCAGGTATTTCCTGTGGTCTGGTAACAGGAGATACAGATGATGATTATATTGTACTGACAGATATTCAGGGTCTGGAAGATTTCTTCGGCGATATGGATTTCAAGGTTGCAGGTACAAAGAAGGGTATCACAGCTATTCAGATGGATATCAAGATCCACGGCCTGACACGTCCCATTATTGAAGAGGCGATTTCCCGTACAAGAGAAGCGCGTCTCTATATCATGGACGAAGTCATGTCAAAGGCAATTGCAGAGCCCAGACCGGAAGTAGGCAAATATGCGCCTAAGATTGACAAGATCATGATCGATCCCGCAAAGATCGGTGACGTGGTCGGCAAACAGGGCAAGATCATTAACCGTATCATTGATGAAACCGGTGTACGCATTGATATTTCCGATGAAGGACTGGTATCCATCTGCGGTACTGAAAAAGATATGATCGAAAAAGCAAAGAAAATGATTGAAATCATTGTGACTGATTTTGAGGAAGGACAGGTTCTGGAAGGCGTTGTTGTAAGCATTAAGGAATTCGGCGCATTCCTGGAATTCGCTCCCGGCAAGGAAGGTATGGTTCATATTTCCAAGATCAGCAAACAGCGTATCAACCGTGTGGAAGATGTTCTGACTCTGGGCGATAAGGTTAAGGTGGTATGCCTTGGCAAAGACAAGATGGGTCGCATCAGTTTCAGCATGAAGGATGTAAAATAATGGAGGCAAACCGGTGATTGACGTATTGGATATGCATACGCATACGCTGGCCAGCGGACATGCTTACAATACCATTTACGAAATGGCTGCCCAGGCCAGGAGTCTGGGCATGGAAGCGCTTGGCATTACGGAACATGCGCCCGCCATGCCCGGCACCTGTCATGAATTTTATTTCAGTAATCTGAAAGCCGTGCCGCGGGTAATTGACGGGCAGAAACTGTTGTTTGGTGTTGAGCTGAATCTTCTGGACAGCGAAGGCCGTGTCGACCTTTCAGAAGATATCATCAAAGAAATGGATCTTTGCGTGGCAAGCATTCATCCTCCCTGCTTTCAGAAGTCCTACAGTCAGGAAGAAGTGACCCGTGCTTATCTGAATGCCTGTGAGAATCCGTATATTACCATTATCGGACATCCGGATGACGGCAGATTTCCCGTGGATTATGAGCAGCTTGCCATAAAAGCAAGAGATACCGGAACACTTCTGGAACTGAATCAGGGTTCTCTGCAGCCTGGAAGTTTCCGTCTGAATACCATGGAGAATGCCGAAATCATGCTCCGTTACTGTGAGAAATATGGCACACCGGTGATTATGGACAGTGATGCTCATGTGGCTTCCCAGCTGGGGAATCACAGCTGTGCAGGTGAACTGGTGGCAAGGCTGGGATTTCCGGAAGAACTGATCGTGAATCGCTCTTTGGATGAATTCACTAAATTTCTTGTAAAAAAACCGGAATGGATGTAAAAAAGAGAGAGGAAACCGTCACGATAGTGGCGGTTTTTTTTCGTATAAAAAGGAAAAAAGACAAAAAAAGGAAAAAAGTGAAAGAATATCTGGCAAATTCATGTATTTGCACAGATTCCTCCGATTCTCTTGCAATTATTTTTTAATTATTATAAATTATATATGAAAAAAAGACAGATAATGTTAATGATTTCTAAAAGAAATCTTATCATAATCAGGCAGTTGCTCTAACTGCCGTTCCGCCGGAGATGTGTTTTTTCAGAGATATCTGACGTATATCCGGCAAGCTACATATCTGATATCTGCCCGCAGATATGAACACCTGTGGCTGTCCGTTTCGGAACGCTGCAAAAAATTTATGGAGGAATTGGTAATATGAGTAATTCATCAGCTAGCATGCGTATTGCAGGTTTACTGGATGAAGGCAGTTTCGTCGAAATCGGCGGTGATGTAACTGCAAGAAGCACATCCTTTAACATGCAGACCAGCGAAACACCTTCCGACGGTGTTATCACCGGTTACGGTACCATCAACTGCAATCCTGTCTATGTATACAGCCAGAATGCAGCCGTACTTGGCGGTACCATTGGCGAGATGCATGCGAAAAAAATCGTAAAACTTTATGAGCTTGCA
>JAQYDI010000182.1 GCA_028724245.1 Lachnospiraceae bacterium
GTGTACTTACAGTATAAAGGAATCTATGTAACAGA
Organism: Lachnospiraceae bacterium; assembly: GCA_028724245.1. Taxonomy (GTDB): domain Bacteria; phylum Bacillota; class Clostridia; order Lachnospirales; family Lachnospiraceae; genus TWA4. The sequence goes on from JAQYDI010000182.1 coordinate 36, forward strand.
GCCTTGCAAAGTGGCTCTCAATTACCGGAATTCGTGGCTCCCATTCTCTGGAATGGTGGCTCTCAAAGTCCGGACAGGTGGCTCAAAGAGCCCCGGAATAATCAAAATGTTAGGTATACGAAAAAAATAAACATGCTGAAATAAGCGTAAACCGGCTGTGCAAGGAAATAATCCTTGCACGGTAGCTGATCGAAACTTTGCACACCTCTCTGCGGTGAACGGCATGCAACGCCAATGGGATGGTCGCTGAGATGAAAAATAAATTTAATTTGTCGCTTATTGCTTTATTTGGAGCTTGGCTGAGTTGCATGAAGTTGAAGTTCGAAACTAAAGGACATGTTAAAGACATTGAGATTGATGGAGGCGCTGCCATGAACAGTCTGATTGTGACTTATATGTGGGTTCAGATGGGATTACCTACGGGTGTATGTGGGGTTCGTAGCCAAATGCTTACATGAAACAAACAGACGAGTGAAGAATAAAGCGTAAATAAACGAAACTACACCTAGAGGCCGTACCTCTGGACCCTGCTAAATATTGACAAAGTGAGTACATCAGTGCAAATTTATAATTGAAAGGATCTGATATGTTAAATACATTAACTCTGACTCAATTGACTTTTATGAATATGTTGAAAGCTTCTATTCATGATCAGAGCTTTCTTTTATGTACAGATACGAGTCTTTCAGAAATATATGATATTGCCAGGCAGCAGCATCTCTGGCCGATGGTATTTAAAGTAATTGAGCCTTTACCGGAATATCTGCTTCTTCCTGAAATGCAAAGAAATGAATGGTTGGAGAAATCTATGGTGCAGATCGCACATCAGATTAATCATAATGAGGCTTTGAAAACAGTCTGCAGTAATCTTTCAAAGCAGGGGATTGACTACATTATTTTGAAGGGACTAACCTGCAGGGAGGTGTATCCGGATCCGGACATGAGAATTTCCAGTGATGAAGATATTTTGATTCGGCTTCAGGATTGCAGGAAATGCGATGAGATTTTGAAACAGCTGGGTTTTATTTCCGAGGAAGAGAAAATGCTGTCAAAAAACAAATCTTTAAATAAACTATCCGGCGTGAGAGAATTGCATTATTATTCTGACAAATGGAATTTGCTTTTGGAAGTTCATTTGAATTCGGTAGGTATGGAAAATGAACGGAATCAATCTCTGAATAAATATTTTGAAAATGCGTTTTCTCATACATCAGTTTTGCATTTAGATGACGCAGAACTTACTATGCTCGATCCTACGTGGCAGCTGATGCATGTATTTGCACATTTTTTCAGACATTTTTGTGAAGTGGGGGCAGGAATACGCCAGATGATGGATGTATTGCTGACAGCACAGAAATATCAGGATGTGATTGACTGGCCTGTTTTTATGAAAATGCTTGCAGATGTATCTGCAGAGCAGTTTTTTAAAGGCATTATTCAGGCAGGAGAACGCTATCTGGACATTCAGATAAGGATGTTGCCGGAAGAACTTCGAGATGATACGATCAATCCTGATCCAATGATTGAAGATATGTTCGCCGGCGGCGTATATGGATGTGGAGAATCCGGGCAGCGCGGCTGGAGTCATTTTGTAACTGCACCGGTATATAAAAAGCAGCAGAGGGTTACCGGCATTATAAAGGCTGTCCTGTTTCCGTCTCCGGGGCGTTTAAAAGACCGATATGGCTTCTTGTATGAGTACCCTGTATTAATTCCTGTATTTTATGTTGTCAGGATATTCCAACTTATATGGGAATATGCAAGAAATCCGGGAAAAATGAAAGCAGCACAGAAAAGCATCAGCCAGGGAATAGAAAGAAGTGAAATGATGCGGATGTATGGGATCGGGAGATAGTTGCTATTTACTTTTGATAGCTGAGTATAAGATATGCTTAAGGAGTCGGGGGCAGATTTATTCAGCACAGCAGACACAATCAGGGCAATCTGGCAAAAGAAAGTATGGAAATCAGCAGACGGCGGATTGAATTATTGAAGAAATATAAAATATTATAAGGTGTAGGGGGAGTGCGCTGAAAGATGGACAGTAATCATTTGGGCGTCGGTACAGATACAGAAGCTATCTGTCAGATGGAAAAGCGGAATAACGTTTTGGAGAGACTGCTGACTGAGAAGAGCGAAGAAGCTCTTTGGGCAGCTGTGGTAGAATTTCAAGGTTATAAATTCCGTACTTATTCGGGACTGCTGTTTTCATACAGTTTGAAGAAGGGGCGAAGCGGGATGTACACGAAGGAACTGTTCATCGACAGGAGAGAGAATAGTAAAAGTCTGGCGTGGAGTTCTGTTTTGATGGCGTTTGGGAATGTTTCTGAGATTGGTTATATGGTTGACCGGCCAAAGGCTCTGGGGGATATCCGGGGAGTAACTTACATATATGGTATGTTTTATCGTTTTGGTTTGATCAATGTGCCGGATGCTGTAAAAGCGAAGATGGGATGTGTGGAAAAGAATGATACGATTGACATCAGAAAGATAACGGAGGTCTCAGATGAAGATTACAGTGAACAACGTAGAACTGTTTTATGAGGTGGTCGGCAGCGGTGATCCGCTGGTGATGGTGCACGGTAATGGTGAGGATCATACCATTTTCGATAAGGCGGTGGAACTTCTGTCTTTGTATTTTACCTGTTATCTGCTGGACAGCCGTGGACATGGGGGCAGCCAGAAGGTGACGGAGTTTCATTATGATGATATGGCGGAGGATGTGTACCGGTTTATTCAGGCACTGCATCTGGAGCATGTGACGTATTATGGGTTCAGTGACGGTGGGATCATCGGTCTGCTGCTGGCCTCCGCACATCCGGATCTTCTGGATAAGATGATCATCAGCGGGGCCAATACCCGTCCGGATGCGGTGCGCAGGTGGCTGGCAGTGGTATTTAAAATCATCAACCGCATCCACAGAAATCCGCTTTTTACGCTGATGCTTACCGAGCCGCATATCAGCAGAGAACAGCTGCAGGCCATTAAAACACCTGTGCTGGTGCTGGCGGGCAGCAAAGATCTGATAGTGGAAGAAGATACCCGATTTATTGCAGAAAACATTCCGGATGCGGAACTCAGAATCCTTGAAGGAGAAGGGCACGAAACCTACATTGTACATAAGACCAGAGTGGCGGAACTGATACTGGAGTATTGCGGTAAATCGTAAAGAAAAGAATAAACCTGTTGACGATTATCGTCGATGGGTTTATTATATACGAACAGAATACGTAAAACAGGATTAATGGTGATATAAATATTTATATGTATATGCGAAGTTGTAAGCAGGTATTCTTTGTGATAAGATGGTAAAAAACAACTGCGCAGGAAAGCAGCAGGAACCGTAATTGGAATGAGGACAATTGATATAGGAGATGATGGTTTTAATATGATAAGTTTTGTTAATGGTGGAGTTCAGAATCTGACAGCAACGAATTCATTGAAAAGAAACCTTTTAAAGATGAAAGACCGGTATTCAGGGAGTGCACATTTTGGTTTTGCATTATCAGAAATTGATAATGAAAGGATTATTGTTGATGCTGTTATTGTTACAAAAGAGAAAGGAATTCTTGCGATTAAGTTTGCTTCGGGAGATGAAGAATCTGATCTTGACCAGTTAGATAAAATCTATATTCTGCTCAAAAACATTCTGGTAAAAAATCAGGGTTTGCGTTTTCGGAGAGAGTTGGCCATTACAATCCAAAGTGTTATTTATTCCATAGATGATACGCAGCAGATGGATGATATAATCAGTGAACGGGATTTTATTGAGTATTATGAGAAACTTGAGTCATTTGATGAACGGTATTTTGCGCCTTTGAATGAGGCACTGGATAAAATAGTATCAGCGAAACCCAGGAAACTTCGCAGTAATGTTCAGAAAGAGGATTCATATGGTGCCAAGATCAGGAATATTGAGCGGCAGATTGCGAATATGGACTGGTGGCAGAAAACAGCTGCGTATGAAATTCCTGACAGGCCGCAGAGAATCAGAGGGTTTATCGGGTCCGGGAAAACGGTTGTATTGGCTTTAAAGGCGGCTTATTTGCATTTTATGGATCCGAATGAAGAGATTGCAGTTACATTTTATTCCCGTTCGTTATATGAACAGTATAAAAAGTTGATTAACGAATTTTACATGCAGTATAGTGGGGGAATACAGGCAGATTTTGAAAAGATTCATTTACTGCATTCCTGGGGGACAAAATATGAACCGGGTTTGTATTCTGAGGTTGCAGCCAGAGTGAACCAGCCGATTTACACCTATAATGAAGCTGCGATGAAATATGGGCGTGATAATTCATTTGCGGGAGTATGCAGGGAATTATTATTCATTATGGATAGTAAATCTATAGATAATATCAAAATGTATGATTACATTTTAATAGACGAAGCACAGGATTTACCGCCGGATTTTTTCAGAATCGCCATCAGGCTTTTCAAGGATCCGGGCAAAAGAAGGCTGGTATATGCATATGATGAACTGCAGACATTGAATCAAAGCACGATGCCTTCTTTAAGAGATATGTTTGGTGTTGATGCGAATGGCAATGATCTGGTTGTAATTGGAAACGAGAATGAGGGGGAGCCTAAAACAGATATTTTACTGCCCATTTGTTATCGGAATACCAAGTGGGCACTTGGCGTTGCGCTGGCATTGGGTTTTGGCATATACAGAGATAGTACGAAGCAGCCGCTGGTACAGTTTTTCGAGGATTTAAAGGTCTGGGAGCAGATTGGTTATAAGGTTGCTGAAGGACAGCTGGAATATGGTTCCTTTGTAAGATTAGTCAGGAAGAATTCTCCCCGATATTTTGAAGAACTTTTGACTCCGGAGGAGGCTGTGCAGGTTCACGAGCCCTTTGAGAATAAAGATGAGGAATATACATGGATTGCAAAACAAATCAAAAAGAATATTGAGGAGGATGAACTGGAGCCGGATGATATTCTGGTTATTTTTCCCAATGCATATGAAGCTAAAAAGCATTATAAACAATTTTCATGTATTCTGGATATGATTGGTATCAACAGTATTATGCCGGGAGTTAATATTGATCGGGATACTTTTTCCAAAACGGGCAGTATTACCTGCACTCATATATACCGGGCAAAAGGAAATGAAAAACCGATGGTATATCTGGCGGATGCAGAATACGGATGTCTGCAGTCGGAAATTGTTCAGGCGAGAAATATTTTATTTACAGCGATTACGCGTTCAAGAGCATGGATTCGAATCTCGGGTGTCGGCAGCGGAATGGCAGCTATTATGCGGGAAATTCAAGTATGCAGGGATAAAAACTATGCATTAGAAATCAATATTCCTCCGGAAGAAGAAATCAAAGAATTGAATCTGCTTAATAGAGGAAATCAAAAAAACAGCGAAAACTTAAAATCAGTTGAAAGAGCAGCAGAAGATTTGATTAAACTTTTGAAAAACAGTGGTCTGGAAACAACCGATATACCCCAGCTTAATGATCTGATGAATCTCATAGGAAAAAAGGAATGATAGATCATGAAAGAGTTACCAGTAGAAAAAATTGCAAGGCAGTTTTCTGTAATTACATCAGCAGATAAGGATTTCCTGATTAGAGATTATATTTCACCGGTAATTAATGGAAGAACAATTACGTTTAAAAATGATGTAAAAACCAAAGGATGTGGAAGAAGCGTAAAATCCCAGAAATTCTTTGATTATTGTAAACAGTATGTTGCTTTCTATCAGAGTAGATCATATCAGTTTCTGTTTCATGACTATTCTCTGGGAAGATTTATATATGAGTTCGATGATTCTGATCATTTGCTTTCATATAACCTTTATTGGAATCCCTGTCCGTTGAGATTGAAGTTCATTGAGGATTTAGAGGAGATTGGATGGGATTTTTCTGATTACATTGACAATATGGTTGACAATGAAACAGTCCGGCTGGATGATATTATCCTGCGGACTCCAATTCGCCTGGATTATATCAGGGATTATGATGGAACTAAACCGGAATTACATCCGGACTTTCATATGCATTTTCAGAATAAGAATACACGGGTAAAGTCAGAGGGGATTTTGACTTTGTACAGTTATCTGCTCTTTATAATAGAAAATTGTTATCCTGATATATATAAAGATGAAGAATATCAGAGTGAGATAGAAAATCTCAGACGTCTGGATAGAGAGGCATGTATCGGAATCAGTGTCTTATCGAAACCGGGAAAATCCATTCTGGGATATGATATACATACGTTAATTAAGTATTCATAAATAGAATAAACCTGTTGACAACCCCCCGTCGGCAGGTTTATTCTGAATATATTAATCCGTATAACAGAAGTTATACATATTTAAGAAATGGAGGAAAGATCATGACAGTCAGCCAGAGGATTTTTCAGATTTTGAAGGAGAAGAAGATGACGCAGAAGGAGTTTTCGGACAGGACAGGGATTCCGCAGAGTACGGTCAGCGACTGGAGAAAGAAGAATACCAACCCTGCGTCGGATAAGATTTTGATCATCTGTGATACACTGGGAGTGACGCCGTATGAATTGCTGTCCGGCGTGGAGGAGGAAGGAAAGCGGAGCAACGGTGTGGATTGCTATGTGATTCCAAAAGGATCGGAGGAAGGTATTCTTCTGGAGCTGTATGGGGAACTGGATCAGGAGAGGAGGAACCGCCTGTTGGGATATCTGGAGGGGCTGAGAGGGCTCTGTTGAAAAATCGGCAGTTTTTTTACATGTTTTTACATTAATTTTTACAGAGATTTGAATCATACTTTCTTTATGGATGTTACAATGCAGATGTTTTTCGATGGACAGAATTTGAATTCCCTGCTGGATAAATCAGGATAAGGGTTCTGCTGTTGGAAATAAGCTGCAATATATTACATTATTCCATTTTAAGGAGGAAGCTATGAAAGCAAACAAAGCATTAGCAGCATCTCTGGCAATGGGTCTGGTGGTATCCACCCTGTTTACACCCGTTTTATCTGCGTCTGCAGCCGGAAGTAAGTCTTACGGCGGCGAGGTAGATGTAAGTACAAGTACATTTAAATCAGATACGGACAACAGTGCCGATTTTCAGGCCTGGAGAGATGGTATCTGGAGTACGGAGAAGGCCGATTCCGGCAAGATTGCTCTGACACCCGGTGAGACGGAAAAGGACTTGAATTTTGCATGGTACAGTGAAGAGGCTGGTACTCCGGCGGTTCGGATCTGGAAGAAGAATCAGGAGAAAAAAGCAAGTATCGTGAAAGGTACTGCAACCGAAATCAATAAAGAAAACTGGCAGGGCAATGTATATACCGCTTCCAATAAAGTATCTGTTGAGAATTACCTGAAGTCCAATACGACTTATGAATATCAGTATACGGATAATTATACCGGTAAGAATACGGTCTGGTCGGAGGTCGAGACGTATAAAACAGGAAACTTCAATAATTTTTCAGTTATTCTGACCGGTGATCCGCAGATCGGCGCTTCCGGAAGTTCTGATGATTACACTGCATCTGACAGCAGTGCGGCAAGAGATACCTACAACTGGAATCTGACCATGGAAAGTGCTTTGGAAAAGGCACCTGATGCTGCTTTTCTGCTGTCTGCCGGTGACCAGATCGACAAGAGCGGCGCATCAAAAGCAGAGGATCTGAAGACAAGAGAAAGTGAATATGCCGGTTATCTGTATCCGGAAGTATTCAGAAGTCTTCCGATTGCATCAACCATCGGTAATCACGATACCGCCGGTGAGGATTATTCTCTGCATTTCAACAACCCCAATTCAGAGGATGGTCTGGGCAGTACAGCAGCCGGATGTGATTATTATTTCTCATATGGCGATGTGCTGTTTATCAGTCTGAACAGCAATAACCGGAATCAGGCTGAACACCGTGAGCTGATGACAGAGGCAGTGAACAGCCATAAGGATGCCGCATGGAAGATCGTTATTTTCCACAGTGATATTTATGGTTCCGGCGAACCTCATGCGGATACCGATGCGTCAAGCAACCGGATCATTTTCGCCCCTCTGATGGATGAATTTGACATTGATGTCTGTCTGACAGGTCATGACCACACCTATTCCAGAAGTTATCAGATTCTGAACGGCAACGTGGTTGACTATGATCTGAGCAGCGGTTCTGTAAAGAATCCGGAAGGTACCCTGTACATTACAACCGGTTCCGGTTCCGGCAGCAAATATTATAACCTGCTGAACTATACTCCCTACTATATTGCGGAGAGAACCAATGTATGTCTGCCTGCTTATTCTACCATGAAGTTCTCGAAGAATTCCTTCACCATCTGCACTTATGATTATGAAGGAAACCAGTATGCAGATGCATTTACCATTACCAAATCACAGGGGAACAATGTAAGCGCAGCCAGCCTGCTGGCAAAAGCGGAATCCATTGATGAAACTCGTTATACGGAAAGCAGTGTGAATGCGGTGAAAAAGGCAGCAGAAGCTCTGAAGACGCTGTGTGTTCTGGAAGATCCTTTTGCGCAGGCAGCAGCCGAAGCTTTCGGAACAGCAGAGGATCCTTTCAGCGGTTACGGTTCTGTGAAAAACGAATATAAATCAAATGCGAACCGCCTTGCAGAAGGTTACTCCACGCTGATCGACAAGACTATTTATACCCAGCTGAATGGGGAGGATGTACCTGTAGTCAGCGCAGATATCTATGAAACTGCCAAGCAGGATCTGAGCAGAGCACTGTCCGGCCTGAAAAAAGTGAAAAAGTCCAGATAAGGAAAAGGTCGGGGAATAAGAGAAAGACCGGAGAATAAAGGAAAGACCGGAGAATAAGAGAAAGGCTGGAGAATCGGGAAAAGTATGGAGAATAAGGGTAAGTTTGGAGAGCGGATGCTGGTGCTGGGAATCTACGCGGCTGTGCTGCTGATCCTGGCCGGTGCGGTACTGTTTTATCAGAGGGTGGAGCGGACGCCGCTGGTACCGGATGATGGAACAGAATTTGCCAAAGCGGTTGTGCTGGAGGTGACCAGCGAGGATCCGGCGCAGGAAGGCATCGATGCAGGAAACCAGCAGCTTCGTCTGGAGATTACGTCAGGAAGCCATAAAGGAGAGATCGTTGATGGGAGCAGCATGAACGGATACCTTTACGGGGCTTACTGTGAGGAGGGGACAAAGGTGATTGTCCGTCTCAGCGAGTACGGCGATTCTCTGGCCGCCAGTGTTTATAATTATGACAGGGAACTGCCCATTCTGTTTATGGCTGTCTTTTTCCTGCTGATGATGTGGCTGGTAGGCGGAAAGCGCGGCATTCACTCCATCACGGCGCTGATCTTCACATTTGGACTGATTCTGACGCTGTATATCCCGCTGATGTACATTGGCTGTTCTCCTTTTCTGGCGGCAGTTCTGTGCGTGGCGCTGATTACTTCTCTTTCCATTTTACTGATCGGCGGTATTACGAAAAAGTCCCTGTGCGCCATCATCGGCACTGTAGCCGGGGTGGTGGCGGCCGGGGTGATCGCCCTGATCTTCGGAAATGCCGCTCATATCAGCGGTAATAATGTGGAAAGCATTGAAACACTGGTTTATATTGGCCAGAATACAAAACTCAATATCAGTGAGATGCTGTTTTCCGGTATTCTGATTTCTTCACTGGGAGCTGTTATGGATGTTGCCATGTCCGTTTCCTCGGCACTCACGGAAATCAGTGAAAAATCCCCGGGGATTTCCCGGAAAGAACTGTTCCGGTCCGGAATGCAGATCGGACGCGATATGATAGGAACCATGTCCAATACCCTGATTCTGGCTTATGTGGGCAGCTCCGTCAATACGCTGATGATCATTTATGCATATCAGTATTCCGCCCATCAGGTATTCGGCATGTATTCCATCGGCATTGAGATCATGCAGAGCCTGTCGGGAACCCTTGGAATCATTCTGACTGTCCCTTTTGTTTCCGCAGTGAGCGCATACGCACTGTATAATAAAGAATAATAAAGAAACAGCCATGCATCGGCTCGTGGATTATGAGAAATCAAAATCCGGTAGCCGGTGCATGGCTTCTTTTTGATCATAAAAGACTAATAATTACGCTGTATTTTACTTAATAATTTTAGGAATATACAAGAAATGCATTGACATGGGGCGTTTTTTGGTTTATTCTGATGCTGTTTATGCTGGATCATTTTATGATGCAGTGTGGAGTCAGGCACTTTTGTGCAAATCTGTCTGGCTCAGAACAGTTACATATTTGAAAAGGAGAGCAGCGATGGCGATAGATGAGAGAGTAGAACGCAGGCTGGGTGATGACGATATTCTTGACCTGGGCATGCTGATCCATGATTTCTTTCGTGGGTTGAAGAAATTCTGGTGGCTGGTTGTGGTTCTGGCGGTTCTTACGCCGGCGGCGGTTCTGGCGTACAGTTATATAACTTATGAACCCATGTATCAGAGTCAGGCTTCTTTTACCGTGTCAACCAGCGATTCAGCCGGCGTGAATTATGATTACTGGTTTTATTATGATAAATCTACTGCGGCGCAGATGGCGACTACGTTTCCGTATATTCTGGAAAGTGATCTGCTGACGGATCTGGTGAAGCAGGATCTGGGAACCGATGTGATCAATGGCAGTATTTCGGCCAGTGCGGTATCCAATTCCAATCTGTTTACATTTACGGTGACCAGTAGAGATCCGGAGGATGCGCTGGCAATTCTGGAATCGGTGATTGCGAATTATCCGGAGGTTTCCCGTTACGTGATTGGCGATATTAAGCTGAATATGATTGAAGAACCGGTGCTGCCGGACAAACCGTACAATGCCGTTCAATACAAAAAGCGGGGTGCCAAGGGTTTTCTTATGGGAATTGCGCTGGGATTCTGTCTGATCGGTCTGTATGCACTGACCAGAAAGACGATCCGCAAGGAAGAGGAGATTCAGAATGTTCTGAATGTACAGTGCCTCGGAATTGTGCCGCAGGTTGTATTTAAGAAGCGGAACCGACAGAACAGCCAGAAGCTGTCCATCTTCAATCCCCGTACCGGCGATTTTTTCCGGGAATCCATCCGGGGTATGGCGCTGCGTCTGGATCAGCAGATGCTTGATAAATCCCAGAAGGTGGTCATGGTGACAGGTACGCTTTCCGGGGAAGGTGTTTCTGTGATTTCGGAAAATCTGGCCGGTGCTCTGGCGGAGATGGATAAAAAGACTGTTCTCATTGATATGGAGACCGGCTTCTGGCGGCTGAAGGATACCGGCGCTGCAGAAACTGCAGGAACTGAGACCGGTATTCTGGCGGAACCGGGTAATCTGAAAAAGCTTGTGGATGAGCTCCGCGGCAGATTTGATTATATTGTGATCGACACACCGCCCTGTTCCTGCATGAGTGAGGCTTCCAAAGCGGCTGAATGTTCGGATACGCTGGTTTATGTGATCAGGCAGGATTATGCCAAAACACACCAGATCAGCGATGGGCTGGAGGATATCTGCAGTTACGGCGTATCGCTTGCCGGCTGTGTTCTGAACCAGACGCAGGTGGGAGGCCTGTCCGGATACGGATACGGCAGCTACGGCAGGTATTACGGCGGCTATGCGTATGGGCGTTACGGATATGGCCGTTACAGTTACGGACGCTATGGATATGGACGCAGCAAAAGCGGCTATTACGGTTATGCGCAGAGCAGTCCGGATGAAAACAGACAGACAGATAACAGACAGACAGATAAAAAAGGAGCAGAAAGATGAGATACATAAGAATTGCAGCAGTTGTAATATTTATTCTCAGTTTTGCTCTGAATGCCGGGGCATATGCATGGGATAAAGTGACGGAGGATACGACTCCGCCGGAAATTACCTGTGAAGAGGATACACTGCAGGTGCGTGTGGATTGTGAAGAAGAAGAATTGCTGGAGGGTCTGAAAGCCCGGGATGACAGGGACGGAGATCTGACCGATCAGATCATAGTTGCGGAAATGTCCCATTTTATTGAGAAAGGTGTCTGCAGCGTCAAATATGTGGTGTTTGATTCGGATCACAACTGGTCGGAATATACAAGAACAATTGAGTATACCGATTATGAATCTCCCAGATTTTCCATGACGCAGCCGCAGGTATACGTGCAGGGAGAAGATATCCGTTTTCTGGATTCGATCAAAGCCAGTGATGTGCTGGAGGGCGATATCAGCAACAAGATCCGTGTGGTATCAAGTGATGTGGACAATTATACACCCGGCACCTATCCGGTACAGCTGGAAGTAACCAACAGTCTGGGAGATACCACTTCTCTGGATATGAATGTTACGATTCTGGACCACGAAGTCAGCGGACCGGAGATCATTCTGACCAAATATCTGGAATACGTAAATAAAGGCGGTTCATTTGACCCTGAAAAGTATATCAGTGAAGTCATTGATCTTTACGGGGAAGAGCTGGAAGACCCGGAAGTGACGATCTCCGGAAAGGTTAATACGAAGAAGCCGGGAACGTATCAGGTTGTTTATAAAGTTTCAGATGAAAATACAGAGACACAAGGGCAGACCTGTCTGACCGTTGTCGTAACAGAATAGGAGGGCGCAATGGATCAGAATACGGGCAAACAGAATATAACTGTTCAGAACGCAGGCAGAACGGTGAACAGTAAAGCAGCAGGCAGACGTCCGGCGGACGATGCATTATTTCGTCTGGATGAGATCAATATCCGTTCGGTGATTCAGGACGTTCTGAAAAATTTCTGGGTGGTCATCCTGCTGGCCGTCAGCGCATGGATGTGTGTATCCGCGTATGCGAAGATTATTTATGTACCGGAATACACTTCAACGGTGACATTTGCAGTGAGTGCCAAAGGCAGCTCCAGTCCTTACAGCGCGCTGGATACCACCAAGGAAATGGCGGAAGTATTCGGCGAGGTATTTCAAAGCAATGTACTGAGGACAAAAGTGGCGGAAGCCATGGGAACCGACAGCATTGACGGAACCGTAACAACAGAAGTTATACCGGAAACCAACCTGTTAAAGGTCAGCGTGGTTTCAGGAAGTCCTGAATCGGCGTTTTGTGTACTGAAGCTGATATTGGAAAATTATCCGTCCATTTCGGATTATCTGTTCGGCAATGCGGTGCTGGAAATCATCAAGAATCCGCAGGTTCCCACATCGCCGTCCAACTATTTTTACGCAGGCCGCTATCAGAAGCTGGCGGCGCTTGCGGCAGCAGCGCTGGCAGTCTGTGTGATTGCTCTGATGTCCGTTCTGCGGGATACCGTACAGACGAAGCAGGCGGCAAAACGCAAGCTGGACGGACGTCTGTTCGGATACATCGGACATGAAGCGAAAAAACGTGCAGGAAAAACAGCAGCGCTGATCTGCAATTCACTGGTCAGTTATCATTTTATGGAAGCATACAAAAGCCTGTGCTCCAAGCTGGACTTCCATATGCGCAGGCGCAGTGAAAAAGTGATCCTGATCAGCAGCGCCAGTGAAAATGAAGGAAAATCCACAGTGGCAGCCAATCTGGCGCTGGCGCTGGCAGCCAACAGGAAAAAGGTTCTGCTTCTGGACTGCGACTTCAGAAAACCGGCGCTTCATAAGGTATTTGAAATCGACACATCCCGCCTGACAGACTTCGGCTCCTATCTGACAAAGGAAACGATAACAGAGCCCGATGTGGTCTATCTGGAGAAACAGGGGATCTATGTCACCATTAATAAAAACGGCTACTCCTCCCCTCAGAGGATGATCACATCCGAACGGATGAAAGCATTTCTGGAAAAAGCCGGACAGGACGTGGATTACATCATCATCGACTCACCGCCCATGATGATCGCCTCCGATGCAGAAGCACTGGCCCGCCTGACAGACGCCTCCCTGCTGGTCGTACGGCAGGACTGCACCGCCACAGGCGACATCAACGACTGCATGGACATCCTGCGCCAGTCATCACCGGACTTCATCGGCTATGTACTGAATGACTTTCAGGAAGGAACGCTGAAGATACAACAGAGCTGATAAAAAGCAAACAGCATATACGGCAGAATAGGTATCGGAAGATGCTTATTCTGCCGTTTTGAGTTTATTCTTTATTGAAATAAGTGTCCCAAACAATTGACTTTTGTCCCAAAAACTGATATGATTTGGTTTAGAGGTGACGGAGATGAAAAAGCAAAATTTAATAAATTTAGTTAAATATCATGTTGAAAAAAAAGAGGATGCATTCAGGAGTGAAGTTGCAGCAATTGCACGTGATTTTGATGCTAATGGGGACGAGGCGGTTGCTCAGTATCTTATGGAACTGATATCCACTGCAAATTTCTATGTTCCGCAGGCAAGTTATAAGAATTTAAATTATTTAAAAAAAGTCAACTATTCTACTAATCCATTGATTTTACCGGATGCTATAGAACAGGATGTAATAGGCATTACGAGAGCCATAAGCAACAAAGCGGGTCTGTCTAAATTTCTTTTTTACGGAAGATCAGGTACAGGGAAAACGGAATCAGCATATCAGATTGCAAGGATATTAGGCCGTGATATTTTGTCAGTTGATTTTGAACAGCTGATTGACAGCAGACTTGGAGAAACAGCAAAGAATGTTGCGAAATTATTCGATGAAATTAATCATTTGCAGTATGGAAAGGTAATTGTTGTTTTTGATGAAATTGATTCATTAGTATTAGACAGGGTTAACAGCAATGACTTAAGAGAAATGGGACGGGTTACTTCGGTTTTTTTAAGGAAATTAGAAGAGCTTAATGAAAATATTGTTCTTATCGCAACAACAAATCTGTTTGAAAAATTTGATAAAGCTGTAATAAGAAGATTTGATGCAGCAATATCATTTGATCGCTACAACAAAGAAGACCTGATTGAGATCGCTGATTCTATGCTTACTGCAAGTTTGAAAAAGGCATGCAATTCAAGAAAGGATATCAGGTTGTTTAATAAAATATTAAGAAATATTCAGGAGATTCCATATCCGGGTGATTTGAAACAGATAATTAAAACGGCAGTTGCATTCAGCGATGAAACAAATGAATATGACTATTTGCGAAAAATGTACCTTGCATTGAATCCAAATGATGAAGAACTGCAGCTTCAAAAACTAAATGATGAAGGGTTTACGGTAAGAGAAATAGAAATTTTATCCAGAGTACCTAAAAGCAGTGTTTCGAGAAAATTGAGGAAAGAGTAAATGAATAAAATTTTGCAGGTTAAGATGAGATTTTCAAACGAGAAGAATAATCAACGTCCGAAAGTAAGGAATTTAAGGGCACATGCTGAAACTACAGCAGAGAAAATTCAGAGTATCTGCGATGATTTAAGGACTGTATTACGATTTTACAGAAACTCTCCAAAGTTTTTAGAGAATATATTAGTTGATGTTAACTATAATGATATCATAGCAAAATCCAACAGAATTCAAGAACTGTTAAAACCGGCAGGCAGGAAAACAAATGATATGGTAGTCGGAGCAAGATTTTCGGAGGCTCCGGAAGGGCAGGAAAACCATATTATTACGTATTATGTGGATAAAAAAACAGTAGAAAATACCATAGAAGATCTGGAAACAGTAAAGAAATTCCTGCAGAGGAAGTTGGATGGTAAAGCTGTTGCGGGTAATTTTAATGAACCGGATAATAAATTGGAATATGAGGGGTATGAGCTTTCCAAAAGTAAAATTCGTAATATTATAGTAGATTGTTCCGTGATTGAGTCTTTTGCAGTGCCGCATGTTTCCAAAGTCCCGGACAAAAAATCATTTTTGGTAACATTTTATAAAACGGAATTATCAGTTGCCAGGCTTTTAGAAATGCTTAAGGTGGATGATGTAAAACACCAGTATTATTTTTATGGGGATGATACAATTTCTGTAAATAAAGAATTATATGATTTTTTAGAAATGAATGTACCATATCTTATTTCGATGGTATCATCTGATTTTTCCAAAATCACATTAACCGATATAGAGAAAACAGACGAAAAAGAGAAAATAGATATCCCTGACCCTGTAAATGAACCAACTATAGGTGTTATTGATACGTTGTTTGATGAAAACGTATATTTTAGTAAATGGGTTGAAAATACCGATTATTTAGATGATATTGAAAAGATAATGGATGGAGATAAAGATAGAAGTCATGGAACTTCTATTTCTTCAATAATAGTAGACGGACCAAGATTGAATCCCTGGTTGGATGATGGATGTGGGAGATTTAAAGTCAGGCATTTTGGAGTATGTGCTGAGAGAATATCAACGGTAAGATTAGTAAAGAAAATTAAAGAAATTATTGCCAATAATTCCGACATCCATGTATGGAATCTTTCTTTAGGAACAGATGATGAAGTGTCAAAAAACTTTATATCGTATGATGCGGCAGTATTAGATGAATTGCAGGCACAGAAAAATATTATTTTTGTTATTTCCGGGACTAATGATAATCGCAGTGAAAAAAAGGGGATTTTAAAAGTGGGATCTCCGGCAGATTCATTGAATTCTATTGTAGTAAATTCGGTGCGGAGAGACGGAACTCCTGCGAGTTATACAAGAAAAGGGAATATCTTATCGTTTTTTAATAAACCTGATGTCTCATATTATGGTGGAGATTATAACGAAAGAATTAAAGTTTATACCCCACATGGGGAAATGGATGAGTACGGGACATCGTTTGCAGCTCCGTGGATCAGTAGAAAACTGTGTTATTTGATAGATGTGATCGGCTTGCCAAGGGAGGTGGCAAAGGCAATCATAATAGATTCTGCAGCAGGCTGGGAGTACAAATTAGAAACTTATAAAAATAAAGATGTTTTAGGTTATGGGATTGTTCCGATAGAAATTTCCAAAATCCTTTCTTCTGAAAGCAGAGAAATAAAGTTTACTGTGTATGGAACATCGCAATCATATAAGACCGTCAATTACGCAATCCCGGTTCCGAGGGATGAAGATAATAAATATCCATATATAGCCAGAGCAACGATGTGCTATTTCCCGGAATGCAGCAGAACTCAGGGTGTGGATTATACCAATCGGGAATTGTCATTGAAGTTTGGACGGGTGAAGGCAAATGGTCAGATAGATGATATAAATGAAAACATTCAGGATGAAGATGGAGCATATGCAGATGAGCGGCAATCCAGAAAAGATTTTAGAAAATGGGAGAATACAAAATTTATTTCCAAGGTGTTAAAAACTAATCGTCCAATGAAATCTTATGGAGAAAGATTATGGGGAATGTCAGTGTCTTCTAAAGAGAGATTGTCTTCACAAATGAATAAAAATTTGAATTTTGGCGCAGTTATCACTTTGAGGGAAGTAAATGGTATAAACAGAATAGATGATTTTGTTAAAGCCTGTACTCTGCGGGGATGGATTGTATCAGAGATTGATATTCAAAATCAGATTGATATATACAATACAAATCAG
The DNA here is from genome assembly GCA_028724245.1 of Lachnospiraceae bacterium. Classification (GTDB taxonomy): domain Bacteria; phylum Bacillota; class Clostridia; order Lachnospirales; family Lachnospiraceae; genus TWA4. The sequence continues at coordinate 17,399 of JAQYDI010000182.1, forward strand.
GAGGAAATTATATTTGATTAATTTTTTGTGTTTATAGAAAGGAGACTTACAAATGGCAAAAGGGAAGTTTAATTCAGTAGCAGCAACATCCAGAAATAAAAATTGGGAGAAGTTAACTGCACGAGAGATCGATTTATATTCAAGAGAAGATGATGTTCGCAGCCCGTTTGCTAGAGATTATACTCGAATATTACATTCATTGGCATATAGGCGGTTAAAACATAAGACACAGGTATTTTTTAATATTGATAATGATCATATTTGTACACGAATGGAACACGTTGCTCATGTAGAATCAGTAAGTCATACGATTGCAAAATCTTTAGGTCTTAATGATGAACTTACAAGAGCTATCGCTATGGGACATGATTTAGGACATGCTCCATTTGGGCATCAAGGTGAAAGTGTTATCAGTGAATTGAGTAACAAATATTTGGGGTTAAAATTCTGGCATGAAAGAAATGGATTGAGATTTGTAGATAAAATAGAATTGCTTGAAGATAATTATAAAAGGAGTAAAAACCTTGATTTAACATATGCAGTTCGTGATGGTATTATTTCGCATTGTGGAGAAGTAGATGAAAATGGTTTAGTACCGAGAGATGAATTGATTGACTTAGCTGATTTTACAGAAGCAGGAAAATATCAACCAGCAACATGGGAAGGCTGCGTGGTAAAAATATCAGATAAGATTGCATATGTAGGAAGAGATATAGAAGATGCTATAAATTTGGGTTTCCTTAATGATACAACGAAAAATGATTTATTAAAAATGGCAAGGGCAAATGACGAAAATGTATTGAATACAACAGTAATTATGCATAACCTGATTATTGATATTTGCGAGAATAGTTCACCGGAAAAAGGAATATGTTTAAGTCCACGTTTTTTGGAACAGATTAATTCTATTAAAGACTTTAATTACAAACATATTTATGGGCATGAGCGTTTAATCCCATTTAAGGAGTATTCAAAATTAGTAATCAATCAAATATTTGAAGTTTTGAAGAAAACATACGACGGAAGACATTCCTGGTCATCAATAAAAGATAAGAAGAAATATTATCCGATTTTAATGAATTCATTCGATAAATGGCTGGCACGTTATTGTTGTGTTGATATTATACCTGAAGGAGAATTATTAGTTATTGGACTAAATTGTGAAAATGAAAAAATATATGGAAAATTAGAAGATGAAAAAATATATATTCAGGCAATACTGGATTATATTTCGGGAATGACGGATCGATTTGCTATAAAAGTGTTCAATGAATTATTGAACTATTAACATTTACAGGAAATACCTGAATTTGATAGTATCCTGTATTTCTACCAACAAACCAGCCATAGCCTGCATCTACGTCGTCCCGCGGCCTCCATCTTCAAATGCGCTCCCCACCCAAGTACAGAGCCGACTTACATTGTGAAAAGGGAAAACCAGCCACAGCCAGCCGAAGAAGCAGACAACAAGTCCTGCAGAGGGGCATGGGGCACCCGCCGTGCCCGGCCCCCAAAAAGACTTCATTGCCTGCTTCTACATCGTCCCGCGGCCTCCACCCCCAAATGCGCCCCCCACCCAGGTACAGAGCCGACTTACATTGTGAAAAGGGAAAACCAGCCACAGCCAGCCGAAGAAGCAGGCAACAAGTCCTGCAGAGGGGCATGGGGCACCGCCGTGCCCGGCCCCCGGAAGGACTTCGCTGCCTGCTTCTTCGGCGTCCCGTGGACCACCCACCCTTTTCACCGAAGTCGTCTCTGTAACAAATTATCCCTAAAAATACATCCATCTGCTTATTTTCTCTTGCGTATTTTACTTTTTTCCACTATAATAACAAAGAAAGCAGGGCATCTCCCTGCACCCCAGCCGTCCCCCGCCGCCCCATAAAACCGGAGGGAGACAGCACAGCAGGTAAAACAATAGAACTAACAGAACAGGACAGGAGGAAACATAGATGAGAGCATTTACAGAGCCGGAAATGAAAGTCATGGCAGTGAATATGAAGGAGAATATTGCGAGTAGTGGAACTGTAGAAGGTCATATAAAGAATAAGGACACAGCTATTATGATATCATATAGTGGGGACGAAAGTAAAATCATTGCTACTGGTCCGGTGATAAATAGCATCCAAGTGGATCAAATAAGCAATGGTGATCTTAATAGTGGTAGGATTCCTAACTTATGTTGGCAATATAAATCATGAAACTCAAACCCCAATTTCATCCTCCGAAAAGTAGCCACTTCCTGGATGGCGGTTCCCGTTGGTTCCCGTACAGCGGAGCTGAACGGTATCATCGCCCTCAATGAGACGGCTGCTTTTCTGTGGGGATTTTTTCAGGAAGAGCATACCGAGGAGGAGGCTGTGCAGGCCCTTCTTCGAGAATTTGATGTGGATGAAGAAACAGCCGGACGGTCCGTGAAGAGACTTGTGGAGCAGATGGCTGCGGAAGGATTGCTGGAAGAATGATGGATTGTGATTTCGCCCATATGAGTATGGGCGATTTTATGAAGAATCTGGAGCAGGAGGCTTATGAGCAGGCGATTCCCGTGAAGGGGATTTTCGAACTGACACCCCGCTGCAATATGAACTGTCAGATGTGCTATGTGCATCTGCAGCCGGACCAGATTCCGGCGGTGGGCCGGGAGCTGACGGCGGAGGAGTGGATTGCCATCGGCCGTGCGGCGCGGGATGCGGGCATGGTGGAACTGACGCTGACCGGGGGCGAGGCTCTTGTGCGGCCTGATTTCCGGGAAATTTATGAAGCGTTCAGCGAGATGGGTTTTCTGATCCAGCTGTATACCAACGGATACGGCCTCAATGAGAAAATCATGGAATGGCTGAAGGAGCGTCCGCCCTACAGCATCCGTTTTACCATGTACGGTTTTTCCGATGAAACCTATGAAAAGGTCTGCGGCGTGAAGCACGGGTTTACCCGGGTGATCGAGGCCATGAATCTGGTGCGCAGATCGGGGATTCCCATGTATATGGTAGCCACCATTACGAAAGACAATGAGCAGGATTTTCCTTCCATCGAAGCCTTTGCAAAGGAAAATGGCCTTCCTTTTACCTATACGACGGCGCTGATTCCGCCGGTGCGCGGTGCCGTGGCGGATGTGGAGCGGTATCAGGTGGAGCGGAGAATGCCTCCGCCGGAGGTTCTGGAGGAGATGCGCAGGCCGGAGAACCGGAAGAAGCCTCATAAAAGGCATGAGAATCTGCTGGAGGTCTGCGGCAATTACAGGAAAGGCTTCTGGATCACATGGAATGGGAAGATGCAGCTTTGCACGTTTCTGACGGAACCGGGGGAACCGGTGCTGGAGTACGGGTTTCAGGAATCATGGAACCGTCTTCTTCAGGATGTGCAGAAGCTCCGTCAGCCGGAAAAATGCCTTGACTGCAGGTATGAAGGGTACTGTTCCCGGTGTTACGGTGAGCTGTATGCGGCCAGCGGACGGTGTGATGCGGCGGCAGAATCCTGCTGCGAGCATGCCAGATTGATGTATGAAATTTATGAAACAGAGTAACATGTAACAGAGTAACTGACAGGGGCAGCTGTGCGGCGCGTTTTCCGGGGCAGATCCGGGAGGCGGGCTGCAGGCAGGCCCTTTTTTAAGGATAGACAGAAGATGGAACGATATTACAGTATTGCAGGAACCGTGATCCGGGTGGTGAGCCGATCCGGGAATCCGGTGCGGATGTTCGACGGGTTTGAGTGTAAGCCGGCGGAGGATGTGCTGCTGACGCTTCAGGTGGAGGAGAGCGGAGAATCTTCTCTGTGCAGCTGCTACGGCGTCAGCCATTTTGCATGTCCGCCCGGATATACCCATGTGCTTTTCGGCAGCTCCGGCAGGGGTGAAAACCGTCTGCTGGCAAATGAGGACTGGAGCCGTCTGCTGCTTGTGGGCGATCCGTCCCATGAAATGGCATGGATGGAACTGCTGGCGGCGGCGTTTTATTCCAGGCTGACGGTTGTGGGCGGTCTGCTGATGCATGCCTCGGCGGTAAAGTACGAAGGACGGGCGGTGGTATTTACGGCGGCTTCCGGTACCGGCAAGACGACGCAGGCGGAGCTGTGGAAGAAGTATCTGCAGGCGGAGATTCTCAACGGGGACAAGGTGTTTCTGCGGCCGGATGTACATACCGGCACGATCCATGCGTGGGGCTCTCCATGGTGCGGTTCTTCACCTTATGCGGTCAATGACAGCGCAGAAGCGGCAGCCATCGTGGTGCTGGCACAGGGCAGGAAAAATGAGATCCGCCGGCTGGATCCCATGGAGACGCTGGCGCTGTTTACGCCCCATGTATTTTTCCCCAGCTGGGATCCGACCTGTCTGGAACGGATGATGGGCACACTGGATGCGGCAGCCGGACAGATTCCGGTGTATTATCTCAGCTGTCTGCCTGATGCGGAGGCCGTTCTGCTGACAAGGAACCGGATCTTCGGCAGCCGGGGAAACTGATGAGAAAACCAATGGGAAGACTGATGAGAAAACCGATGGGAAGATTGATGAAGAAACTGGCGGGAAGGCCGACGGAGAGTTTGGGAGAAGGGCTGACAGTGTGTACCGGGGAATTTTCTGCGGAAGAACTGGTGCCTGTTATCAGGGAGGTGCTGGAGGCGGGCGGTGCATTTACGCTGAAGGTGACCGGGTACAGCATGACGCCTACGCTGAAGCATCTGCGGGATCAGGTGCAGCTGGTTTCTCCGGCTGTCCGTCCGGCGCGGACAGGTGAAATCGTGTTTTTTGAGAGGGAGGGCGGTGTTTTTGTGCTTCACCGGATCATCGGTGTGCTTCCGGAGGGGAGACTGCTGATCAACGGGGATGCACAGAACTGGACCGAGTCCATCCTGCCGGAGCAGATCATCGGCGTGGTAAACCGGATGGAGCGCCGGGGCAGATGGATTTCCTGTGACCGGCCCTTCTACCGGATGTGGGTGAAGGTCTGGGGAACACTGCGTCCCCTGCGCCCTTTCCTGCTTCGGAAAAGGAGAAATAGATGAATTTATTGAAAAAGATCATTCGAAAGATCAAGGAGGGAATGCTGCAGGAAATCTTTCAGGAACTGCTGTGGATCTATCATTATGGTCTGCGGTATAAGATGGAGATCCTGTGGTATATTTTTCTGGGAATTTTCAGCACGGGCATGAGTCTGGGCGGAAGCGTGATCAGCAAATATATTATTGATGCGGTGACCGGATTTGATTCGAAGGGGCTGGCTCCGGCGGCCGTTTTTTATATTCTGATGCAGCTGATGCGCATCGGCAGCAATGCGTGGACAAGACGGATATCCACCCGAATTGAGATCAAAGTGGATCAGGAGATACGGGCGGATGTGTATGACAAGATCATGGAGGCTGACTGGGAGGCCATGTCGGAATATCATTCCGGCGATCTGCTGAACCGGGTGGACAATGATGTGAGCAGCATTTCCAGCAGCGTACTGGGCTGGGTGCCGGATTTTGTGACGCAGCTGGTGCAGTTTCTGGGTACGCTGGGGATTATTATTTACTATGATCCGACACTGGCCGGTCTGGCGCTTTTAAGCGCGCCGGTGACACTGGTGGTTTCCCGGGTGCTGATGAAGAAAATGCGGGATTACAATAAAAAGATGCGGGAAGCCAGCTCGGAAGTGATGATGTTCAACGAGGAATCCTTTCAGAATGTGCAGGTGATCAAGTCTTTCGGGCTGACCGGACTGTACGGGCGCAAACTGAGGCAGGTGCAGGCCCGTTACCGGGAAATCAGGCTGGATTACAATAAATTTTCCATTCTGACCTCTTCCTTTATGTCGCTGGTGGGTACGGTGGTGACGGTGGTCTGCTTTGGATGGGGCGTGTACCGTCTGTGGACCGGCCATATTACGTACGGTACCATGACGTTGTTTCTGGAGATGTCCGATTCCCTTTCCGCGTCATTTTCTTCTCTGGTCTATATGGTGCCCAGCGCCATATCCGCCGCCACGGCAGCAGGCCGGATCATGGCGGTGGCGGAGCTTCCCAAAGAGAACCGGGAAGGGGAGGAACAGGTGGAGCAGCTGCTTGAGGAGAACCGGAAGGGCGGCGTCAGCGTGGAGACGGAGCAGATGGCCTTCGGCTACGCAGGCGGGAAAATGGTTTTCGAGCATGTGGATTTTCTGGCGGCGCCCGGTGAGATCGTGGCGCTGGTGGGCCCCTCCGGGGAGGGCAAGACCACCATGCTCCGTGTGATCCTGGGTATTGTAAATGTGAAGGCGGGAAGTGCCCGGGTATTCGGGCGGGATACGCAGCAGAAGATTCCCATATCCGCTGCCACGCGGCGGCTTTTCGCCTATGTGCCCCAGGGCAATACCATGTTTGCCGGTACGGTGGCGGAAAATCTGCGCATGATGAAGCAGGATGCTTCCGATGAGGAACTGTATGAGGTACTGAAACTGGCCTGCGCCTATGATTTCATTGTCCGTCTGCCTGACGGGCTGAACAGCCGTATCAGGGAACGGGGCGGCGGATTTTCCGAGGGGCAGATCCAGAGGCTTTCCATTGCCCGGGCCCTGCTTGCCGATGTCCCCGTCCTTCTGCTGGATGAAGCTACCAGTGCGCTGGACGTGGCCACCGAGCGGAAGGTGCTGCGCAATATCATGCAGTCGGAGAAAAACAGGACCTGTATCGTGACCACCCACCGGCCCAGCGTACTGGGAATCTGCAGCCGGGTGTACCGCATCGAGGGCGGCAGCATGACCTGTGTGGGAGAAGAGGAAGTACAGAAAATGATGATGGATTTCTGATGCGCTGTAACATTTTCAGGCCGAAGCCTGAACAGCAGCCATTTTTCAGTAATTTGTGTGGAATTTTGTGTACCATTGTTGACTTTTATTCGGTGAAAGTTTATAATCAATGTATATGTTTTGGGTACAGTATAGCCGCCTGTTTTTGGACAAATGAACAATACTGTATTATCTGGAAGGGGGATTTATGGTGGATTATAGTGCAATGATTGAAAACAGAAAGTCAGTGAGGGCTTTCAAGGAGAAGAGCGTACCGAATTCAGCACTGGTGGAGATCGGCGCTTTTTATCGCAATGAATGCCGTCGTCTGGTTCCTGAAATCAGAACACAGATGCAGATCTTCGGAGTTGAGGTGAGAGAGTCTCTGGAAGGCGCTGCAGGCTACAATGATTTTCTGATCGGTGCACCGCAGTATCTTGTACTGTTCTCCGAGAAGGCTGATCATGCCGGAGAGAACGCAGGTTACATTATGGAGGACGTTGTCCTGAAGTTGACAGAGATGGGTCTTGACAGCTGCTGGATCACATTTGCAGATCCTGCGAAAGTGAAAGAAGCGTTGAAGTTTGATACGGATCTGGAAGTTGCTGCTGTTATTGCTTTCGGTTATGGAGAGAAGAAGAGCAAAAAGATGCGTTTCAACATTTTAAGCATGTCCAACGTTTCTGTGGAAGCAAAGAGACATTATTATGATCCCAAGGTAAGCATTCATGATATCGTTTTCATGGATAAGTGGGGATGCCGTGATGGCGTGGATGAGCATATTGGTTTCTATGAGGATATTCTCTGGAATGCGTTCCGCGCAGCGACACTTTCACCCAGCTACATGAACAGACAGCCTTATGGTTTTGTGATTCAGGGTCACCATATCGTTCTTGTAAGCACACCTGATGAGTTTACCGATAAGATCAACGGCGATCTGAACCTGGGTATTGTGATGCTTCATTTTGCAGGCGCTGCTTCTCAGCTTGCAGGTGAGATCAGCTGGACACTGGGTGCCGCTGAAGACAACGCAGGTCTGCCGGAAGGCTATACTGCAGTTGCAAGCTGCAATTTCTAATGATAACACAGGATTGAACTACATAAGGTATATATAACAGAAGGCAGGATATTTATCCTGCCTTCTGCTGCTGTGGTGAACCCGGGCGGGAAATCCGGATATCCGCTTTACAGGCCGGAACCGGTGCCGGGATTCACATATATTTGACATGTGTTGGAATTGAAGTTCAGATATTATTTCATGTCCTTCAGGAATGCGCGGTATCCGCGTACGGCGTCATAAATGTCGGCCTTGCTGGAAACTTCCATGGGTGCATGCATGCAGAGCAGTGCAATGCCGCAGTCGATGACTTCCATGCCGAATTTTGCCATGATCCATGCGATGGTTCCGCCGCCGCCGAAATCAACCTTGCCGAGTTCTGCTGTCTGGAATGCGATGCCGTTGTCATCCATGACTCTGCGGATGGCAGCCATAAATTCAGGATTGGCGTCGCTGGAGCCGGATTTGCCGCGGGAACCGGTATATTTATTGAATACAAGGCCTTTGCCCAGATAAGCGGAGTTTTTCTTTTCAAATGCTTCTGCGTACAGCGGGTCGTAGCCGGCGCTTACATCGGAGGAGAGCATTTTGCTGTTCTGAAGGGTGCGGCGTACGGAAAGAGCGGAAGGATATCCGCAGAGGGCCAGAAGTTCTGCGGTCATGTTCTCGAAGAAACGGGACTGCATGCCGCTGGCACCGTAGCTGCCGATTTCTTCTTTATCCACCAGCAGGCAGCAGGCGGTTCTGTCGGGCGTATCCATGTCCAGCATGGCCATCAGGGAAGTGAAGGCACAGATGCGGTCATCCTGTCCATAGGCAAGAAGCATGCTGCGGTCAAGGCCCAGATCTCTTGCCTTGCCGGCAGGAACGATTTCCAGTTCTGCAGAAAGGAAATCCTCCTCCTCCACCTGATAGGTATCCAGCAGAAGCTTGAGAATGTTGGCTTTAACAGCTTCTTTTTCTTCGCCTTCCAGAGGGATGCTGCCAATGAGCAGATCAAGATTTTCACCTTCGATTACTTTTCCGGCATTTTTTTCCATCTGGCTTCCGGAAAGATGAACCAGCAGATCGGTGATGGTGAATACGGGATCGGAATCCTTTTCACCGATGGTTACGTTTACAGAGGTTCCGTCCTTACGGATAATAACGCCGTGGAGCGCCAGAGGGATCGTTACCCACTGGTATTTTTTGATTCCGCCGTAGTAGTGGGTATCAAGATAGGCGAATCCGTTGTCTTCGTAGAGAGGATTCTGCTTGACATCGATACGGGGTGAGTCGATATGAGCGCCCAGAATGTTCATGCCGTTCTCCAGAGGTTCCTTACCGATGTGATACAGAACCAGAGTTTTTTCATTATATGCGGCATAAACCTTATCACCGGCTTTCAGTGTTCTGTTCTCACGGATGCAGTCCGCAAGCGGCACATATCCGGCTTTTTCAGCCATTTCCACCGAAACACGTACACATTCACGTTCCGTCTTGCCGGCGTCAATACAGTTTTTATACAGGCTGCTGACCTGTTCCATTTCATCAAGCTGTTCAGGAGCATAGCTTTCCCATAATGTTTTTTTCTCCATGGTATATGTATTCCTTTCTGCCATAAGCTGTAACTGTTCAGACCCTGTTATATTTTGAAGAGAAATCTGAACAGTCTGAATATTATACCATAAAAGAAGCAGGGATGTCCACGGCTCAAAACGGAACAGCAACTCATGTGAAATATTCGCGGAGGCTTTTCTGAAGCTGCCTCCGGATCCGGTGCATCTTCATCTTGATGGCGCTGCTGCTGGTGTGGTATTCTTCGGCAAGTTCATTGTAGTTGTAGCCTTCCTCATAGTGCCGGATGATCAGCCGGAGATCCTGAGGATTGAGCTGTTTTGCGATCTCGGGATACAGGTCAAGGATGGTGATGCAGTCGTCTTCAAAACCTGCGCTGCCGTGAATATACTCCGGCATGGCATTGAGATCTTCGTAATAAAGATTCTCCTCCAGAGTGTGGAGCATGCGGTAACGCGCAGTCTGGTACAGCCAGCCGGCAATATTCTCATGTTTTTGAAGTTCATCGGCTTTCTGATAGGCGATCATCAGCGTGTCCTGAACCACATCCGCTGCGAAATGTTTATTATTGCAGATTTTTTTGGCGTACTGATACAGAGGTTTGTAATATTGGTGTGAAAGCATCAGGATAAAATCTTCATTGGTCATATGGAACCTCCGTGACGGCAGATGTAAAATTGCAATCAATTGGTTACGTACAAAGTATATTATCTTTAAATATACTTAGCAATTAGTCCGGTTTTAATTATTTTCAACGTTAATATATAACGTTGAAAATCTGACAGAGGGGACTTCTACCAGCTTCCGTTTTCCATAATGTTTTTTGAGATGCGGGACAGAATATCGATGGATTGTTCGGTATTTACCCGCATCTTCTGCATATCCAGAAATGCGTAGAAACCGCCCTGAATGATAAAGGTCAGCTGCGCGTTTTTCTCCAGATCTTCTTTATATTCGGGATATTCCCGGAATATCATTTCCTTGATCTGCACATCCAGCTGCTGGATCAGGTAGCTTCGCCGGGAACCGGAAAAAAGGGTTGCAAGAACCTGAGACTGGGATGTGAGCGCATGGAAAATGTCCATGGTCAGCTCGTAGGGATCAGACAGAATCTTGCCCGGCTCCCGGATGGAGCGCAGAATAGAGGCGATCATTTCATTTTCCAGACTCTCCGACAGATCATAGATATCCTTATAATGTTTGTAAAATGTAGCTTTATTGATCATCGCCAGTTCAGCCAGCTCGGTGACGGTGATTTTCTCTATGGGCTTTCTGGAGCGCAGTTCCAGAAAGGCGTTGACAATGCTTTTTCGTGTTTTTTGAATCCTCAGATCCATAAAATAATCCCCTTTCCGGCGGAATCTGTATATTTTGCAACAGTTTGATGCAACAGTTGTTTAAGTAACGTTCTCCGCACATTGCTGATTGTTTCTTGAAAGAAAATTGTTATACTGATGATAACAAATTAAACGACGGCCGTCAATTAAATATATAAATGTCGTTTATACTGAATGAATAAATCAGTATAGCCAATGAGGTAATACACTATGGATATGTATGGATTTTATACAGGCAAAATATTTGATGCCCATGAATATCTGGGATGCCATCTGGAAAATAATGGTGCGGTTTTCCGCGTTTTTGCGCCTGCGGCCGTGAAGATTTCCCTGATCGGGGAGTTCAATTCCTGGCAGGAAATGCCCATGGAAAGAATTTATGATAAAAATTTCTGGGAATGCCGTGTGGACGGTGTGTGGGAAGGCATGATGTACAAGTACCGGGTCTATACGCAGAGCGGCCGTGTGGTGGATCATTGTGATCCTTACGGATACGGGATGGAACTGCGCCCCCGGAACGCTTCCATTGTAAGGGATATGAAACGGTATCGGTTTCAGGATATGGAGTGGATGTACAAACGCTCCGACTGTAAAAACAAACCGTTGAATATTTACGAGGTACACGCCGGGTCATGGAGGATGCCGGAAGGCGGGGGCTGGCTCAATTACCGGCAGCTGGCCGGGGAGCTGATTCCGTATCTGAAGGAATATGGATATAATTATGTAGAATTTCTGCCGTTAAATGAGCATCCCTGCGATGAGTCATGGGGGTATCAGTGTACGGGATTTTTCAGCCCCACCTCCCGATACGGCACTGCAGATGATCTGAAAGCCATGGTGGATCTGTTTCACCAAAACCGGATCGGTGTGCTCCTTGATTTCGTGCCGGTGCATTTTGCGGTGGATGATTATGCGCTGGCGGAATTTGACGGGACACCCCTGTATGAGTATCCGCATAACGATATGAGCTACAATGAGTGGGGAAGCCGGAATTTCATGCACTCCCGCGGGGAAGTCTGCAGCTTTCTCCAGTCCAGCGCCAATTACTGGCTGAACGAATACCATATCGACGGCCTGCGCATGGATGCCATCAGCAATATGATCTACTGGCAGGGAGATAAGGAACGGGGCGTGAATAAAAATGCCACGGATTTCCTCCGGTACATGAATCGGGGGCTGAAAGGGATGCACAAGGGGATCATTCTGGCCGCCGAGGATTCCACTTCTTTCCCCGATGTAACAAAACCTGCAGAATCCGGCGGTCTCGGCTTCGATTACAAATGGGATATGGGCTGGATGAATGATACGCTGGCTTATTTCAGGGAGGATCCCGAACAGAGAAAAAAAGATTATCACAAACTGACTTTTTCCATGATGTATTTCCCTGAGGAAAATTATCTTCTGCCCCTGTCCCATGATGAGGTGGTTCACGGGAAAGGAACGATTCTCGATAAAATGAACGGTGAATACGAGGATAAATTTGCCCAGGCCAGAGCCATGTATACCTATATGTATGCTCATCCCGGCAAAAAACTGAATTTCATGGGCAATGAACTGGGGCATTTCAGGGAATGGAATGAAAAACGGGAACTGGACTGGAATCTGCCTGATTATCCCATGCACAGCGGTTTTGCCCGTTTTATGAGAACCTTGAATAATCTGTATCTGCATCATGGCGCACTCTGGAAAAAAGATTATGAAACCGACGGCTTCTGCTGGGTCAGCTGCCATGAAGAAGACCGGGGCCTCTACAGCTTTCTCCGGACAGACGGCAGAGAATATATCCTGTGCCTGTTCAATTTCTCCGCGCAGAACCATGACAACTATGAAGTAAACCTGTCCTCCGCCCTGCCCTTTGGCGCCCGCAGCGCCCATCTGCTTATAGACAGCGCCCGCCTCGAATACGGCGGTTCCTCCGAAACACCCTCCGACTGTACGATCCCCATTCATGAAAACAAAATGAATCTGCCAGCAGAACGGTACAGCGGGAAAATGTATCTGATAAAGTAGGAAAGAAGAAGGTGCTGTTCATGCTTCCCGCCCCAAAGTCTGAACTGCACAAAATCTTGTGCAGTTTTGATATTTTTACATCTATTGTTTGACGTGTTTTATGAAATATGGTACAATAAAGTCAACATGATTGATACGACCTGATGGGTAAGTTCGATGCGTACCGGTTTTGTATATTCCGCGTGTTCTTCTGACCGGAAGCGAGTGTCAATGGATCAACGATATATGATACATCGGCTCTGACAGTAAGGTATTTTCCGAGCAGGAATAGTCGCGGTGCACAGAATCAGGACAGGACGTTTCATGATGGGACTCTTTTATTGTGTATCTGCCTTTGCGGGGCCGGCATACAGTAAAGGAGTTCTTTTTTATGTTAAAAATAGCGGTTTACGGTAAGGGCGGCATCGGAAAGTCAACGATTACCAGCAATCTGGCGGCGGCATTTGCCGTGCTGGGGAAAAAGGTGATTCAGATCGGCTGCGATCCCAAGGCGGATTCCACCATCAATCTGCTGGGCGGGGTGCCTCTGAAGCCGGTTATGAATTATATGAGGGAAGTGGATGAGGAACCGGAGAAGATCGAGGATATTGCAAAGCGCGGTTTCGGCGATGTTCTGTGCATTGAGACAGGCGGTCCCACACCGGGGCTGGGCTGTGCGGGCCGGGGTATTATTGCCACCTTCAATCTGCTGGAGGATCTGGAGCTGTTTGAAACCTGCAAACCGGATGTGGTTCTGTATGATGTGCTGGGCGACGTGGTCTGCGGCGGTTTTGCAGCTCCCATCCGGGAAGGATATGCGGAAAAGGTGCTGATCGTGACTTCCGGTGAGAAGATGGCGCTTTACGCAGCCAACAATATCAACAGTGCTGTAAAGAATTTTGAGGACCGCAGCTATGCGAAGGTATTCGGAATCGTTATGAACCGGAGAAATGTGGAAAATGAAGAGGAAAAGGTCCGTGCATTTGCCGATTCGGTGGGACTTCCCATTGTGGGCGATATTCCGAGAGATCATGATATCAACCGGTTTGAGGATATGGGGAAGACGGTCATCGAAGGCAACCCGGACCTGCCCATCAGTCAGAGATTTTTTGATCTGGCCAGGATGCTGCTGGATTCGGAAGCGTAATGGCCGGGCGAAAAGGCAATGGAGGATTACTGAATGTGTAATATAGATAAAAAACCTGACATGAACGGAACGTGCAGTATGGATGGAAAAACTGATAAAGACAGAAAACCTTACTGGATTTCGGCAGAAGATCTGGCAAACCGGGGGAAGGATCAGATCCCGCCGGAGCTGATCAGCAATACCCATCTGATCTACAGCTCCCCGGCAACGCTGGCGTTCAACTCGCCGGGCGCACAGGGATTCGGGGTTAAGAGAGCGGGGCTGGCGATTCCCGGTTCTGTTATGCTGCTGGTGGCTCCCGGCTGCTGCGGCCGGAACACAACGCTTCTGGCTGAGATGCCGGAGTATCACAATCGCTTTTTCTATCTGATGATGGATGAGACGGATATTGTAACGGGACGTCATCTGAAAAATATCCCCCAGGCGGTGGAGGAGATCTGTCAGTCTCTGCCCCAGATGCCTTCGGTGGTGATGATCTGTCTGACCTGTGCCGATGCGCTGCTGGGAACCGATATGGAGCGTGTTTGCCGGAAAGCAATGAAAAAGGTGGATATCCCGGTGCTTCCCTGTTATATGTATGCGCTGACAAGGGAGGGGCGCAAGCCGCCCATGGTGCATGTGCGCCAGTCCATTTATTCTCTGCTGGAGCCCATGGAAAAACGGCCCAATGCGGTAAATCTTCTAGGTTATTTTGCACATCTGATCGATGACTGCGAGATTTACGACCTGCTGCATCAGATGGGTATCAGGAAGACAAGGGAAATCTCCCGGTGCAGGGATTATGCAGAGTATAAACAGATGGCGGAAGCCAATTTCAATCTGGTGCTGAATCCCGAGGCACGGTTTGCGGCACAGGATATGCAGAAACGGCTGAATATTCCCTCTGTAGAGCTGACCCGGCTGTATCAGCTGGATAAGATTCAGAATCAGTATCATATTTTTGCATCGGCTCTGGGTACGACCATCGAGGATCAGAAGTATTATGATGCGGCGAAAGAGGCCATTGATGTGTTTGGCAGGGCGTATCCGGGCACGGTATTTTCCGTGGGAGAGGGATGCAATGCGGATCCCTTTGAGCTGTCGCTGGCATTCCTGCGGTACGGTTTCCGGGTAAATGAAATTTTCGGAACCCCTACGGCGGATAATTTCGTATATATTAAGAAGATTGCGGCACTGAGTCCTGAGACGAAGATCTATTCCAATCTGGAGCCTACCATGCTTTATTATGACATCAGTGAAGGAGAGGCGGACGTGACCATCGGACGGGATGCGGCTTATTATCATCCCGGCTGCCCCAATGTGGAGTGGAGCGAGGATGTGCAGCCTTTCGGCTATGCCGGCGTGAAACTTCTGTTTGAGCAGCTGCTTGCGGCTTTACAGGGTGCGGGAAAGGAGAGTGCGGTATGAAAGGATTGAGAAAATATCTGGCACCGTTTGCTCCCGATCAGTCGGGTGCTTCCGCGGTTTTAAGCGATATGGGCGGAATCATCGTGATCTGTGATGCGGGCGGCTGCGCCGGCAATATCTGTGGATTTGACGAGCCCAGATGGTTTATGAAGAAAAGCGCCATTTTCAGCGCAGGACTGCGCGATATGGATGCCATATTGGGGCGGGATGACCGTCTGGTGGAAAAGCTGGCCCTTGCGGCAGGTAAAATTGACGCAGAGTTTGCGGCGATCATCGGGACGCCGGTGCCTGCGGTTATCGGGACTGATTATCAGGCGCTGAAGCGGATGGCGCAGAAAAAAATCGATCTTCCCATTATGACGGTGGACACTGATGGCATGGAGCTTTATGACGCAGGGGAAGAGAAAACATGGCTGGAACTGTTTCGGACATTTGCCGGGGAAAAGCTGCCTGTGGTGAAAAACAGGGTGGGGATCATCGGTGCAACGCCTCTGGAGATCCACAGCATGAATGCGCCGGCTGAGATGGAAGAGACCCTGAAAGAACAGGGAGTTGAGGAGGTTTTCTGTTACGGCATGGGCGCAGGCATTAAACAGGTTCGGGAGGCCTCGTCCGTGGAGAAGAATCTGGTGATCGCCCCCGCCGGACTTAAAGCAGCGCGTCTGCTGGAAGAAAAGTTCGGCACGCCTTATGAGGTCTGTTATCCGGGTGCAGGAAAGATCCTCCGGGATAAACTTGCCAGACAGGGATTTTCCATGGATGATCTGACCGGGAAAAAGATTCTCATCATGCACCAGCAGGTGCTGGCCAATGAGATCAGAAAAGAAATCGGGGACAGAGCGGTATGTACGGCAGCGACCTGGTTTATGCTGAAAAAGGAACTGAAATCGGAGGGGGATATTCATCTGACGGAGGAAGACCAGTTCACCGAGCTGATCAGCCGGGAACAGTACGATGTGATCATCGGTGATGAGATCCTGAAGAATGCGGTGCCCGGTTTTGAGGGAATTTATCTGAAACTGCCCCATTTTGCAGTATCAGGAAAGCTGTAAACGGCAGAACGGTTTATCATAGAGATTTTCAGGAAAGGTATGGATGCTTATGGAAGAGAAAAAGGTACTGGCCAGAGTATACGGGATCGTTCAGGGCGTGGGGTTTCGTCCGACGGTGAGCCGTCATGCCGACCGCTGCCATGTGAGGGGAAGCGTCTGCAACAAGGGGCCTTATGTGGAGATTAAGGCTCAGGGAACCGAAGAGGAGGTCAATGCCTTTCTTCATGAGGTGGAATTCAATCCGCCTGAGCGTTCCTCTATTTTGAAAATGGATGTGCATTCTCTGAATGATGAGGAGGATTTTGACAGCTTTGAGATTATTGAAAGTGAAAAGATAAAGGGTGATATTTTTGTATCACCGGATATTGCCACCTGTCCCAAATGCAAAAAGGAACTGTTTGATAAAAATGACCGCAGATATCTGCATCCTTTTATCAATTGTACCTGCTGCGGACCAAGACTGACCATTCTGGATTCCATGCCCTATGACCGGGTCAGAACCAGTATGGGGGAGTTTCCCATGTGCCCGCAGTGCGAGTATGAATATACCCATGCCGAGACAAGGCGCTACGATGCACAGCCGGTCTGCTGCAACGACTGCGGCCCGGAGGTGTACCTGCTTTCCGGTAAAGGGCAGGAACGGGAGCCGGTGCCGGCCATGGCAAAACGGGCGGCTGCGGAGTCTTTTTCCGGACAGAAGCTTTCCGGCCCGGTTCCGGAGCATGCGGTTCGGGGCAGGGAGGCGATCACCCGTACCCGGCAGGTGATTAAGGACGGCGGAATTGCAGCCATCAAGGGTATCGGCGGTTTCCATCTCTGCTGTGACGCGACCAACCAGCAGGCGGTGGAGCGGCTGCGGCGGCTGAAAACGAGGCCCGCCAAGCCATTTGCCGTCATGATGCGGGATATGGATGCGGTCAGGCGGGAATGCGAGGTAAAGGAAGAACAGCTGGAGGTACTGGATGGCCATCAGAAGCCCATTATCCTGCTGAAACGGAAAGGGCAGGGAACGATCTGTCAGGCTGTGGCACCGGACAATCCCAAAATCGGCGTGATGCTTCCCTATGCACCGGTCCAGATGCTGATTTTTACATACGATGACGGTCTGGAAATGCCGGATTGTCTGGTGATGACCAGCGGCAACGTTTCCGGCGCTCCCATCTGCCGTGATGATACGGATGCGCTGACCGAGCTTTCAGGTATGTGTGATGTGATCCTGTCCCACAACCGGCTGATCCGTCTGCGGGCGGATGATTCGGTCATGGACTTTTTTGAGGGAAAACCTTATATGATCCGCCGCTCCCGCGGGTATGCACCGCTGCCTTTCATGACCTCCAATGCATTTCAGGGAGAGGTTCTGGCGGTGGGTGGAGAACTGAAAAATACCTTCTGCATCGGGAAAAATGATCTGTTTTACCAGTCACCCTATATCGGCGACATGGGAGATCTGCGGACCGTGCGGGCGTTAAAGGAATCCATCACCCGGATGGAGGGACTTCTGGAGGCATCGCCCACGGTGGTTGCCTGCGATATGCATCCCCGCTACAATACCACCTTTGCGGCACAGGAGCTGGGGCTTCCTGTCATACCGGTCCAGCATCATTATGCACATATTGCAGCCTGCATGGCGGAGAATGACTATTCCGAACCGGTTATCGGCATTTCCTTTGACGGAACCGGATACGGAACCGACGGAACCATCTGGGGAGGAGAAATTCTGAAGGCTGATTATGATGGATTTGAACGGCTGGGTCATATCCGCCCCTTCCTGCAGATCGGAGGAGATGCTTCCGCAAAAGAAGGCTGGCGCATCGCCGTATCCATGCTGTACGGCATTTACAAAGACAGAGAGCGGACCATGGATGTGATCCGGAAACTGGATCTGTGTGACGAAAAAACAGCAAAAGTACAGTTTGCCATGGCGGACGGTCATCTGAACAGTGTCCTGTCTACCAGTGCGGGACGCCTCTTTGACGCGGTCAGCGCCATTTTACAGGTCAGGAAGGCTTCCACTTTTGAGGGAGAAGCGTCCACTACGCTGGAATTTGCAGCGGAGGCTTATGAGGATGCCTGTCTCGGTCAGGGAAAGAGGCCGCTTGAGGGTATGCCGGATGGATTGACCGTCTGGAACCGGCGTCTGGAGGAACGGCTGCAGCAGAATATGGCGGCGCAGGATATGGTGCTTCCCACGGAACTGCTGGTGGAAGGGCTTACGGATGCTTTTCTTTCCGGTGCGGATGCGGGACTTCTGGCCTTCTGGTTCCATGAACGGCTGGCAGAAATGGTCCGTTTCGTATCGCTGCAGGCCAGAGAGCAGACCGGTCTGCAGGTGACGGCCCTCAGCGGCGGCGTTTACCAGAACCAGCTGCTGGTGCGGCTGAGCTGTGAGAAATTGAGAAAAGAAGGCTTTCAGGTGCTGACACACAGCCTGCTGCCGCCCAATGACGGCGGGATCGCGCTGGGTCAGGCCGTGGTAGCCATGAGAAAGATCAATAAAAAATAACTGCCCCAAGCTGTGCCGTGACTTTTACTTTTAGTATGGCACTGCACAGCCGGAGGGAAAGAAAGATAGAAAAACAGAAAAGGAGAGTTTGTATGTGTGTAGGTTTACCGGCTAAAGTTGTTTCATTAAAAAATGGTATGGCAGTTGTGGATGCATCCGGTGCGAAGAGAGAGGTTTCCGCGGAGCTTCTTGACGAACTGGAACCCGGCGATTATGTGATGGTTCATGCAGGAATCGCCATTGCAAAGATTACAGAAGAAGATCAGAGTGAAACCGATCGGATCATGGAGGCTTTATAATGGAAGAAACAGGTAAAAAAACGGCCCGTGAGATTCTGGAAAATTATGACGGCCCGAAGCTGCGGATCATGGAGGTCTGCGGAACCCATACCCACGAAATTTTCCGTCTGGGTATCAGAAAAATCCTTTCTGACAAAATTGAACTGATTTCCGGCCCCGGATGCCCCGTCTGCGTGACACCGGTGGGATTTATCGATGAGGCGATCATGCTGGCTCTGGATTATCACGCAACGGTATGTACCTTTGGCGATCTGATCCGGGTGCCCGGTACGAAGAAAAGTCTGGCAGCAGCCCGCTCCGAGGGGGCAAAAGTACAGATTGTTTATTCACCCATTGATGCGGTGGAATATGCAAAAGAACATCCCGATGAGGAAGTGGTATTTCTGGCGGTCGGTTTTGAAACGACCACACCGGCCAGTTGTCTGGCAGTAAAGAAAGCCATGGAAGCGGGGCTGAAAAATTTTTCTCTGCTGACGGCCAACAAGACCATGCCCAATGCCTATCAGGCACTGAAGGGCAGCGCCGATGCTTTTCTGTATCCCGGTCATGTAAATGCCATTACCGGAACCAGACTCTGCGAGGAACTGGCAGAACAGGGCATAAGCGGCGTGGTAACGGGATTTACGGCAAAGGAGATCATGACGGCGCTGGCAGTTGTGGTTACAAAACTGCAGGAAGGCGGCAATTTCTTTGAAAACTGCTATCCCCGTGTGGTAACCCGTGACGGCAGCAAAGCGGCACAGAATATGGTGGCACAGTATATGGAAGCCTGTGATTCGGAATGGCGCGGTCTGGGTGTGATTCCCGGATCCGGCCTGAAACTGAAGGAAGAATACCGGGATTACGACGCCAGAATTCATTTCAGCCTGCCGCCGGTACAGGGAAAAGCCAATCCGGCCTGCCGCTGCGGCGATGTGCTGCAGGGCAAATGCAAACCGTCGGACTGCAAAATATTTGGAAAAGGATGTACACCGCTGCACCCGGTAGGAGCCTGCATGGTATCCAGCGAGGGCGCATGTTCAGCATATTATCAGTATGGAGGAATTGAAAATGAGTAAAACAGTAACACTTGCCCACGGGGCAGGAGGCCGTCAGACTTCCGAATTAATCGATCAGGTATTCAAAAAACATTTTGCCAATCCCGATCTGACAGCGGACGATGCTGCAGTACTTTCTGTGGAAGGAGGCAAACTGGCTTTTACGACGGACGGTTTTATCGTTTCCCCTGCTGAATTCCCCGGAGGAAATATCGGCAAACTCAGCATCTGCGGTACGGTCAACGATCTGTCCTGCATGGGTGCAAAACCCCTGTATCTTTCCTGTGCTTTCGTTATTGAAGAAGGCTTCCCCATGGAGAAACTGGAAGAAATCGCCGCAGCCATGGAAAAAACAGCCAATGAAGCCGGTGTGAAGATCGTAGCCGGCGATACAAAGGTTGCCGGTAAGGGTCAGGTGGATGGCGTATTCATTACCACCACAGGCATCGGCAGGATTCAGGAAGATGTGGAAACCTCCGGTTTCAAGGCAAAACCCGGCGATGCAGTTATCGTTTCCGGCGATGTGGGACGCCACGGCTGCACCATCCTGCTGGCAAGAAATGAATTCGGCATTGAAGCCGATGTCACCAGCGACTGCGCACCTTTATGGGGAACAGTGAAATCCATGCTGGACACCACAAAGAATATTCACGTTATCCGCGATGCCACAAGAGGCGGCGTGGGAACCGTTTTATATGAAATCGCGGAGCAGAGCAGCGTAGGCATCCGCCTCAATGCACAGGACATCCCCGTAGCAGACGGCGTCAAAGGTGTCTGCGGCATGCTGGGACTGGAACCTCTGTATCTGGCCTGTGAAGGACGTCTTGTCATTTTCGCTCCCAAAGAAGAAGCACCGGCCCTCCTTGAAACCCTGCGCAAAGGCAAATACTCCGCCAACGCAGCCATCATCGGCGAAGTAACCGAAGAAATGCCCGGCCGCGTCATCATGAAAACAGAAATCGGAGCCGAAACCCTCCTCCCGCCCCCCGGCGGAGAATTACTGCCGCGGATCTGTTAATCAGGAGGATATAGTTCATGATTAAAATTGCTGTTTATGGAAAGGGCGGCATCGGGAAATCCACCACGGTCTCCAATCTGGCGGCAGCTTTCTGCGAGCAGGGTCTTAAGGTCATGCAGATCGGCTGTGATCCGAAGGCTGATTCCACCGTGAATCTCCGTCATGGAGAGCCGGTTCCCACGGTTCTGGAGCTGGTGCGGACCCGGAAAAATGATTTTACTCTGGAAGATATGGTAAAGGTGGGATTCGGCGGTGTTCTTTGTGTGGAAGCCGGAGGTCCCACGCCGGGACTTGGCTGTGCCGGAAGAGGGATTATTACGGCGCTGGATAAACTTAAGGAAAAAGGTGCCTATGACGTATATCAGCCGGATGTGGTGATCTACGATGTACTGGGTGATGTGGTATGCGGCGGCTTTTCCATGCCCATGCGGGGCGGATATGCCGATCAGGTATTTATCATCACTTCAGGGGAAAATATGTCGATCCACGCGGCAGCCAATATCGCCGTGGCAGTGGAAAATTTCCGGGAAAGAGGCTATGCCCGTCTTGGCGGCCTGATTCTGAACCGGAGAAATGTAAAAAATGAAGAAGAAAAGGTGCAGGAGCTGGCGGATGATGTGCACAGTACCATCATCGGGTCCCTGAACCGCAGTGATCTGGTGCTGGAGGCTGAGGAGCGGCAGCAGACGGTGCTGGAGGCATTTCCCGACAGCAGCATGGCATCGGAATACCGCAGACTGGCCGGTCAGGTGGCCCGGGCCTGCGGTCTGGACTGGAACGGAGTGGAGTAAAATATATGTTGAAAATGATTCATGGGAAGGTGGATCCTTCCGGTGCGGCCATGCCCGTGTCGGAAGCGGTCTTTCCCGTTCCTTTTCCGTCACAGCTGGAATATAATTCTCCGGCCCACGGAACATGGAATATTGTGCATATTGGTATGCTGATCCCTGATGCACACCAGATCTATGTATGCACCGGCAACTGCAACCGGGGCGTTGTGCTGACTGCGGCGGAAATGAATGCGTCCGACCGCTTTTCCACGATTACAGTAAAGGAAGACAACATTCTGGAAGGGGATATGGAGGATCTGATCATCGACGGCGTGACGGATATTCTGGAAAAACTGCCGCAGAAACCACCGGCGGTCATCCTGTTTCCCAGCTGCGTCCACCGGTTTATGGGATGTGATATTCCCATGGTGTACCGGGTCCTGCGCAGCCGGTATCCGGAGATCCATTTTGTGGAAGGATACATGGACTGTATCCTGCAGAAGGCGGGGATCACGCCGGATCAGCGTCTTCGCCGGGAACTGTACTCCTGTCTGGAAGAGCGTCCGATGAACCGAAAATCGGTCAATATCATCGGCAATACCATGAAAATCGATCCGGACTGCGAGCTTTTTGAACTGACAGAAGCGGCAGGATGCAGTCTGAAGCAGATCACGGAATGCCGGACATTTGACGAATATCTTTCCATGTCGGAAAGCTATCTGAATCTGAGTCTGCTTCCCATTGGGAAAATGCCTGCTGACGTGCTGAAGGAGAGGCTGGGCATGAAACACATGTATCTGCCCCAGTGTTTTGGTTATGAGGAGATTACGGATTGCCTGAACCGGCTGGCGGATGAACTGGAGACGCCCCGCATAGCGGCCGCTGAACGGATCCGCGCCTGTGAAGAGGCGCTTGAAAAGGCAAAGCAGGTCATCGGACAGACCCCAATTGCCATTGATTATACGGCGGTTCCCCGTCCGCTGGGGCTGGCAAGACTCCTTCTGGAGCATGGCTTCCATGTTTTCCGGATCTATGCGGACAGTTTTCTGCCGGAAGAGGAGCAGGACTTCAAGTGGCTCCGTGAACATGCGCCGCAGCTGATGATTTATGCGACGATCCATGTGAAAATGCGTGTGCTTTCCAGAACCTGTGATGAAAAAGTGCTGGCTATCGGTCAGAAGGCGGCATATTTTACCGGAACGCCGTATTTTGTAAATATGGTGGAAGGCGGCGGTTTCTATGGTTTTTCGGGTATCTGCCGGATGGCAGAACTGATGACGGAAGCATTTCTGCATGAGAAAGATACGGAAAATCTGATTATCAGAAAAGGATTGGGGTGTGAGAGCTGCATATGAAACAGATTGCAAGGATTATTTCTACTTACACAGCGGATGTGTCGGGGGTCTGCTCGGCGTTATATGAGCTGGGCGGCATGGTGGTCATGCACGATCCCTCCGGCTGCAATTCCACCTACAATACCCATGATGAACCGCGCTGGTATGATATGGACAGCCTGATCTTCATTTCCGGTCTGGCTGAGATCGATGCCATTATGGGAAATGATGAAAAACTGATCGATGATGTAGTGACGGCGGCAGAACAGCTTTCCCCCGCCTTTATTGCCCTTGCCCGCACACCGGTTCCCATGCTGAACGGAACGGATTTTGATGCCATTGCATCGGTGATTACAAAACGGACGGGAATTCCGGCTTTTTATTTTCCCACCAACGGAACACATTCCTATGTGATGGGAGCCGGGATGGCACTGGAAAAGATCGCTGATTACTATGTAAAAGCGCCGGAGGAAGGCGGGGCCATTAATCCGGCCGGTGTTAATCTTCTTGGCGTGACGCCTCTTGATTTTTCCGTAAACGGCACAGTGGAATCCATGAAAGCCTTTCTGAAGGACAATGATTTCGAACTGATCAGCTGTTTTGCCATGGGAAGCAGTCTGGAAGAACTGGAGAAAGCGGGAAAAGCCGGTGTCAATCTGGTGGTTTCCTCCGTAGGACTTCCTGCAGCCCGGATACTGCGGGCAAAATTCGGTACGCCCTACGTGGTGGGTACGCCTGTGGGTTCCATGGGCAAAGTGATTGCCGAAGATCTGAAGCAGGCGGCCCGGACGGGAGAAAATATCATTTCCTGCAGAAAGCGTCCGCCGGCAGAGGAAGCGGAAATTGCAGTCATCGGAGAGGCAGTAACCTCCGCCTCTCTGGCAGCGTCTGTTTCCATGAGCCATGGAAAAGCGGTAAAGGTGATCTGTCCTCTGGAAGCGGATGACGAGCTGTTTGTTTCCGGAGATGAGCGGGCGGCTTATGAAGAGGAGCAGGAAGAGCTGCTGAAAGATATGCCCGTCATCATCGCCGATCCCATGTACCGGCCCATCTGTCCTGAAAAATCACG
Organism: Lachnospiraceae bacterium; assembly: GCA_028724245.1. Classification (GTDB taxonomy): domain Bacteria; phylum Bacillota; class Clostridia; order Lachnospirales; family Lachnospiraceae; genus TWA4. Next base: position 41,715 of record JAQYDI010000182.1, read on the forward strand.
TTTTTACGAATTGCCTCACGAAGCATTTTCCGGCAGGATATACCGTCGGAAAATCCCGGATCTGGTAAAAAATACGCCACACTGAGGAAACACACCGTGTTTTCGAGGTTGGCTCTGAATAGTTACCGAAATATTAATACTTTTTTAATAGAATTTCCTTTGTATTGCAGGAGAATCCGTGGTAGAATACAGACGTGTTCATAAATGCAGTCAGAGCTGCAGACAGGGCGGCGGCTGTAAATCTACAAAAAGAAGGATATGGTTTATGAAAAAGAAATTGTCAATTGCAAAGATTGCAGGAATTATCCTGGCAGTTGTGCAGCTTGTTTTGAGCGGTATTCTGTCCATGCAGATATTTGATATGGGATTTCTTCCTGTAAAATACTGGGCTGCGATTACGGCAGTTCTGGCAGTGCTGTTTTTTATCGCTTTTGTAACACAGTTTTTCAATAAAGCACAGTGGGTCGGAAAGATTCTTTCGGTTCTGCTCATTGCGATACTGGCATTCGGTGTACGTTATGTGGGACAGGTCGCCGATACCATGAAGGATATTTCCAAAACCGCAGGGATTGAGAAAAATCAGGTTCTGGTAGTAGTAAAGGAAGAGAGCACGGCACAGACCCTGAACGATCTGAAGGCAGGTTCATGGGGAATCCAGTATGCCGATGACGTGGAACTGATGGGACAGGCTGCGGATGAGCTGAAGAAACGTCTTGATACGGATCTGAACCTGACGGCATTCGACGATTATGAAACTTTATATCCTGCGCTGATGAGCGGTCAGGTGGATTGTATGGTTATGAATTCCTCCTATCTGGATATGATCGATGATCTGACCATGGAAGAGGAGGGATATTATTTCTCCGATAAGATCCGTATTATCGAGACTCTGGAATTTGAAACGAAAGCAGAGGAACCGGTACAGGCCAACGTGTCTGAGGATTTTGATATTACGAAGGATCCGTTTATCGCTTATGTCAGCGGTATTGATACATATGGCGACATTACTACAAGAAGCCGTTCTGATGTGAATATTCTTCTGATTGCCAATCCGGAGACGAGACAGATTCTGATCGTTACCACACCACGGGACGGATATGTGATCATCCCCGGTATTTCCGGCAGCCAGAAGGATAAGCTGACACATGCCGGTCTCTATGGCGTTAACAAGTCCATTGAGACGATCAATTCCATTTACGATATTGATATCAACTATTATGCAAGAGTAAACTTTAATTCGGTGATCAATATCGTGGATGCCCTTGGCGGTGTGGATGTTTATTCCAGATATGATTTTACCAGCGGCAGCAATCTGGGCGAGCAGTTCCATTATACGGAAGGTTACAACCACCTGAACGGCAAACAGGCACTTGCTTTCTCAAGAGAACGTTACTCTTTTGGAGAGGGAGACAACCAGCGCGGTAAGGATCAGATGGAGGTTATTAAGGGAATCATTAAAAAGTGTACTTCCCCTGCGATCCTGACCGGATTCAGCAGTATTATGGAAGAAATCTCAGATCAGGTTCAGACGAATCTGCCTACAGATTCTATTTATGCCCTTGTGAAGATGCAGCTGGAGGATCCCAGAGAGTGGGAGATGTATTCCTATGCCATCACGGCAACAGGCAGCAGAGAGTACTGCTATTCCTACACAGGCAAGAGCCTTTATGTTGCGAATCTGTCGGATTCTTCCATTGCACAGGCGAAAAGTCTGATGGAAGCTGTTATGAGCGGCCAGAAGATTACGGAAGCTGATGTGGCTCAGTAACAGATTATTATATACACAGCTATAAAAACTTATCAGGAGCCAACCGGGTATGTCAGATGGGCACATCCGGTTGGGTTCTTTTTTTGAAAACGGCAGCTGTCAGAAAGAGGAGGAATCTGTACAGCAGCTGCCATGACAGAAAGGATAATTTATGTTCAGGATATATAAGTTGCTCAAAGGGAAAATATCCGCTTCTCTGTTTTTGGTGATGATTTCCTTTTTTGTATTCTGGGGCAGTTCCTTTGATGTACTGGCTGAGGAAGAGACACCCCGGCTTTCCGATGAAGAATATGTGACGGCAGAGGACTGGCCTGAAGCCCCGGAGATCAGTGCGGGAGCAGCTGTCCTGATCGAAGCGGACAGCGGGACGGTTCTTTATGCTGAAAATGCGGACAGTAAAAGGTATCCTGCCAGTATTACCAAGATTCTGACGGCGCTGATCACCATTGAAAACTGTGAGCTTTCCGATACCCTTGTATTTGAAGGGGAAGCGCTGGATCCTCTTCCTGAAGGATATGTATCCATTGAGCCGACGAAGGGAGAAAAAATGTCGGTGGAGGATTGTCTGAATGGTCTGCTTCTGAAATCAGCCAATGATGCGGCCAATGCGCTGGCGGTGCACAATTCCGGTACCATTGCCGCTTTTGCGGAGATTATGAATGAAAGAGCAGTTCAGGCCGGTGCGCTTCACACGCATTTTACAAATCCCAGCGGACTGGCTGACGAGAATCATTACACTACGCCATATGATATGGCCATGATCATGAGAGCCTGCATCCGGCATGAGGAATTTCTGCAGATTGCCGGTTCTACGGAATACACGATTCCGGCCACCAATACGCATGCGGCAAGATATCTGGAGATGCGCCATGAGATGCTGAAGCCGGGTTCAGAGTTTTATTATCCGTACTGCAGGGCAGGAAAAACCGGTTTTACCAGCGCTTCGGGCTATACACTGATCACATATGCGCAGAAAGACGGCATCAGCCTGATCGCCTGTGTGATGCAGTGTGAAAAGGGAGAGCAGTACCGTTCTACCCGGGCACTGTTTGACTATGGCTTTGAGAATTTCCGGGTTCTCACGGGAAAAGAGGCGGAAACAGACGGAAGCAGGCTGACGACAGACAGTTTTGCGCTGAATCAGCTTCAGACCGGCAGAAGATTTGTTCTTGAGAAGGTGGACAGCAGCTCCGTCATTCTTCCGAAAGGTATGACCATGTCGGATCTGGATACAGTTGTCACTTATCTTGACCCGGAGAAAGAAGAAGATGGCTGTTTTGCGGAGGCGGTTTACCAGTATGAAGGGATGACGCTTGGGCACACAGGGCTTCGTCTGACAGCACAGGAAATGGAAAATGATTTTGCTGAAGCTGCCAGGAGGGCTGCTTCGGATTATCTTCAGGAGCTGCAGCTGTTTTATCTGTGTGCGGCAGGTATTGTTCTGGTGCTTGTAATCTCGCTGGTTCTGGCGATTGCCATGCTGCGCCGTTACAGAAAGGAAAAGATGGAAGATGAGCGGGAAAATTGATTTTGTACACGCAAAACAGGTATTTGAGCAGTATCTGGATCATTATGACAGAGAAGATGATAAAGTCCGGCTGAAGATTGTTCATACGTATTGCGTAGTGGACTGCAGCCGGGAAATCGCAGTCCGGATGGGACTTTCAGATGAGGATGTGGAACTTGCCATGATGATCGGACTTCTGCATGATATCGGCAGATTTGAACAGCTGAAGCGTTATGACAGCTTTGAACCGACAACCATGGACCATGCGGCGGAAGGCGTTCACATTCTGTTTGAGGAGGGAATGATACGGCGCTTTATGGAGGATGACCGGTACGATGATCTGATCCGTACGGCCATTGCCAGACATTCCGATTTTGAACTGAAGGGAATTGAGGATGAGCATACGCTGCTTCATGCCAGATTGATCCGGGATGCGGATAAGCTGGATAATTGCCGTGTAAAGCTGGAGGATTCCATTGAAGTTCTGCTGAATAAAACGGCAGAGGAGGTCGGTCGGGAAACGATCAGTGATAAAGTTTTTGAGACGGTCTGCGCAGGACGGTCCATTTATTCGCCGGACCGCAGAACAGCCATGGATTACTGGGTTTCCTATATTGCGTATATTTATGATATCAATTTCAGAGAGACGCTGCAGATTATCCGGGAACAGAATTATATTCCGCGGATTATTGCACGGATTCCCTGTACGAATGAAGATACGGCCGAAAAAATGAAGCGGATTGAATCGGATATTATGAGACTTCTTGACTTTTAAGGTTTAAAGCGTTATAATACCACACAGAAAAGCGGTCCATCATGATTGACAGCCGTTTGCATAATAATAAAGATAAGGAAGAGAGGCAAAGTTTATGAAAACAACTAAAAAAGTATTTGCTCTGGTGCTGGCATTGATGCTGGCCATGTCCATGACAGCCTGCGGTTCTTCTGATAAAGAAGAATCAAAGGATACAGCTGAAGTTTCAACAACACCGGCAGCAGAAGAAGGCAGTACAGCAGCAGAATCCGGTAAGAAATTCAAGATCGGTATCTGCCAGCTGGTTCAGCATGAGGCACTTGATGCAGCAACACAGGGCTTTATTGATGAAGTGACAGCGGAACTTGGTGAAGATGCAGTTGAGTTTGATAACCAGAACGCACAGAATGATTCCAACACCTGTTCCACCATCGTGAACAATTTCGTATCCAACAACTATGATCTGATTCTTGCCAATGCAACACCTGCTTTGCAGGCAGCTGCAGCAGCTACCAACACGATCCCGATTCTCGGTACATCCGTTACAGAATACGGCGTAGCACTTCAGCTTTCTGACTTTGATGGTACAGTGGGCGGTAATATTTCCGGTACATCCGATCTGGCTCCTCTGGAAGATCAGGCCAACATGGTAAAGGAACTGTTCCCCGATGCAAAGAATGTGGGTCTGCTTTACTGCTCATCTGAAGCAAATTCCCAGTATCAGGTTGATACCGTGAAGTCTTATCTGGAAAATATGGGTTATACATGTAAGATGTATGCATTCTCTGATTCCAATGATATTTCTGCAGTTACTACAACTGCTTCCACAGAGTGTGAAGTAATCTACGTACCTACTGACAATACCGTGGCTTCCAACACCGGTATCATCAGCAATATCTGCATGCCGGCAGGCGTTCCCATCATTGCAGGTGAGGAAGGTATCTGCGCAGGATGCGGCGTTGCAACTCTGTCCATCAGCTACTATGACCTTGGTGTTACAACCGGTAAGATGGCTGTACGGATCCTGAGAGATGGCGAAGATATTTCTACCATGCCCATCGAATATGCACCGAATTTTGTTAAGAAGTATAATGAATCCGTATGCAAGGAACTGAATATTACAATTCCTGACGGTTATGAGGCAATTACGGCTGAATAATCAGAATAACTGTTTGGATTAACATGTGCGGGGAGGGAAGATTCCGTAAGGGGTTCTTCTGCCCCCGCTTTTTCATATATCCATATTTTTTCAGCTGGACATTTCAGAAGATTTGTATATAATGGGAGAGTACACAGGATTAGATGGAGGAATATACGTAATATGGAAAGTTTATTTGCCGCGTTGCCCGGAGCAGTCGCACAGGGACTGATCTGGGGTATTATGGCCATTGGTGTGTATATTACATACCGGATTCTGGATGTGGCCGATCTGACAGTGGACGGTACCATGTGTACCGGAGGCGCAGTTTGTATTATGATGCTGTTAAACGGCTATAATGTATGGGTTGCCCTGATTGCCGCTACAGCAGCGGGTATGCTGGCGGGACTGGCAACAGGTCTGTTTCATACATTTATGGGAATTCCGGCGATTCTGGCAGGAATTCTGACACAGCTGTCGCTGTATTCCGTAAACCTGAAGATTATGGGAAAGGCCAATCAGGCCATCAATGTGGATCAGTGTGACCTGTTGGTATCACTCAGATTTATCAAGCTGTCCACAACGATTGAAAGAGCCGGAAATGCTGTCAAAGGCTTTTTCAGCAACACGATCGTAATCGTTGCTCTGATTACGGTGATCGTGATTTTTATTCTTTACTGGTTCTTTGGAACAGAACTGGGATGCTCCCTGCGTGCCACCGGCTGCAACGGCAATATGGCCCGTGCTCAGGGTATCAACACCAATATGAACAAGGTTCTGGGTCTGATGATTTCCAACGGCCTTGTTGGTTTATCCAGCGCCCTGCTGGCGCAGTATCAGGGATTTGCCGATGTACAGATGGGCCGCGGTGCCATCGTAATCGGCCTGGCTGCCGTTATTATCGGCGAAGCAGTCTTCGGAAGGATTTTCCACAACTTCGGTTTCCGTCTTCTGGGCGTTGTTTTCGGTTCTATTTTATACTATCTGGTTCTTCAGATCGTTATCTGGCGCGGAATCGATACAGACCTTCTGAAACTTCTGTCAGCTCTGGTTGTAGCGATTTTCCTTGCAGTTCCCTACTGGAAAGGCAAATATTTTTCAAAACCGGTTAAGAGAGGGGGCAATCAGTAATGCTGGAGATTAAAAATGTATACAAAACCTTCAATCCCGGAACGGTGAATGAAAAGCAGGCGCTGAGAGGTATTTCCCTGACTCTGGAAGATGGTGATTTCGTGACGGTAATCGGCGGTAACGGAGCCGGCAAATCCACCATGCTGAATGCAGTTGCAGGTGTATGGCCGGTGGATGAAGGCCAGATCATTATCGATGGCGTTGACGTAACAAAATTATCCGAGCATAAGCGCGCGGCTTATCTGGGCCGCGTATTTCAGGATCCCATGAACGGTACGGCCGCAACCATGGGAATTGAAGAGAATCTTGCGCTGGCATACAGACGCGGACAGCACCGCACACTCCGTCCGGGAATCCGCAGAAAAGAGCGTGAGGAATACAGAGAACTGTTAAAGATCCTTGGGCTTGGTCTGGAAGACCGTCTGACCAGCAAGGTGGGACTTCTGTCCGGCGGACAGCGTCAGGCGCTGACCCTGCTGATGGCAACCCTGAAGAAACCGAAGCTGCTTCTGCTGGACGAACATACAGCAGCGCTGGATCCCAAGACAGCAGCCAAGGTACTGGAAACTACAGAAACTATTGTAAACAGAGATCATCTTACAACTCTTATGATCACGCATAATATGCGCGATGCCATCGCTCATGGCAATCGTCTGATCATGATGATGGAAGGGAAGATCATTCTGGATATCCGCGGGGAGGAGAAGAAGAAACTGACTGTGGAGGATCTGCTGCATCAGTTTGAAGTTGTCAGCGGAGAACAGTTTGCCAGCGATAAGGCAATACTGGGATAGAGTGATATTGGGATAGATCAATATCACGGGACTTTGATGGATATGGAATCATAAAACAGCAGCCGAAACTGTGTATCATTACAGTTTTGGCTGCTGTTTTTGCTGGATTATTTATATGTTGAGTTATATTCTACCGAGCCATACCGGCGGATGCAGTCAGTTTGTGCATGGTATGGAGATATCCGGTAAGCAGTACGGCGACGGCTCCGGCCCACGCAATGGGCTCTGCGAAGAACAGGTTCATTTCCCCGAAAAACATGGGAATCAGGAAGGAAGAGCAGACACGCATGATCAGCTCCGCCACACCCGAGAACATGGGGATGGTGCTGTTGCCCAGCCCGGTCAGGCTGGAACGCAGGATATGGAGACTGTACAGGATCGGAAGAAACAGGCTCATGATGAACAGGTAGCGGTAGGCAACTTCCATGGTGGCGGCAACCTCCTCAGGCGTTCCTGTAATGAACAGATTCAGAATATTTTTTCCGAAAAAGATCATGATCAGGGAGATGGATACGGAGGTGATCAGTCCGATCACGTGTGCTGTCAGTACGCCCTGATGGATCCTTTTATAAAGTCCTGCGCCCTTATTCTGTCCGGTATAGGTTGTCATGGCATAGCCGTAGGAGATGCCTGCGGTTTCGATCAGGCCATAAAGCCTGTTGGTGGCTGTAAATCCGGCGATAAAAGTGATGCCGAACTGGTTGACGATATACTGGACAATAATGCCTCCGATGGAGATAATGATGTTCTGCAGGGACATGGGTGCGCCAAGCCCCAGCAGTTTGACGCAGAATTTCCGCTGAAGCTGCAGATCTTCCTTTGTGAAATAGATAAAATCAATGCGGAACAGACAGTACATGGAGTACACGGCCGCAAAAAGCTGGGCAATGACGGTGGCGATCACAGCTCCGGCCACACCCCAGCCAAAGGGACCTACAAACAGAAGATCCAGCAGAATATTGATGATGGAAGCAATGACCATGGCGCGCAGAGGTGCCTGGCTGTTGCCCAGCGCTCTCAGATTGCAGGCGGCAAAATTGTATGCCATCATGATGGGGCAGGCTGCATAGTAGATCCGCAGATACATCAGTGTAACCGGCAGGATTTCTGCAGGTGTATCCAGTAAAACCAGAAGGGGCCGGAGTACAGCTTCTCCTGCCGCAAGCAGGAGGATGGACAGGATGACCGCCATGACAGCGGCATTGCCCATATTTTTCCGCACATGGTCCTGTCTGCCTGCCCCGAAGGCCTGGGCTGCCGGTACGGAAAATCCCTGGGTAAAGCCCTGAATGGCAGATGTCATCATCCATGTGATCCAGCCGCCGGCACCGATGGCCGCCAGCGCGTGAACGCCCAGAAACTGTCCTACAATGATGGTATCCACTACCGTATAAAATTCCTGAAACAGATTGCCTGCCATAAGGGGCAGTGCAAACTGCAGCAGCAAAGCGGCAGGTTTCCCTGCCGTCATGTTTTTTGTTGTACCTTTCATAAAAATCTTTCCCTCTTATTTCTGAACATTAATCACCAATGTATCGAAAAAACCGAAATTTGTCAAGAACTCTTTAAAACGGAGACGGATTGTGATACAATGCTCCCTGATATATACTCTGATGGGAGGAATTGTGTATGAGTATGCAGTCAGAATGTATGCAGGATATGGATGAATTTATATTTACCGGATACTGCAAGGCAAAGAATCAGACCAATATGGTTACATGCGAGTATTCTGTTGAGAAATGTGGCCTTTGTCTGGAGCGGATCGTTGGCTGCGATTATCTGCAGTGCCAGTACAATAAAGATTGTGATATTGTAAAAAGGGCGCTTGAAAAAGAAGATGAATAGTGCAGAAAAGAATGATAATGCAGAGGTGTGATCGTTGAAATTTGCCAGAAAAGATTTATTTACGTTAAATTATTATAAGAAGCAGCCTTATACGGCCAGCTGCGGCGGGACGCGGATCCGGCTGAAGCGGGAAGGCGATGAGGAAGAGGGGTACCGGCTGGAACTGACCACGTGGCCGGAACCCTTTGCTTTTGATAAAACGCCGGATGATCAGAAAACCACGTATCGGTTTGATTACAGCGAGGAGGGAATCTGCGCGGTGATCAATTGGCTCAATGAGAATCTGGCAGAAAAGAAAGGATAGATGACCAAATGGCAGACTGGTGGAAAGATCAGGATATGGTACAGCAGATGTATGAGGAAGCGGAGAACGGCAATACGGCGGCCCAGTGTGAGATTGCCCGTCAGCTGATGAATGACGGAAGGATGGAGGAAGCGGTCAGCTGGTATAAGAGAGCGGCAGCAGCCGGTGAGGCGGATGCCATGTTCAATCTGGGGCTTCTCTATTCACAGGGATGGGATGGAGAAGATGCTTCGCCGGAGCAGGCATTTTTCTGGTTTAAAAGCGCTGCGCAGGCAGGTGATTCCGAAGCCATGTATATGACCGGAAGATGCTGTCTGAACGGTTCGGGTACCGGAATTGATGTGCAGGAGGCAGCAGAATGGCTGAAAAAGGCTCTGGCATCCGGCTATGCGGCGGCGCAGGAACTGCTGTTTACCATACCCGGAATGGAGGAAGAACGCAGACAGAAACTGGATGAGATCCGTCAGACAGCCGGACAGGCTGAACGTTTTCTGGCGGAGGAGGATTATGAGATGGCTGTGCCTCTGCTGCAGCAGGCGGTGGAAGAAAGCAGCAGGAAGCTGGGAGAAACAGATGCATTTACCATCAGCCTGATGAATAATCTGGCGGTGGCTCTGGCCGGTCTGGGGCAGTATGAGAACAGTATTCCGCTGAAGGAGCGGGTTCTGGAGCTGCGCGGTAAATGCCTGCCTTTGACGCATCCGGATTATCTGACTGCTGTAACGAATCTGACCTCGGATTATGCACGGATCGGACGTTATCAGTCGGCACTGAATCTGTCAAAACAGGCCTATACTGCTGCCAGGGAGACGCTTCCGGTTACCCACGATGTAACGCTTCTGACGCTGAATCGTCTGGCAGCCGATTATATGAATCTGTGCCGTCATGATCTGGCTCTGGAGCAGCTGAAGCAGGTGATCGGCATGATCAGGGAAATCTGTGAAACGGATGAGGAGATTCCGGAAGACAGCAGAAAACAGTGGCACCGTACCATGCGGCTGATGGAAATCTGTCAGGAGGCAGTCAATAATGATGACGTATATTTCGGTATGGATGAAAGCAGGCGCAATTATGCCTATATCTGTGCGGAACTGTGTGAGATGTTTGACGGCCTGCCCGATGATTACCGGCAGAAGATCGATCCGCAGGAATATGCGCATTTTAAAGAACAGGCCGGACTGGTGGGCTGCTATCATGCGCATATGAACAGCGGACAGGCGGTGGAGACAGATCCCTACACCAATGCACTGCAGATGCTGGTCAGCCTGAAGTATCTGATGCCTGCTGTGGCAGAGTGCAGGGAAGAACTGGACGGAATCAGATGCCGTGCGGTGGTGACGTGGGTACAGAATGAACTCTGTGCGGTGATTACCGTTTACCCGGTCAAATCCACCGTGGAGCATATGGAGCATCCGCAGCCGGCTGATTTCCTGAAATCGCTCAATGCATGTGAGGAACCTGGGGAAAAGGTAACTTCACTGGAAGCGGTGGATCTGCAGATGAAGCGTCTGGAAAGCGGAGAGATCCAGATCAGCTTCGCCTACGGTACAGGGGATGTTTACCGCATGATCCGCATGCACTATCAGGAAGAAACGAACCAGCTGGAAGGCGAATCGTATTTTATGGAGATTGGAAAAGATCATACGGAAGCATAACGCAGTTTCCTGTTAAAAGAAAACGTCTGTGTCCCGATTCCGGGGCATAGGCGTTTTTCTTTTTACATATAATAATGGCAAAGGGGGCGGACTTATGAAAGAGTATCAGATGGAAGAAATTCTGCATGTGCTGCCGGTACGTCTCAGAGAGCCGGTTGGACAGGAGATGAGAAAAAAGCATCATATTCAGGAAATCCGGCTGAGATCCGGGAAGCCGGTGCAGCTGCTGGAAAATGGCCGGGAGCGGATTCTGGAAGGGGTCGGGCCTCTTTCTGCCGGGGACATGCAGGAAACAATGGAATTTGTCAGCCGTTTTTCCATGTATGCCTATGAAGAGGAAATCCGGCAGGGTTTTTTGACCATCCGGGGCGGCCACAGAGTGGGAATCGCAGGCAAAACGGTTCTTGGTGATGGGAAAATCAGGACGATCCGCAATATTTCGTTTATACATATCCGGATTGCAGGTGAATACCGCAACTGTGCCCGGGGGCTGCTTCCGTATCTGTATGAAAATGGAAGACTGCTCAGTACGTTGATCTTTTCTGCTCCCGGTCAGGGAAAAACAACCATGATGCGGGATCTGATCCGGCTGATTTCCGACGGGAATTCATCCGGCAGTCCGAGAACGGTATCGGTCGTGGATGAGCGGGGGGAACTGGCAGCCTGCGATCAGGGCGTTCCGCAGAATGATCTGGGCGGACAGACCGATGTGCTGGACGGGTGTCCCAAAACGCTGGGGATGCGCCTCATGCTGCGAAGTATGGCGCCTTCTGTGCTGGCTGTGGATGAAATAGCGGGTGGTGATGATGTGGAGGCTGTTTTTGAAGCAGCAGGCTGCGGCTGCGTTATGCTGGCAACTGCCCATGGGGAAAGTCTGGAACGTCTGCTGGAAAAAGAAGGATTTGGCCGGATGATGAAAGCCGGAGTATTTGACCGGTATATCCAGCTGGAAAATAATGGAAATCCGGGGCGGTGGAGTCATATCTATAATGGAAAGGGGGAACGGATTCTGTGATTCGGTTTGCAGGAATCTGTACGATCGCTGCAGCGATTCTGGCTCTTGGTTTCTGGTACAGCCTGAATACCAGAAAAAGGATCAGAAATCTCCGTCTGATGCAGACGGTACTGCATATGCTGAAAGGCGAGATCGGTTTCACGGGCAGGATTCTGGAAGAGGCCTTTGCTGATATCAGCGGCCGCGTGCAGGAGCCGTTTCGAGGCTTTTTTGCTGAAGTCAGCGGGAGGCTGCAGAATCAGAAAGGAGACGGACTGGCACAGATATGGCGGGAAAGTGAAGATGCCTTCCATGGAAGCGGTCTGAAGGAAGAAGATCTGGAACTGTTTCGCAGGCTGGGGAATGAACTGGGATTTCTTGATGTGGATATGCAGCTTCGTACACTGGAGCTGCTGGAAGTGCAGGTCAGGGAAAATGCAGAGCGTCTGGAGAAAAACTGCGAAGCAAGCTGCAGGATGTATCAGTCTCTGGGGATACTGGGAGCACTGACAGTGATTGTAGTGATGATTTAGTGTGACTCACGGAACCGGTTGATCATTGGTATGAGGGATACCGGGAACGGGCGGGAGAAAGGAAACGGTATGGAGGTTGCATTATTATTCCGTATAGCAGCGGTGGGAATACTGGTTTCGGTACTCTGTCAGGTGCTGAAGCACAGCGGCAGGGAGGAACAGGCATTTCTGACCAGCTTTGCCGGGCTTCTGCTGGTGCTGTTCTGGCTGGTTCCGTACATTTCCCAGCTGTTTGAAACGATTCAGAAGCTGTTTGAATTTTAACTGGGAGGAGGCATGTTATGATTCAGATCATACTGGCGGGAGCGGCAGCAGCCATGCTTGCACTGTGGGTCCGTCCCCTGAAGCCGGAGTACGGAATTTTTCTTTCTCTGGGAGCCATGCTTTTACTGATCGGAGCGGCCCTTTCCCAGCTGGATGTTATCCTGGATCTGATCCGGCAGCTGATGGACGCTACGGGGCTGGAGCCGGTTTATTTCAGGATTCTGCTGAAGATCATGGGACTGGCCTGGATCAGTCAGCTGGCCTCTGATATCTGTAAAGAAGCAGGCTGCGGCTCCATCAGCCGTCAGATCGATATTTACGGCAAGCTTTTGATTCTTTCGGTCAGTCTGCCGGTGATAACAGCGCTCATTGAAACCATTGAAACACTGTTTGCGGCATGAAAATGCGGGAACAGATGGACCGGGAAACAAAACGGTATGAAACTGCATGAAATATGAAGCGCAGGGGGAATGTACATGGATGATTTTACCGATTTCGGGCAGCTTCAGGAGTTGCTTGGTTCCATACTGGGCAGCAATGAAATGTCTTTTTCCGAACTGGTCAGACAGCTTCAGGCGGGGGATTTTCAGACAGTGAAAAATAATCTGGGGCAGTATCTTTATGGCTGCCTGAAGAATGGAGAACTGCTTCATCTGTCAGATTATGCCGGCGTTTTGATGCTGGTACTTCTGTCTGCACTGCTGCGGGCCGCCGGACAGGCTTTTGAAAACCGGTCGGTTACGGTTTTTTCGGGAATCATGATCCAGATGCTGATGGTTGTACAGCTGGCAGCATTATTCCGCAGTTTTCTGGTGCAGACAGAACAGTATCTGGAAAATGGAATTTCATTTGCCGGCGCTTTGTTTCCGGTGCTGGCAGCGGCGGCGGCAGCCGGAGGTGAAACCGTCTCTGCGGTGGGAATCTATGCATCGGCCGCCAGCATCATCAGTCTGGTGAGCCGGGTCTGTCTGTATATTCTGCTGCCGGGCATCAGTATTTTCCTGATTATCACTTTGCTGGATTCCATCATGCCTGAGGCGTTGTTCTCCGGATTGTCCGGTCTGTTAAAAAAGGGGATCGGGCTTCTGATGAAGCTGTCTTTCGCCTCAGTTGCAGGACTTCAGGTGATACAGATGATGGTGCTTCCCAAGGCGGATTCCCTTCGTCGTCAGACACTTCTGAAAACGGCTTCCATGATCCCGGGAGCAGGCGGTCTGGCGGAAACGGCAGCAGCAGTTCTGTGGGAGAGCAGTTCTCTGCTGAAAGGGAGTATCGGAGCAGCAGGAATGCTGTGTATCCTGTTTATCTGCCTGCTGCCTGCGATCCGCATTGCCCTTGTTTCGGCGCTGTATCATATCATGTCTGCAGCAGTTCTGCCGGCAGCTGATAAAAAGATCAGCAGATGTCTTGCCGGATTTGCACAGAGTCTGGAATATCTGGTCAAAGTCACCTGCCTCTGTGCGGTGATTCTTCTGCTGATGACAGCCATGGCAGCCTGGTAGAGGAGATGTATGAAAGGAGGTGCATTAGATGGAGGCGGTATATGGCTGGATCCGGCAGATCGCCGTGTTTGCCGTAATTTCCTATCTCGTTCTGTATCTGATGGGGGAGCAGGAAAAAGGACATGTGCTGCGCTTTTATCTGTCTCTTCTGATGATGCTCCTGATTCTGAAACCGGTGTCGTCCGTATGCAGTTTGAATCAGGTATTTACGGAAAAGCTGACAGAACTGGAAACAGATGCGGAAATAGCTGCAGCGGGCAGTCAGATCCGGCAGATTGTGCAGGCATCGGATCAGGAGGTGATCGATTATGTTTCAGAGCAGGCCCTGTCAAGGGTACAGGAGCTGGCGGAAGATAAAAATCTGGAATTCAATCATGGAAAAGTGGATTTTGACGATGAAAAAATGGAAAAATCCGGTGAAGTGGTAATTTGCGGCATGGAGCTTACCGTATCGGGAGGGGGAAAACAGTCTTCAGAAATCCGTCCTCTGCTGAAGGAATTCCGGGAAGATGTTGCCGGTGAATTCGGTCTGGATCAAAGCAGGATAACCATAAAAACAGGAGGTCAGTAACATGGTTTTGAAAAATCTGTCCAGAGATAAGATTCTGCTGGCGCTGGTGGTGGGTATCCTTTTGTTTCTGCTGTCTTTTCCGCTGGAAAAACTGGGCAGTGCCGGAGATACAGGAGATCTTTCAGAAAATCAGCCCTCCGTTTCCGGAGATACCCGCTCCCAGTATCAGGCGGAGCTGGAGAAGGAACTGAAGGCGCTTCTGGAAAATGTGCAGGGAGCCGGAAATGTGAAAGTCATGGTGGTGCTGGAGGATGGCGGGGAAAAGATCGTGGAAAAGGATGTGCAGTCGGAAAGCAGCAGCAGCCGTGACGGAGAGGAAAACGGCTCTTCCGGAGAGAATTTCAGCAGTCAGGAGAATACGGTGATGGAAAACGGACAGACGCCGTGGATTTCACGGGAAATCCTTCCCAGAGTTTCCGGGATTGCCGTTGTGGCGCAGGGAGGGGGAAACGCTGTGGTAAAATCGGAAATCAGCAGCATGCTGGAGGCATTATTCGGACTTCCTGCTCATAAGATAAAAGTATTAGAGGGTGATTTTTAAAGGAGTGGCATGTGCATGAAAAAGCTTAGAAGAAAAAATCAGCTGATTCTGACTCTGCTGGCTGTAATGATTGCCGTTGCGGGCTATCTGACCTGGCTTCCTTCCGAAGATGAGTCGGTACCGGCCATGGGAGAACAGGATAATTCGGTGCTGATGGATATTTCCGAAGAAGATATACTGGCGGAAAATGCAGCGCTGGAGCAGGTACAGGGGACAGAAGTCAGCGAGGCAGCAGCACAGGCAGGAACTGAGGAGGCGGCAGCGCAGGCGGAAACGCAGGAGCAGGAAAGCAGTGCACAGCCGGGGGAAGCCGTACTGACTCTCTCCGAGCAGGTGGAAAATATGATGGCGGAGGCACAGCTGAGCCGTCAGCAGGTGCGCACCCGCAACGAAGAAACCCTGAACAGCATCATGAATAATGAAAATCTGAGTGAAAAACAGCGTCAGGCTGCGGCGGATAATCTGATGAATATGACTGAGAATGCGCAGAAGGAGGCCAATATTGAGGCAGCGCTGACTGCCCGAGGAATTGCTCAGACACTGGTAACCATCAGTGAAACCGGTGTGGAGGTTCTGATAGGCAGCAGCAGCATTACAGATGCTCAGAGAGCGCAGATCGAGGATACGGTGAAAAGGGAGGCGGATGTGGAAATATCCGATATCGTCATATCTCTTATGAACGAGGTGAATACGGAGGCAACGGCAGCACCGTAAAAAGTACTGAAAATTGAAACAAAAGGAGAGTTAATATCATACAAGAAAACATTTGCAGTTACAATCGTTTTTTGTTATACTATCTTCGAGTCAATGTGAATTGAAATTCGTATTGTACAGGAGGTATTGAAGTGTCGAACGATTTTGAAAGCAGAAGTACACATATTATACATGAGAACGGACAGGTGGGTTCCGTACAGATCGCGGATGAAGTCATTGCGATCATTGCAGGTCTGGCAGCAACGGAAGTGGACGGCGTGGCATCCATCGAAGACCGTTCGGCCAATGAACTGGCAGGCAGACTGGGCATGAAGACTGCACCGAAGGGTGTTAAGGTAACCGTGATGGATACCTCTGTATCCTGTGATCTGTCCCTTAATCTGAAGTACGGCTACAGCATTCCTGAGCTGGCTCTTAATGTTCAGGAACATGTGAAAAATGCCATCGAGAATATGACAGGACTGGCAGTGATCGATGTGAATGTCAGAATTGCAGGAATTGAAGCGGAATAATCTGAGCACAGACGTATTGTAAGGATACGAAACCTTGATAATTTCAGACAATATAAAATGGGGCCGGTGATATCTGCGCCCTTTTTTGTATCATCAGGAATGATATTTAACTACCCGGGAGGAATCTATGAAACGCAGAGAATTAAGAGAACATACCTTTAAGCTGGTGTTTATGAAGGAGTTTTATGCACCGGAGCTTCTTGAGGAACAGACAAAACTGTATCTGGAGTCAGAAGAACTGGCTGATTACACCGAAGAAGAAAAAGAGATGATAAAAGCACGTGCACAGGCAGTTCTGGAGAATACGGAAGAAGCAGATACCCTGATCAACCAGTATGCGAAGGGATGGCAGACAAGACGTATGGCCAAAGTGGATCTGAGTCTGATTCGTCTGGCGCTTTATGAGATCCGTCATGATGAGACAGTGCCGGCCAAAGTGGCCATCAACGAGGCTGTGGAGCTGGCCAAGCAGTACGGCGGTGATGATTCCCCGTCTTTTATTAACGGGATCCTTGGAAAGATTGTCAGGGCCGAAGCATAATGGCAGACAGTATTTATTCGGTGGAACAGGTTAATTCCTATATTAAAAACCTGTTTACACAGGATTTTGTCCTGCGCCGGATCCATGTGCGCGGCGAAATTTCCAACTGCAAATACCACACATCGGGGCATATCTATTTTACGCTGAAGGATGCTTCCGGCGTGCTGAATGCAGTCATGTTCCGCTCCCAGCGGACAAATCTCAAAGTACGCCTTCAGAATGGCATGAAGGTTGTGGCAGGCGGCAGCATCAGTATCTATGAACGGGACGGCCGGTATCAGCTGTACGTGCAGACGGTGGAAGCAGACGGTGTCGGTGCCCTGTATCAGGAATACGAACGGCTGAAAGCACAGCTGGAAGAGATGGGGATGTTTGCGCAGGAATACAAGCAGCCTGTTCCCCGGTTTGGCAGAAGGATCGGCGTGGTTACGGCACCGACCGGCGCGGCAATCAGAGATATATGCAATATAGCAGCCAGGAGGAATCCCTGTGTGACCCTGTATCTTTATCCTGCTCTGGTGCAGGGGGAGATGGCTTCGGCATCGATTGCAGCCGGTATCCGCTGTCTTGATGAGATGGGGCTGGACTGTATGATCGTCGGACGGGGAGGCGGCTCTCTGGAGGATCTGTGGGCATTCAATGAAGAGGAGACGGCTTACGCGATTTTCCATGCCGAAACGCCGGTTATTTCCGCTGTGGGACATGAAACCGATTATACCATTGCTGATTTTGTTGCGGATCTTCGGGCGCCGACTCCCTCAGCGGCAGCGGAGCTGGCAGTATTTGATTATGCAGCTTATCTGAATACGCTGCAGGTACACAAAAACCGGCTGGATATGGCTGTGAACATGCAGCTGGAACGGAAGAAGGCACAGGTGGAGGTTCTGAGGAGAAGACTGAATCTTCAGGATCCGGTTTATCAGCTGGAACAGAAAAAGCAGCAGCTGGCCGGGCTGAAGCAGAGTCTTTCCTACAGTATGCAGAACCGGATCAGGGACTGCCGCCACCGGACAGCGCTCTGCGCCGGAAAACTGGAAGCTCTTTCTCCCCTGAAGCAGCTGTCAGGCGGATTTGCTTATGTCAGTGATGAGGCGGGAAATCCGGTGCAGTCTGCCCGGGTACTGGAACCGGGACAGGTGATCGGCCTTCAGTTTGCCGATGGAAAGGTCCGCGCAGAAATCCTGACCGGCGGATATCAGCAGGATGGAAATGGAGAAGCTTGATATGAAAGAACAGAAAATGGAAGCCTGTGAGAATACACAGGATGTATCCGGTATCCCTGTTGAACAGGCACTGGAGCAGCTGGAAGAGCTGATCGCCAGACTGGAAAATAAGGAATGTACACTGGAGGAATCTTTTCATTTATATAAAGAGGGTATTGGCCTTGTCCAGTACTGCAGTCAGGCGCTGACGGAAGTGGAGCAGCAGCTGGTGATTCTGAATGAGGAGGGTGAAATCAATGGATTTTAAAGAAATACTGAAACAGAGAACGGCAGAAGTTCAGGAAGTTATTGACCGTTATCTGCCGGAAGAAACGGGACATCAGAAAACGGTTCTGGAATCCATGAATTACAGCGTAAAGGCAGGCGGAAAGCGCTTAAGACCCATGCTGATGCAGGAAACCTACCGGCTGTTTGGCGGAACGGACAAAGATATAGAGCCTTTTATGGCTGCTATGGAGATGATGCATTCCGCATCGCTTGTTCATGATGATCTGCCCGCTATGGATAATGATGAATACCGCAGAGGCAGGCATACGACCTGGGTGGAATACGGCGAGGATATGGCGATTCTTGCCGGAGACGGCCTGATGGTGTACTGTTTCGAAACTGCGTTGAAAGCAGGAAACATGACAAAGCACCCTGACAGGGTTCTTCGTGCTGTATCGATTCTGGCGCAGCGCTCCGGTATTTACGGTATGATCGGCGGTCAGACAGTGGATGTGGAACTGACTGATAAGCCCATTCCCAGAGACAAGCTGGATTTCATTTACGCTCTGAAAACGGGAGCCCTTCTGGAGGCATCCATGCTGATCGGTGCGGTAATGGCCGGTGCATCTCCTGAAGAGGAAGAGAAGATCATCAGTATTGCCGGGGATGTGGGTCTGGCTTTCCAGATTCAGGACGATATTCTGGATGTGGTCGGTGACGAGGCTGTACTGGGCAAACCGGTTTTAAGTGATGAGAAAAATCATAAGACAACTTATGTTACCCTGGAGGGACTTGACAAGGCGCGGGAAGATGTGAAAATGCTTTCCGAAAGGGCAATCCGGACATTACAGGAGCTGCCGTATGAGAATCCGTTCCTGGAACAGCTGATTCTCATGCTGGTAACCCGTGAAAAATAGAGGAATAACCATGATACTTGATAAAATCAATCAGGCGGGTGATATCCGGAAGCTGAAAGAGTCCGAATATGAGGAGCTTGCCCGGGAGATCCGGCGTTTTCTGATTAAAAAAATCAGCGTATCCGGCGGACATCTGGCCTCCAATCTGGGTGTAGTGGAACTTACCATGGCGCTTCATCTGGTGTTTGACCCGTCAAAAGATAAAATTGTATGGGATGTGGGTCACCAGTCCTATACGCATAAAATTCTGACCGGCAGGAGAGCCGGTTTCGATGAACTGCGCAAATACGGAGGCATGAGCGGTTTCCCAAAAAGAAAGGAGAGTCAGTGTGATCCCTTCGATACGGGACACAGTTCCACTTCCATTTCGGCAGGGATGGGTCTTGCCATGGCCAGAGACCGCAAAAAGGAAGATTATTCGGTGATTTCCGTTATCGGAGACGGTGCACTGACGGGCGGCATGGCGCTGGAGGCTCTGAATAACGTATCCAGTCTGGACAGCAATTATATTATTATTCTGAATGATAATGAGATGTCTATTTCCAGAAATACCGGCGGAATCAGTGAACACCTTGGCAAAATCCGCAGAACATCTGCGTATTATGACCTGAAAGAGCATGTTACGGACCGGCTGGAGCAGTTTCCGGGTGTGGGCAGACCGGTGCTGAATGCACTGACCAACGTAAAGAACAACATCAAAAAAGTATTTATACCGGGCATGTTGTTTGAAAATATGGGAATTACCTACTGGGGACCTGTGGATGGGCATGATATCAAAGGAATGGTGACGGTTCTGGAGAATGCAAAGCGCCTGAAAAAACCGGTACTGATCCATGTCCTGACGAAGAAAGGAAAAGGATACCGCCCTGCAGAGGAGCATCCGGAGCGTTTTCACGGAGTTTCCCCTTTTGATATCCGGACCGGTCAGGTTCTTGCGAAAAAAACAGAGCCGGACTGGACCGATGTGTTTTCGAAGACCATATGTGAAGCGGCGCGGGAGAATCAGGATATTGTGGCTGTTACGGCTGCCATGCCGGATGGAACCGGTCTGACTCCTTTTGCCCGTGAATTTCCGGACAGGTTTTTCGATGCGGGAATTGCCGAACAGCATGCGGTTACCTTTGCGGCAGGGATGGCGGCAGGCGGTTTGAAGCCGGTGGTTGCGGTATATTCCTCTTTTCTGCAGAGAGCCTATGATCAGATCATTCACGATGTCTGTATTCAGAATCTTCCGGTGGTTTTTGCAGTGGACCGCGCCGGTCTGGTGGGAAGTGACGGAGAGACGCATCAGGGAATTTTTGATCTGTCCTATCTGTCGCATATTCCCAATATGACAGTGTGTGCCCCGAAAAACATATATGAATTTCAGGATATGCTGAATTATGCATTTACTTTTCAATATCCCATCGCGATCCGCTATCCGAGAGGAACGGGATGGAAAGGACTGGCAGAGTTCAGGCAGCCCATTGCCGCCGGGGAGGCAGAATGGATTTATGAAGAATCCGGTATTGCACTTCTTGCTGTGGGCAGCATGGTGGAGACAGCGGTGGAAGTACGGAGCCGTCTGAAAGAGCTGGGATATGCCGTATCTCTGATCAACATGCGGTTTGTAAGTCCTATTGATGACCGCTGTCTGACAAAGGTTGTGAAAAATCACAGTCTTCTGGTCACGATGGAGGAGAATGTACTGAAAGGCGGCTTTGGCGAGCACGTCTGTACCTGGCTGGAAGAAGCTGGAAGCAGGGCGGACATTCTCAATGCAGCTGTGCCCGATATTTATGTGGAGCATGGCAATGTGGATATACTGAAGAATGAGATCGGCCTTGATGCGGATTTTATTCTGAAAAGAATTCTGGAACGGATTGGAGAACAGGAATGAAAGAACGTTTGGATATCCTGCTGGTGAATAAGGGTCTGGCGCCTTCCAGAGAGAAGGCAAAGGCGCTTATTATGTCCGGTATTGTTTATGTGGACGGGCAGAAAGAAGATAAACCGGGCTCCGTATTTGATACGGAGAAAACGATTGAAGTAAAGGGTTCCACGCTGAAATATGTCAGCAGAGGGGGTCTGAAGCTGGAAAAGGCCATGGAGACGTGGCCCATAACATTGACAGGATGCACCTGTATGGATATCGGTTCCTCCACAGGAGGATTTACGGACTGCATGCTGCAGAACGGCGCTGTGCGGGTATATGCGGTTGACAGCGGACGCGGACAGCTTGACTGGAAGCTGCGTCAGGACGAGCGGGTAGTCTGCATGGAGAAAACGAATGCCCGCTATCTGGATCATGAGCTGATTCCGGAGCCCATTGACTTTTTTTCCGTAGATGTATCATTTATTTCTCTGAGCAAGATTCTTCCTCCGGCTTATGAACTGCTGAAGGAGGGCGGACAGGCCGTGTGTCTGATCAAGCCCCAGTTTGAAGCAGGACGTGAAAAAGTTGGGAAGAAAGGTGTTGTCAGGGACAGAAAGGTTCATGTGGAGGTCATTGATTCCGTGACTGCCTGTGCACAGGCCATGGGTTTTACCGTCCTGGGACTGGATTATTCACCGATCAAGGGACCGGAGGGCAATATCGAATATCTGGTGTGGCTCGGCAAAGGTTGTGAACGGCCGGAGGGGGCTCCGTATATTCCGACTTCGGAACAGATTACGCAGAAAGCGCATGAGGCATTGTAGGGATTCATGAACAGATTTTATGTAATCAGCAATTACGGAAAAGAAGGAAGCCGTCAGATGGCACAGCGTGTCCGGGATTATCTGGTTACCAGAGGATGCCGCTGCCGGCTGGATCCCGGGGTGTATGAGCATGCGGAGGATGATCATGAGTGGTATCGTTACACAAACCCGGAAAGGGTGCCGGACGATACCCAGTGTATTCTGGTAATCGGTGGAGACGGCACCATGCTGCAGGCTGCCAGAGATCTGAAGCACAAGGAAATTCCCATTCTGGGCATCAATCTGGGAACGCTGGGGTATCTGGCGGAAATCGATCCGTCCTCCATTGAATATGCCATGGACTGCCTGATTGCAGACCGGTATACGGTGGAGCGCAGAATGCTGCTTCACGGCAGTGTTATTGTCAGCGGCTTCTGTCAGACATCCGATTATGCGCTGAATGATATCGTTCTTTCGCGCTCCCGGGGTCTGGATGTCAATGATTATAATATTTATGTGGATGGGGAATTACTGAACAAGTATGTGGCGGATGGTATTATTATTGCCACACCTACAGGTTCTACTGCCTATAATCTGTCAGCTGGAGGTCCCATTGTGGATCCCAAAGCTTTCAGCATTCTTCTGACGCCGATTTCCCCTCATTCTCTGCACTGCAGAAGTATTGTACTGCGGGCCGATTCCAAAATTGTGGTGGAAGTTGTACAGCGGCCCGGAAAAAGATTTATTCCGGTTCAGATCTGCTTTGACGGTAATGACAGCGGATTGCTGAAGCCGGGTGACCGGATTGAAATAGAACAGGCAGATATTACCGCCAGTATCCTGAAAGTCAGCAATGTAAGTTTTCTGGAAACAGTACGGCGGAAAATGTCGGAACGGTAAAATCGGAGGTTGAGTATGAAGATCAAAAGACATGATAAAATACGTGAACTGATCGGCAGGTATGACATTGAAACACAGGAAGAACTTGCCGAGCGGCTGAACATGGAGGGCTTCAATGTAACTCAGGCAACGGTTTCAAGAGACATCAGAGAACTTAAGCTGACAAAAATGCCCAACGGCAGAGGAAAACAGTGTTATACTCTGCTGAAAAAAGAAGAGGATGAGATGAAGGACAAGTATATCCGCATCTTCTGTGATGGCTTTGTATCCATGGATATGGCGCAGAATCTTCTTGTGATCAAAACAGTATCGGGACTTGCCATGGCGGTAGCCGCCGCTTTGGACGGACTTCATTTTCCGCAGGTAGTAGGATGTATCGCCGGTGATGACACGATCATGTGCGCGGTCAGGAGCGTGGATGATACGGTGATCCTTATGAGGGAAGTTCAGAAAATGGTGAGCAGAAACAGGGATAAAAAACAGTAACAGTAATTATATTAAATTTTAATAAAGACTCTAAAGCAGGCATGAGAAATATGAATATTTCAAAAAGTGCTTGCTTTTTTTTGGTTCCTGAGATACAATTGGAACAAATATTCGAGAACAGTTGTTCACAACATCTGTTCGCAACATTTGTTCACCGAATCTGTCGGGATGATGCTGGTTACATATGAGGGGGGGATTGTTATGCTGATGCATTTACATGTGAAGAATTTTGCACTGATAGAAGAAGCGGATATGGAATTTGGCGCAGGGCTCAATATTCTGACAGGGGAGACGGGCGCAGGCAAGTCGATTCTGATCGATGCCGTCAATCTGGCGTTGGGAGGCAAGGCAGGAGCCAATGTGATAAGGGCAGGAGCGGAGTATGCCTATATTGAACTTGTTTTTCAGGTGGAAGATGAGGAGAAGGTCCGCCAACTGAAAGAGATGGATATTGAAACGGAGGATGGCATGCTGATTCTGTCCCGAAAGATTCTGAAAGGCCGCAGTATTTTCCGTTTGAATGATATGACGGTTACAGCGGCAAAAGTGCGCCGTATCACAGGTATGCTGATCGATATACACGGACAGCATGAGCATCAGTCTTTATTATATAAGTATAAGCATCTTGAGATCCTTGACGCATATGCCGGTCAGGAGATCGTTCCTGTAAAGGAGAAGCTGGCGGCAGCGTACAGTGAATATGTACAGCTGAGCCGCAGACTGCATTCGTTTTCCATGGAAGAGGAGGTACGACTGCGTGAAGTGGATTTCCTTCGGTTTGAGATTAATGAGATTACTTCTGCCTGCCTGAAAGAAGGAGAAGAAGAGGAACTGGAACAGTCATTCAGGAAGATTGCCAACAGCCGCAGCATTATGGAATCCATGGGAGCAGTGCGGGATGCCCTGGGGTATGACAGCAGTTCGTCGGCAGGAGAGTCCATATCCAGAGCCGTACGCGAGATTCAGGAAGTTCAGCGTTTTGATGATTCCGTACGCCATATTGCGTCTCAGATTCAGGATCTGGAGTCGATCCTGTCAGATATCAACCGGGATGTGGCCTCTTACATGGAAAGCCTGAGCTTCGATCAGGAGACTTATGAAGAGACCAGAGATCGGCTGGATCTGATCCGTTCCCTGCAGGCAAAGTATGGGCGCAATTACAGCCAGATTATGGAAAGTCTCAGAGAGAAGCAGGAGCGCCTTCAGGAACTGGAAAACTATGAAGAGAACAGAGAACGTACACGAAAAGCCTGTGACAGCATGAGAAAACAGGTGCTCTGCCTGTGTGAGAAACTGTCCCTGATCCGGAAAAAAGCGGCTGTTCCGCTGGTTCAGGCAATTACGGCCAGCCTGCAGGAACTGAACTTCCTTCAGGTATCATTTGATATGCATTTTGAGCGGTCCGGACAGTTTGGAAGCAATGGATTTGACGATGCGGAATTTGTGATTTCAACCAATCCCGGACAGCCCATGCAGCCGCTGGGTGATGTGGCTTCCGGCGGCGAACTTTCCCGCATTATGCTGGCTGTCAAGTCGGTTCTTGCAGATACGGATCAGATTCCCACTCTGATTTTTGATGAGATCGATACGGGAATCAGCGGAAGAACAGCTGCATGCGTATCGGAGAAACTGTCGCTGATCGGAAAGACCCATCAGGTACTCTGTATCACCCATCTGCCCCAGATCGCTTCCATGGCAGACAATCATTTCATGATCGCAAAAGATATTGTGGATCAGAAAACCTGCACCACCATCAGTCATCTGGAAGAAGAAGATTCTGTCCGTGAACTGGCAAGACTGCTGGGCGGGGTGGAGATTACAGATGCGGTTCTCCAGAATGCCAGAGAACTGAAAGCGTCAAAAGCGCAGCTGATGCGCCGCCACAGCTGACATATCGTTATCGTTGATAGGCCGCTGCAGCTGCCAGTCTGCTGCAGCTGTTATCGGTTCGACTGAAAGTTTTCTTTCCTGTTCTCTGCAGTAATCCGGCAATATGTCTGCTGCAGCCGAAGCTGGAAACCAGAAAATACATGATTCACAATTTAAAATTATCGCATAATAACCTCATAGAACAGGTTGAAAAAATGGTAACTGTATCAGAAAGTGATTCTGCTGATACTGGGTATTTTACCGGGAATGGAGGTTTATTATGCGGGGGGATGGAAAAAACAGGCGACTGAAAGAAAAAACAGGAAAAAACAGAGAAGCAGAAGAAAACAGAAGATCAATAAAAAACAAAGAATCAGTAAAAAACAGAGGACTCCGAATAAGCGGAAGAAAGAATAAAACCGGAAGCTTAAAGGGATATCATGCGCTGCTGACAGGAATATTTCTGGTAGCTTCCTGTTTTACATTATTATATTTTTTCGTTTTTACAGATTCTTATTCCCTGTTTCGGAATGGGGATTCAGGATCCGATTCGTATCTGATCAGAGAGGTCAGAGAAGCTGTCATATCATCAGCTGACAGGAATCATGACGGATCGGTTTTACAGGAACAGACAGAGAAAAAAGCCGGTCAGCAGGAGCATAACAAAAAGAAGCTGCTGCCCTGCGGAATTCCCGTGGGCATTTATCTGGAGACCAGAGGCGTGCTTGTGACGGAGCTGGCAGATCTTGTCACTGCCAGCGGAGATACAATCTCTCCCTGCGACGGTATTCTGGAACCGGGAGATTATATTCTCCGGGTCGGTAAAACGGAGATATCTGACAAAGAACAGTTCAGGGAACTGATTCAGAAAAGCGATGGGCAGAAGCTGGAACTTCTTATCGAGCGCAACGGAGAACAGCAGCAGGCAGCAGTCACTCCTGTATTATCAGAGGAAGGTGAGTATGCAGTAGGGATATGGATCAGGGACGATATGCATGGTATCGGTACTTTGACCTGGCTTGATGAAGATGGGAATTTTGCAGCGCTTGGCCATTGCATCAGTGATATTGACACCGGCAGGCGAATGGAGATTGACACCGGGCAGCTGTATCATGCAGAAATTTATTCTCTGATCAGAAGCAGCAGCAACAAACCGGGCTCGCTGTCAGGTGCGATTGATTACCGCCTGCAGTCCTGCATCGGAACTGTAGAAGCGAATACGGAACAGGGGATTTTCGGATCGGGCAATGAAGGAATCGAAACTTTGATACTGGATCGCCTGAACAGCTGTTATCGACAGAATACATTTGAGAATTTATGGGAAAAAGCAGCCATGGAGACAGCCTCAGCCGATGAAATCAAGGACGGAAAAGCGCAGATGCTCAGCTGTTTCAGCGGAGAATATCAGCTTTATGATATTGAGATCCGCAGGATACAGGGTGAAAAAGCAGGATATGACAATATTAATCTGGAGATTACAGTAACAGATGATTCACTGCTGAAGCAGACAGGAGGGATATTGCAGGGAATGAGCGGCTCGCCCATCCTCCAGGATGGCAGGCTGGTGGGGGCTGTGACTCATGTGTTGGTCAATGACCCGACGAGAGGGTATGGGATATTTATTGAAAATATGCTGGAGCATTGAGTCCGGGCAGCAGAACGAGGAAAAGACTCTGCGTAAGCTTGTTTACGGCAGAGCCTTTTTCGAAGTTCTGATATCCGGCGAAAGCCGGACAACCGACGGACACGAAGTGTCAGGCGGTTGCTGCCCGGCGATGCAAGCTGGCTTGCAAGAGCCTCTTTTTTACGAGTGTACAATTTGGCGAAAGCCAAACACTGAGGAAAAGCGAAGCT
>JAQYDI010000183.1 GCA_028724245.1 Lachnospiraceae bacterium
TGTTCTGGGAATGTGCCGGTTTGCAGCTCTGTATCAGAGCGTGTCCGAGCAGCAAGTGGGAGATGTTTCACAGACGTCTGGAGCTGCTTGGTAAGTCTGTTTTTTATCAATCATAGACATCGCTCTGTTTTTGTGATAGAATTCTAAATATCAATGGTGATTTGGGAAAAATTGATAAAATGTTATAATAATTTCGCATCTGTCGTTCCGTACAGATGCAGTACAGGAGGTTCTTAATAATTATGGACAGATTAAAAGGAAAAGTTGCAATTGTTACCGGTTCTACCAGCGGTATCGGCATTGGTATTGCAAGATTATACGCTGCAGAGGGCGCTAAGGTTGTGATCTGCGGACGCAGAAAAGAAAAAGGACAGGCTGTTGTGGACAGCATTGCAGCAGAAGGCGGAGAAGCATGGTATCATTTTATGGATATGACCGATACATCCAGCGTGGAAGCACTGATTGCCGATACAGTTGAAAAGTACGGTAAGATCGATATTCTGGTAAACAACGCAGCCAATGTTGGTCTGAAGGACGGCCGCGTGGATGAACTGACACTGGAGATGTGGGATGCTATTTTCCAGAGCGATATCCGCGGTACTTTCTTTGCAACCAAATGTGTCATCCCTTATATGGAGAAGAATGAAAACGGCGGTTCCATTATCAATATCGGTTCCATGGCTTCCTGCGGCGGCGATCTGGGTTCCACTGCTTACGCATGTGCAAAGGCCGGAGTTGATATGCTGACCAAGTATACCGCTCTGCAGTACGGCAAGCAGAACATCCGCTGCAACTGTGTACGTCCCGGCCTGATCGTGACTCCTCAGAATGAAGCGAATGTACCGCAGGCTCTGAAGGATGTTTTCCTGAGCAATATTATGGTAAACCGTTACGGCTGCCCTGAAGATATCGGACATATGTGCGTATATCTTGGTTCTGATGAAGCTGCTTACGTAACCGGTCAGGTTGTCAATGTGGACGGCGGTATGAATTCTCATGTTTCAACGGTTGCTCAGTTCAAGGAACTGAATTCCCGTACATGGTAATTCACATGTAAAATTTCATATTCTGATCATTCGCCCTGTGGAGAATTTCTGCGGGGCTATTTTTTGTTACTGTTCAGAGCCAGGCAGATTTGCACAATAAATGCGGCGAATGCTTGCATTCAGGAGCACTTTTCTGTGCAAATCTATTAGGCTCTGAACAGTAATGATTTTATAGATTCTTTTCTTGAATCCGGAAACTGTATATGATATGCTGATTGCGGTTTGGATTCTGTATCTGTTCAGGAATGTGCAGAAGCGTACAGGGAAAGACATCGTGAAAAAAGAGGATAGGGAGAAAAAACAGTGAGAAAAAAATCGTCAGGGAACGAAATCGTGAAAAGAGAAGCTGCAGGGAACGAAACGGTAAGGAATAAAACGGAAGAGAAAAAAACAGCAGCAGAAGAAGTTATGGAAAACAAAGCCGCGCAGGAGTATTCTCTTCTGGGAGAGTCCTGGGCTGATGCTTCGCAGGATGAGAAAGGATACATTTCCGACGGGCTGGAAAAACTGGAGAATTATCATTATTTTGATGTGAATAGGATCGCAGGGTCCATCAGGATTTCAAAGCGTGTTGTGGCAAAGAGCAAAAAGCTGCTGGCCGGGGGTATGGTCAGGATTTCCAATATCAGTCACTGCTTTGATTCTTTGTCAGGAGATACAATGATTGCAGTAGATGCTGTTGGACAGGCTTTGGATGATCCGGAAGATAGATTTCCCATCCGGATGTATGTTTCACGTACAGAGCTGCATAGCTGGTCGTGCCGCTGCCCCGAGTGCAGGAGAAAATACTACTGGGGAGGGGCGGAAAGAGGAGATATCGGTTGTGAATATGCAGCAGCACTGGCCGGAATTACAGTGGATTACCTGAAAACACATAATCCTGCTGATGCAACCAATTATAAGGGGATGTCACTGATCCATGCATTTCGGGAAAAGTGGGAAAATATGATGATGTCCGCTGCACAAACAGCACAGGGAATGCTGCAGCTTGTACCCAGACTGACCCGGACGGAAGACAGCCTTTCCATTTCTTTTCGTGTGGGAACCGGCAAATTGTTTGTGGTGAAGAAACTGGATGAATTCTGTGACCATGTGAAAAATTCTGCTACCGCTGTATATGGAAAATCCACGGAATTCAATCATAATCTGAAGAATTTTACGGAAGATTCCAGAAAATGGATATCTTATCTGAACCGGATCGTACGTGAGGAAGAACAGTTTAACCGGAGAATACAGGAATCACGTTATTATTACGGATATAAGAAAGAAAGTGTGGGAGGCTCTCTGGATCTGTTCGGATGGCGGCTGGATCAGTTTTATGATCAGCTGGGAGATGAGGGGGTTGAATACGAAGATAAATGCGGCATCAAGAAGAAATCGGTTCTGCACTGCAGTGTTCATAATCCACGGATCAGGATGAAGATTGAGGTAAATTCCGTGAAGCCGGCCGGTGAATTTCATGGAATTCTTGTGACAGGGGCACTTCCTGAACTGTTTTACGGAATGAATTCCGCATATTATGTGGAAGATGGTTATCTGTACAGGACGGAGCCGGGATTTCTGGAGAAGGTCGAGCCTCTGGCGCAGCTGACAGGAAAATACGACAGTGAGTCGTTTACTTTTGAAGTGGGAAGAAATCATCTGGCAGAATTTTATTACCGTATTCTGCCGCAGCTGCAGGATATTGTGGAAATTAAGGAAACGAAACCAGAGGTATTCCGTTCCTTTTTGCCGCCGGAGGTGTATTTTATATTCTATCTTGATGCAGAGGAGGATAATTATACCTGCAGAATCCATGCTGTATATGGAGATCGGGAACTTTCTGTTCCGGGTGAAGCTTCTTTAAAAGGAATTGGAGAGCCGGAGCCTTTTCGTGATACGGAGAGGGAAGCGGAAATTCTGTATCTGGCCGGCAAATGGTTTCCTGAGCTGGATTCGGAGAAGGGCGAGCTGCACTGCGGCTGCGATGAGGAAGTCATGTACCGGGTGATGGAAAGCGGTACGGAAGCGCTGATGGAACTTGGTGAAGTACGGTGTACGAAACGTTTTCGTGAGCAGCATGTGGTGAAAAAAGTGAAGGTATCGGTGGGAGTGTCCGTGTCAGGCGGACTGCTGGATCTGGATATTTCCACAGAGGATATTTCGCAGAAAGAACTGCTGGATATTCTGAAAAGCTACCGTTCCAAAAAGAAGTATTACCGGCTGAAAACAGGGGAATTTCTCGATATGGAGGACAGTTCTCTGGAACTGCTTGCGGAGATGGTGGATTCCCTCCATCTGTCGCCGAAGGAATTCATCAAAGGTAAAATGCATATCCCCGTTTACAGGACGCTTTATCTTGACCGGATGCTGGAAGAAAATGATGCGGTTTACAGCCACAGAGACAGCCATTTCCGCGAAATTGTCAAGGAATTTAAAACTGTCAACGATGCGGATTTTGAAGTGCCGGAAAGCCTTTCCAGGATCATGCGGAAGTATCAGAAAAACGGCTTCAAATGGCTGCGCACGCTGGAATCCTGGAAATTCGGCGGAATTCTGGCAGATGATATGGGACTTGGCAAAACCCTGCAGATGATTGCGGTGCTGCTGGCAGCAAAGCAGGAAGGGAAGCCGGGGACGGCGCTGGTGGTAACACCGGCATCTCTGGTGTTTAACTGGGGAGAGGAATTTAAGCGTTTTGCGCCGGAACTGTCCGTGACACTGGTAACGGGAACGCAGGAGGAACGCCGGAGAAAAATCGAAGCATACGAAGAAGCCGATGTTCTGGTAACTTCCTATGATCTGCTGAAGCGGGATATTGCGCTGTACGAAGGAAAAACATTTGCATATGAAGTAATCGATGAGGCACAGTATATTAAAAATCATACGACTGCGGCAGCAAAAGCAGTGAAAGTGATCAACAGCGAGGTTCGTTTTGCGCTGACCGGAACACCCATTGAAAACCGTCTCAGCGAGCTGTGGAGTATTTTCGATTATCTGATGCCCGGATTCCTTTACGGTTATGATGTATTTAAAAAGGAGATGGAGACTCCCATTGTTAAAAATAAAGATGAGGATGCCATGAAACGTCTTCAGAAAATGACATCACCGTTTATTCTGCGCCGTTTAAAGGAAAATGTCCTGAAGGATCTGCCGGATAAACTGGAGGAAAGCCGCTATGTTCCCTTTGGCCCTGCCCAGCAGAAGCTGTATGACGGTCAGGTTCTTCATATGAAAGAGCAGATTGGAAAACAGGATGATTCGGAGTTCAATAAAAACAGACTGAAGATTCTGGCAGAACTGACCAGACTGCGTCAGATCTGCTGTGATCCGTCCCTCTGCTTTGAAAATTATCGCGGGGAGGCGGCAAAAGTGGATGCATGCATGGAACTGGTTCGAAGTGCTATGGATGGCGGTCATCGGATCCTGCTGTTTTCCCAGTTTACATCCATGCTGGAAATACTTAAAACAGAGCTGGAAAAGGAAAAAATCGCCTGTTATACGATTACAGGCGATACGTCCAAGCAGAAGCGGCTGCAGCTGGTGAAGGAGTTCAATGAAGGCGATGTACCTGTTTTTCTGATTTCCCTGAAAGCGGGAGGCGTGGGCCTGAATCTGACAGGAGCCGATGTGGTGATCCACTATGATCCATGGTGGAATCTGGCAGCACAGAATCAGGCAACAGACCGTGCACACCGTATCGGGCAGACGAAAAAGGTAACGGTGTATAAGCTGATTATGAAAAATTCCATTGAGGAAAAGATTCAGAAGCTGCAGGAAACGAAAAGGGATCTGGCTGAGCAGGTAATTGGAGGAGAAACCGGACAGCTGGGTGCTCTGAGCAAAGAAGAACTGCTGGAACTGATTTTGTAAAATACCGGCATTATAATAGATTTTGAGAGAATATGAGGTTGGAGTTTGCATAGAGGAGAAATGATATGAAGCGAATGAAAAAGTTTTTGTTGATGCTTATGGTCTGTATGCTGACCATGATGAGTTTCGGGATGAGAACAGAAGCTGCATCGCAGAAAACTTTTACAGTGGTTTATAAGGCAAATGGCGGAACCGGAAGTATGACATCGACAAAGGTCAGATATGGAGTTGCTGTAAACCTGAGAAAAAATTCTTTTAAACGAACAGGATATACGTTTGCCGGCTGGAAGGCATTCCGGACATCCGATAAAAAATGGCGGACAAAGGAAAACGGCTGGCAGACAAAAGCGACAATTGAGAAGAAAGGTTACAGTCTGTTTGTTTACAAGGATGCTGCCGCCGTATCAAAAACCACATCTGTGAATAAAGATACGGTCACCATGTATGCAGTATGGAAAAAGAATACGTATACGGTTGCGTATAAGGCTGCTGGCGGGACGGGCAGTATGGCATCAACAAAGGTCACATATGGGGGGGCCGTGAGCCTGAGGAAAAATTCTTTTAAACGAACGGGATATACATTTACAGGCTGGAACGCATACCGGGCATCTGATAAAAAATGGCGAACAAAGGAAAATGGCTGGCAGACAAAAGCGACAATTGAGAAGAAAGGTTACAGTCTGTTTGTTTATAAGGATGCCGCCGCCGTATCAAAAACCACATCTGTGAATAAAGATACGATTACCATGTATGCGGTGTGGAAAAAGAATACGTATACGGTTGTATATAATGCTTCGGACGGGACAGGAAGCATGGCATCGACAAAGGTCACATATGGGGTCACTGTAAGTCTGAGGAAAAATGCTTTTAAACGAACGGGATATACATTTACAGGCTGGAACGCATACCGGGCATCTGATAAAAAATGGCGGACAAAGGAAAATGGCTGGCAGACAGAAGCGACGATTGACCGGAAAGGTTACAGTCTGTTTGTTTACAAGGATGCCTCCGCTGTGTCAAAAACCACATCTGTGAATAAAGACACGGTTACCATGTATGCTGTATGGAAAAACAATGAATATATGGTCATGTATGATGCCGGTGTTGGCAATGCGGTCGGCGGCATGGAGCTGACCGGCATGCATTATGGTCAGGATGGTGAACTGAATAATATTGCTTTTGAATATCCCGGATATGTATTTGCCGGCTGGAATGCATACCGCAAATCGGATCAGAAATGGTACACGGAAGAAGCGGGCTGGCAGACGAAAACTGCTGTTGACCAGAATGGATATACTCTGTATGTATATGAAAATGCTCAGAAGGTACTGAATCTTACTTCCTGTGGCGGAGATACCATTATTATGTATGCTACATGGGTCAGCGAGAGCAGCAGGAGTATGATTTCGATTAATCACAGAGGATATAATACGATTGCTCCGGAAAATACACTGTCAGCGTTCCGGCTCTCAGCGGAAAAAGGGTTCCATTATGTGGAAACAGACATATCGTTTACTTCGGATCATGAAGCGGTTCTGCTCCATGACAGTACGATTGACAGAACATCCGATGGTACAGGCAAAATCAGTGAAATGACACTGGAAGAGGTGCGGCAATATGATTTTGGAAGCTGGAAGAGTGATGCATATGCAGGAGAGCAGATCCCTGTTTTTGAAGAATTTATACAGCTTTGCAGCGAACTTCACCTGATGCCGTACATTGAGATCAAATCAACAGCAGTCTGCAGCAGAGAAGATGTGGAAAAAATGGTGGATACAGTCCGGGCATACGGAATGCGTAAACGGGTTACATGGATTTCCTTCTCAGATAAGTACCTCTCATATGTCAGGGATTACGATCCCGACGCAAGGTTGGGATATACGGTTCACGGTATCAATCAGTCTGTAATTGATAAAACTCTGCTTTTAAAAACAACGACAAACGAGGTTTTTATTAATGCAGATTATGGAGCCCTCAAAAATCAGGACGGCGGAGTCAACAGATCGGTTTTTCTATGTCGAAAAAACGGGATACCGCTGGAGATATGGACTATCTGCAGTACAGAAACCATTTGCTCACTGAATCCGTACATTACAGGTGTAACAAGCAACTCTTTGAATGCCAACAGCATTTTGCAGATCACATTGCCGAAAGAACCTGAAATGGAAGAGATTATTAACATAGAAGAAGAGATTGTTGACATAGAATAATCCCGAATAAAAACAGAGGACAGGTCTGCCGGAGGCAGACAATACAGGGGGAACCGATTGTAATCAAACGGTTCCCCCCTGTGCATGAAAAAGAGGTGAATAAAGCTTTATACAGGGTAGGCCTTTGTCTGTACGTCAGCCATCAGCGGATCTATTTTACTTTTTTTGGCCTCTCTGTCTTTGAAAAATTCCACTGCTACCTGAGGGAACAGTGCGTAGGACAGAACATCTTCATCCTGTTCTTTCCACTGGGCCATTTCTGCTTCCAGTTTGTTCAGTTCCGGAGGAATCAGATCGGCGGGACGGCAGGTGATGGGCTGTTCGTCACCGATAACTTTCTTCTGAACTTCCGGATCAAAGGGCTTAACGGTAACTCCGTATTCTCCGCGCAGAACCGCTTTTGTCTCAGCAGTAGCCATTTTGTAGCGTTCTCCCATCAGTACGTTGAATACAGACTGTGTTCCGACAATCTGGGAGGAAGGAGTTACCAGCGGGGCTTCGCCGAGATCCCTGCGCACACGGGGAATTTCATTCAGCACTTCGTAATATTTATCCTCGGCGTTCTGGTCTTTCAGCTGGGAAACCAGATTGGACAGCATGCCGCCGGGTACCTGATACAGCAGGGTTTTGATGTTGACGCCCATTACTTTGGGATTCAGAAGGCCTGTTTTTAAAGCCTCTTCCTGCATGGGGCGGAAATAGTCGGCAATTTCGGCAAGCAGGTTCTGATCAAGTCCTGTATCACGGGGCGTTCCTTTGAAGGTTTCCACCATAACTTCCGTAGCAGGCTGAGATGTACCCATGGAAAAAGGGGACATGGCGGTATCGATCACATCCACACCGGCTTCTACAGCTTTCAGATAAGTCATGGAAGCAACGCCGGAGGTATAGTGGGTATGCAGTTGTATGGGAAGATCTGTCACTTCTTTTATGGCACTGATGAGCTCAGATGCTTTGTAGGGCAGAAGCAGTCCTGCCATATCCTTGATACAGATGGAATCAGCTCCCATGTCCTCGATGCGTTTGGCGGTTTCTTTCCAGTAATCCAGCGTATAGGCGTCGCCCAGAGTATAGGCAAGGGCAATCTGGCAATGACCTTTTTCTTTTCTGGAGGCATTTACTGCTGTCTGCAGATTTCTCAGATCGTTCAGACAATCAAAAATGCGGATGATATCAATGCCGTTGGCAATGGATTTCTGCACAAAATACTCTACTACATCATCGGCATACTGATGGTAGCCAAGGATATTCTGGCCGCGGAACAGCATCTGCAGTTTTGTGTTTTTGAATCCATCTCTTAACTTTCTCAGTCTTTCCCAGGGGTCTTCCTTCAGGAAACGGAGACTGGCATCAAATGTTGCACCGCCCCAGCACTCAACAGAGTGATAGCCAACCTGATCCATTTTATCGATGATGGGGAGCATCTGCTCCGTTGTCATTCGTGTTGCAATTAAGGACTGATGTGCGTCTCTTAATATGGTTTCCGTGATGCCGACAGGATTATCTGCGGCATTATTTCTGGTTGATTTTGTCATAATAGCTGTATCTCCTATGTGGTTCACATATGCGATTTCCATGTTGGATTCCTGTATGTGATTTCTGTATTGAATTCTTTTTGAATTTCTTCCAATTGATTATCTTGATCATCCGGTTATACGCCGAATATTGCCATAAATACACCAGCCGCAACTGCGGTACCGATTACACCGGCCACGTTGGGTCCCATTGCGTGCATCAGCAGGAAATTGGTGGGGTCTGCTTCTGCACCCACCTTCTGGGATACACGGGCTGCCATGGGAACGGCGGATACGCCGGCAGAACCGATCAGCGGATTGACCTTGCCGCCGGTCAGTCTGCACATGATCTTACCAAAGACAACACCGGTTGCGGTACCGAAGCAGAATGCGACCAGGCCCAGCAGCACGATCTTGATGGTGGTCCAGTTCAGGAATGCTTCCGCACTGGTGGTGGCACCTACGGAAGTACCCAGCAGGATCACGACGATATACATCATGGC
>JAQYDI010000184.1 GCA_028724245.1 Lachnospiraceae bacterium
TGTTTTTTCGAAAAAATACAAATTTAAATATATTTGCAGGCTTTTTACCTATTTACTTTTTTATACTGTTCTTAAGTTCACTGGTTAGTAAGATGAAAAGAAATATTTTAATGCTCATTTTACTTTAAGTAAATGACATTGCATCTGCATCGGGACAGATCGTTTTCAGGCTTTTCCGGATATTGCTGACATCCAGCGGTGCACCGTTTCCTGTCACAAACAGAGAACCGGATACGATTCCCTTTTCTGAGGCATACCGGAGAAGTTCTTCTCTCAGTATATCAGGGATGTAGAAACAGTATTGCTCTGCAGGATTGCTGTCCGACGGGTTGTCCTGCGGGTTGTCCTGCAGCGGATGTTCTTCAGGTTGTCGGGAACTTCTGCCCTGAAGCAGTTCGATTGTCAGACCGTGCAGTTCCTGAGCAGTCACAGCGGTGCAGCAGAGCACTTTGATGATCAGATAAAGCCGTTTGTTTACATACATTCTGGCAGTATGCAGCAGACGCAGGTATTCTTCTCTGGTCAGCTCCCGGCATTTTCCTGTTTGAGGATGCATGAACGGGGCAAGGAACAGGTCGGTCTGTCCGATGTACGCTAAAAATCCATTAACTGCCGTTATTTCAGCATTCATAATTTCCCATGAATCATCCGACGGAAACAGGTTCATCTTCCAGCTAAGCAGATTCTTTTTCGTCAGGATTCTATCCTCCGGCAGGCTGTCGTGCAGTGAATACAGACTGCGGCGGCATATTTCCAGTGAATTTTCATTTAAACCCCTGATTTTCAGGTCATTCAGATAACGTTCCATCAGCTCCTGCAGCATAAATGCTCCTTCTGTTTTCAGTCAGGGCAGTTGAATATGCGGTCTTGATAAAAAAAACTGCAGAAATACAGTGTTTTTTCTTAAAGTGAAATACTTTATTCGCCGTTTTCTGACTGAAAAACTTAAATTTTTCTGCAATTTTACTACCGGAATGTATTTAAGTCAACACAGTAAAGCTGTTTTTTTCTATTTTGCGCAGGGAAAATATGCTTTTCTCATCCCAAAATGATATCGTTTTCCTTCTAATTTGTGGTCAAAAGAATGGTCATTTCCGACACCGATAATCAATTTGCTGATTTATCTGAAACTCAGGAATCCGGCAGTCTGTTCATGGTCAGATTTTCAGTCGGACTATGGATAAAATCCCAGCCGGACAGGTATTTTCCCGTAATCTTCCATGAAGTATTTCACTTTCAGATAATCTATCTGATTTTCAGAAATGATTTCAAACCATAATAATTTCAAACAATCTTGAAACAGACTTTACAACCATGTTTACAGATGATATAACAGTTGAATTTACAACGAAAAAATAGTATACTGTTACGCGAAACAAATGACGCTTGATAAACAGGAAAGGAACAACTTATTGTTATGAAAGAATTTCTGAAGAAAAAAGGCGTGAATATCAGCGTAAAGACATATCTGATAGACGCTATGGGAGCAATGGCTTTTGGTCTGTTTGCTTCTCTGTTGATTGGCACCATATTCGGAACACTGGGAGACAAAACCGGTGTGGAGATTTTCAAATCGATTCAGGAGTATGCCAAGTCGGCTACCGGTCCGGCGCTGGGCGTGTCCATCGCCTATGCATTGAATGCGCCGCAGCTGGTTCTGTTTTCCGCAGCTACGGTAGGCTTTGCAGGCAATGCGCTGGGCGGGCCTGTCGGCGCTCTGCTGGCAACGATCGTGGCTGCTGAACTGGGTAAGATCGTGTCCAAGGAGACAAGGGTCGATATCCTTGTTACCCCGGCAGTTACGATTTTCTCGGGTACTCTGATCGCCATCTTTGTAGGTCCCGGCGTATCCGGTTTCATGACGGCTTTCGGCAATCTGGTCAAAGCTGCAACGGAAATGCAGCCCTTCCTGATGGGTATTCTGGTATCTGCTCTGGTGGGGATTGCTCTGACCCTTCCTATCAGCAGTGCCGCAATCTGCATTATGCTTTCTCTGGACGGAATCGCCGGCGGTGCAGCCACAGCCGGATGCTGTGCACAGATGATCGGATTTGCCGTGATGAGCTTCCGTGAGAATGGCTGGGGCGGCCTGCTGGCACAGGGACTTGGAACCTCCATGCTGCAGATCGGCAACATTGTAAAGAACCCCAGGATCTGGATTCCGCCCATTCTCGCATCCATGGTCACCGGTCCCATTGCCACGGTTATTTTCAAAATGGAGAACATTGCAGCAGGAGCAGGTATGGGAACCTGTGGTCTGGTAGGCCCCATCGGCGTTTACACCGCCATGCCGGAAGGCGGCGCATCCATGTGGATCGGAATTATACTGGTCTGCTTTGTCCTGCCCGCGGTTATTACCTTTATACTTGGAGAACTGCTGCGTAAAATCGGATGGATCAAAGAAGGAGATCTGAAGCTGGATGTATAGATACATACAGCTGTAAATAAAAACTGCAGTCTGTGACAGAAAATGTCGCAGAACTGCAGTTTTTTTATTTCACTTTTCAGTTTTTTTATTATCGCATGTCTGTATCGCATGTCTGTAAAAAATGTTCTTAAAGTAGATTACTTCTGGATTTTCTGTTTGACTGCATGAAAACAACAGGTGTTTATTCGCTTTTCTGACCATGATTCTGACCATAAACCGATACCTGTGCAAGCCGGTTCATCTGCTCTTTTTTCAGCTCCATGGAGGGATGGACGTATCTCTGCATGGTGGTATTAACGTTTGCGTGTCCCAGAATTTCACTGAGCGATTTGATGTCAAATCCGTTTTCCACACAGCGGGTGGCGAAGGTATGTCTCAGTGCATGAAAGTTGAAATCGTTAATTCTGCTGCTCGAAGCACTCTTTTGTACTTTTCAAGGCATGTGCGCGGTTCCATAAACTGCTCTGTCCCTGTTAACAGGTAAAGTTCATCATTTTTCCGGTGCTTTTCAAAACAGGAAATGATAAAATCCGGGAGAGGAATCGTCCGGTTGGAGCATTGTGTTTTGGGCCGTTCGATGAGCAGTTTCGTTTTCCGGTCAGAGGAAGAATCCATATCACGTATGCGGATTACCGTTTTATTGACGGTTACCGTACTGCTTTCAAAGTCAAAATCTCCCCATTGCAGGGCGCAGACCTCTCCGATTCTCAGGCCTCCGTACAGAGCGATCAGAATCCCCAGATGGATCTCTGCCTGCGTTTCAAACAGCACTTTTTCAAGCCGTGCCTGCTCCTGCCGCGTGAAAATCTGAATTTCCGGCATTTTTACACCGGGGCAGGATATGTAAATATCCGCTCTGCAGGGATAATTGCGTCTCCGGGCATACTGCAGCACGAGTTTGATCACGGAACGCATATCGGCAACTGTTTTGGTGGAAAGTCCGCCTTTTCCATCGAGCCGCCCGTTCTGCAGCTTCTGATTCAGAAATGTTTCAAGCATTTCCGAAGTGACTGCCGACAGATATACTTTGCCAAGCTCCGGCTGCAGATGCCGTTCAATGATATTGGCATAATTGGCATATGTAGATTCCTTAACCATGGATTTCCTTAATTGCAGCCACTCATCAGCGATCTGACCGAAGGTTATTTTCAGATTTCCGGTTTCCGACGCAGGTTGTGTCCGCTGCTCCACCAGAGCCTTTGCTTTCTTGCTTTTTACTTCCTGATAGGTTTTCCCGTACAAATAACGGTATTTGGCTCTGCCATCTGCATTGTACCCCTGAATAATACGGGCTTCCCATCGTCCATCTTTTCGTTTTCTGATATTTTCTCCATGTCGTCCCATACTTTTAACCCCTTTCTTCATTAAATGGAACTTGTGAACAGATACAAAGTAAAAGTATCACAGGAATAGAGGGTCATGGACTTCATACAGGAGTTGATTCCAAATAGGAATTTTGGCTGAATTTTATTGCCCGGAACGATTGACATTTCCCGCAGTTCTGGTTATTATTATGTTGTACTATAGAATTCGAAAACAGATGTTTTGAGGATTCTCAGGAGTATTATCTTAAAGTAATCTACTGTGCGAATGATAGGCGGGAGGGATCTGATGAAAAAAATCTACAAAAAACCGGTTATTTGCTGTCAAAATCTCGGAACAGGAGAAATAATAACAAATTCTCATGAATTTGCAGAAAACTGCAGAGAAAAGATCACAAATAATCCGCAGCTGCAGCAGGAAATTCAGAAACTACTCCGGGAAGAAAAACAGCAGATACAGTAAGGAAACAACACCCGGTGCGAAAAAAATCGGCAGATATGCTTTTCGTGACAGT
>JAQYDI010000185.1 GCA_028724245.1 Lachnospiraceae bacterium
TCTTCGCAAGGAAAAGGTGCGGGTAGTAAATGAACTTCCATCAGCCATTCAAAGGGCATTTTCTACCATTAGTATTTCTGATTGTGAAGGATGGTTTCATGCGTCCGGATATATGCATTAATTTATTGGATTGCTATAATTCATCCGGTCTCAATCCGTTGTCAAAAACTAGCTCATATGGACAGTTTAGTTCTGCCCCACGAGGAATTCTTTAGTTTCTTTATTTGCAAACATGATGTAGTCACAACAATTTAGTTTTCCTGTGACTCTCAACTTAAAACGATACCAGTGATTTATTATCGTACGGACAATTTCAATAATTTCATATCCCTTTGTATAATCCTTTAAACCCTTAGGTAAAGACTCTCCACCACCGAGCGGACCACATACAAACTTGATATTTTTTATTTTCCCGTAGTCTCCAATTGCTCGAAACTCAATTGGGGTGATCTGGTGTATAATTTCTATTTTTTTGTCTACACAAATTCGTTTTGCAAGCGGGAGCGCTCTCTTATTCCACACATTGAGTCTCCCAGAATACATGAATCCCTTGAATACTTTTTTATAAAAATTCGGAATATCAACATAATAAAATTTTATATTTGCAAGTGGGTGACTCTGCAAATATTTTTCAACCGGTTCACGCTGTTCTTCTTTCGTAATCACATATACATTATTTGTCTTTGAGCTTTCATAGGGAACGCACCAACCGATTTTATCTTCACTTCCGGCAAAAGGGTTACATGAATAAGCTATGTACAGGATATTCATCACTTCTTCTCCATCTGCTCCGCAATATCCGCATCCACAATTTCTTCACCGGTCTTATCCTTGAGCTGCTCCATACTTGCCTCACTCAAACCATTATTAATCACACAGTTCATATCGCAGGTGCTGCACTTATCCAGTTCTTCCTTGCTCACCTTGCCATCACGATAGTCACGGCAGATCTTCAGCTCATACATGCTGTACGGATGTTTACTGAACAGTGCCTTAAACTTATGCCAGATTACCCAGATTGCCGGTTTCCAGATATACTTATGCATAGCCGGGCTGACAGAACCGATCATCCAGCAGTCACGGTCGCAGCAGCGAACTTTCTTTCTTACCTTCTCTGCTTCCGGGCTGTTCCACAGTTCGTCCCAGCTCTGGGTATTCAGATTGCCCATAACCTCTTTATCCTTAGTACCATTGCAGGGCATAACATCACCATACGGGTCGATGAAGAAAGTATCAAAGCTCATATCGCAGGGCAGCAGACGCTTCTGACCGTAGATATAATTGATCAGACCGTGGTTAAAGTAAGCACGGAACCACTTTTTCGGGCTCCAGCTGCGGAGCAGCTCATTAACCAGATCCTCAAAGTTCTTAGCTACCATGGGACGGTCATGGATGATATTTTTCGCTTCCACAAAGTAGAAACTGTTATGAAGACTTGCTGTGGCGAACTCCATGCCCATTTCATCAGATATCTTGTACAGCGGCACAAGGTCAGGAGCGTTCTTATCCTGAACAGTCATGCCGAATCCAACGTCTTTCATGCCCATCTCACGTAAAGTTTTCAGGGTCTGATAGCCTCTCTGGTAGCCGTTCTGCAGACCGCGGATTTCATTGTTTGTCTGTTCCAGACCTTCAATAGAAATACGAATACCGATCTGAGGGAATTCTTTGCAGAGATCAACGATGCGGTCGGTAAAGAAGCCGTTGGTAGAGATAACGATACGGTCGGACTTCTTATACAGTTCTCGCACAATATCCTTCAGGTCGGTACGAATGAAAGGCTCACCGCCGGTGATGTTTGTAAAGTACATCTTTGGCAGCTTCTTGATTGTCTCAATGGAAATCTCCTCTTCCGGCTTGGAAGGGGCTTTATATCGATTGCACATGGAACAGCGCGCATTGCAGCGATAAGTTACAATGACTGTACCATTCAGTTTCTTTTCACCGTTATTCTTTGACATAATATTCTCTCCTCTTGCGGCAGCTTTACCGCTG
The DNA here is from genome assembly GCA_028724245.1 of Lachnospiraceae bacterium. Classification (GTDB taxonomy): domain Bacteria; phylum Bacillota; class Clostridia; order Lachnospirales; family Lachnospiraceae; genus TWA4. The sequence goes on from JAQYDI010000185.1 coordinate 1,996, forward strand.
TGTATTTCAATTATTTCCCTGATAAATCTTTATAATTTTCTCATAATACTCATCGATGGTATCAAAACTGATGTCCCTGCAGTTCTCGCTGTACTGCTCACACAGCTTCTTATCATCCCAGAGCTTCTGAATTTTTATCTTCAGATCAGCACCATTACCGCTCTCAAACAATTCACCGGTCCTGCCAACCTGGATTAGTTCCGGGATGCCGCCGATGTTCGCACCCAGTACCGGTGTGCCGTACATCTGGGATTCCATCACGGAGAACGGGCAGTTTTCGTACCACTCGGACGGATAGATAGAGAATTGTGCTTCCCGGATCAGCTTTTCCAGTGCTTCGCCCTTCTGGAATCCAACGTTTCTGATGTTCTTTACACCCTTCATGCTGTCTTCCAACGGACCGGTACCGGCAAAGATGAACTGTACATCCGGCAGCTCCTTACAGACCTCGATGAGTGTGCCGATGCCCTTCTCCTCGGAGAAACGGCCGAAGTACAGAACGTAACCCTTCTTCTGTACATCCTTCCACTCCACCTTGTCGATGAAGTTGTGCATTGCCACAGTTTTGGCTGCAAACAGCGGATTGGTATCCATTTTGCTCTTCATAAACCCGGAGCAGCAGATCATTGTGTCAATGTACCTGTAGGTTCCTTTCAGCTTCCAGAACATCGCTTCCATCGTGCCAATCGCTGATTTCGCCGTTGAGCCGTGAATGCACTTTCCTTTCGTGCAATTGATAAAGTGTCCGCCGAGGCACTTCTCGCAGTTCTCTCCTGTATTTGGATTGTTGCACATGTGGTTCGGGCAGACCAGCTGGTAATCGTGTGCCGTGAAAACGATCCTGCAATCCTTACCGGTCTCTTTCCTCCACTTTACGATTTCCAGAATCATGGAAGGCGTCAGCTGGTAGTTAAAGTTGTTCAGGTGGCAGATATCCGGATGGAAATCGTCCAGCACCCTGCGAAGCTGCACCCGCGCCTCCCTGCTGTAAATCGTCTTAAGCGGATATGTCAGCTTCGATAATTTGCTTCCGCCGTGGAAATCCATGTCAGATGTATAAGCATTGACCCGGTTGCCAACACAGCGGCCTTCGTGCTCCATGCCAAAGTACTGGACTTCGTGCCCCATCTTTTCCAGATGCTCACCCAGTTTAAATATGTATGTTTCACTGCCCCCGTTGGGATACAGAAACTTATTAATCATTAAAACTCTCATACCGTATTTCTTCCCTGTGTTTTCTGTCATTATCTCCTGTACACCGCCAGTGTCTTATCGACCACATCATCCCAGTTGTATTTTCCACATATAAAGTCTTCTGCTTCTGCTTTATACTGCTGTACGACTTCTGCATGTTCGCATGCATACCGCAGTTTTTCTGTCAGATCTTCCACATCTGATTTTTTGAAAATGATTCCTTTATCTTCTACTACTTCTGCGCATTCGGGTATGTCGGATACCAGACAGCAGTCTCCATAGCTCATTGCTTCCAGAAGGCTCAGCGGCATGCCTTCCAGATCTGAGGGAAGGACATATATGTAGGCATTGCTGTACAGTTCTTCCAGGATTTCATTCTGTACAAAACCGGTGAAAAGGATCCTTTCATCGCTTTCTGCCATCTGTTTCAGATTGGCCATGAAGCCATTGGTGTCGGAGGCACCGCCTGCAATAACCAGCCGCTTCGTTGTTTCCACATTTTTATATGCTTCAATCAGATATTTCAGTCCTTTTTCCGGTACCAGCCGTCCCAGAAACAACAGATAATCATCTTTATGGAGACCGTACGCTTTCGTGATCAGATCTGCTTTTCTGTGAACAGGACGGTTTACGCCATTTGGTATATACAGTGTGTTTCGCCCGTATACATCCATAAAATATTTCTGCATTTCTTCACTGAGGACAATAATTTCATCTGCAAATTTTACCGCGCATTTCTCGCCGATCATAATGTACAGGCTGGCGAATCTACCCCATTTTGCTCTGCGGTGATCCAGACCGTGAATTGTGGCAATACACCGTTTTCCAAACAGTTTGGGAAGCCAGAGCATGGCGCAGGGGCCTTCCGCATGAAAATGAACCACATCATAAGGTCCGAATGCCGCTTTTAATGCAGCAAAAACCGATGATGTCATGGCTGCAAATCCTTTCCGGTCGATGGTGAATACCGTTTTCAGCCGGATTCCTTTGTATTCTTTCATTTTCTCCGTATCATATTTTTTACCGCTTACATGATGACCTCTGCGGTTATAACATGTGACCTCATGCCCCAGTCTGACCATTCGGGTGCCGAGTTCTTCAACTACGATCTCAATTCCGCCTTCTCTGGATGGAATCCGCTTCTGCCCCAGCATGGCAATCCTTAAATATTTCCTTTTCTTCATTGTCTAAATATTCTCCTAATTCAAACGTCAGCGTCTGTATCTTTCTTCTCACACCGATCCCTGCCCTGTCAGTACCACCTGTACGGTTTTGAACAGCAGTTTGATATCCAGAAACAGGTTCCATTCGCGGATATATTTCATATCCAGTTCCACGACTTCTTCAAAGTTGGTGATGTCGCTCCGGCCGCTGACCTGCCACATGCCGGTGAGGCCCGGTTTGGCGCAGAGTCTTGCGCGGTGGTGGGGGCTGTACTGCTCCCACTCGTCTACTGTCGGCGGACGGGTTCCCACCAGGCTCATGTCGCCTTTCAGGATGTTGTAGAACTGGGGCAGTTCGTCGATGGACAGCTTCCGCATGACGCGGCCGATGGGGAAGATCCGGGGATCGTTGTCCATTTTGAACATGAGACCATCCATTTTGTTGTCTTTCATCAGCTCCGCTTTTCGTTTGTCCGCATCGGGGTACATGGAGCGGAATTTGTAGATTTTGAATTTTCTCCCGTTTTTTCCTACCCGCAGCTGGGAATAGAAGATCGGTCCGGGGGATTGTACGTAAATGATTGGTGCAAAGATGATAAATGCGATGCCTGTGATGAGCAGTCCCACCAGACTTCCGGCGATGTCCATGACACGTTTAAGCAGCAGCTGGATGGGAGAAGCCACATGGACGCTGGAGGTCATAACAGTCAGACCGCCAACTCTTTCGATCATCTGATTGGGCAGTTCGCCGAAGGCCCGTACCAGATTGATGTGGACCGTAACGCCGGTGATCATCAGTTCCTGCGTCAGCTTTTCCGCCAGCTTCGTATCATCCACATCAAGCATGATCTCATCGATGACATGATCCTTCAGATATTCAAACATGGCCTCACAGTCACCGATGATATTGACTGACGGCACCTTATCCTCTGCCGCCTGCGCCGTGATCTTCCGGTAATCGGTCAGAACCACGCTTTTCAGAATAAAACGGTTTTCACTGTGCCGTTTCATCTTCGCTATGGTTTCATTCATTCTGGTGCTGTCGGTGACCAGCAGCATCAGAGGCAGACTGCCTTTTTTCAGCAGTTGTTTCCGTACAAAGATCTTATACAGGGAACGTTCCAGCCATATGAGGATACTGGCCAGAATCCAGAAAAATGTAAACACACTTCGGGAAAAGAAATACGTCTGCTGCTGAAAATACAGGTACAGCATCAGGGCCATCACAAGAATCGATACATTTTTCATCGATTCCCATAACTCCTGATGTACTTTTCTTTTCAATATGTTTTTATGAACGGGAATTGCACAGATAATAATAAAATCAACTAAAACAACGAAGACCTGCATGCTTCGGTACAGGTTGGTAAACAGATACCAGTTGTTTTTCATACGCAGATAACATACCAGCAGGTAAGTCAGTTCAATGACCACCATATCCAGCAGCATAAAATCAAAATGCTTAAACCAGCGGTTCTTGGCGCTTTCGTACATCTTTCTCCTCCTGTAGATTTTGATCCCAAAGCGATTCCGGCCGGAAGAGATGCTGTTGGATACCATATAACTGCCGTCTGTTCTTTCCTCTTCCCATGCCGGACTCTGAAATTGAGGTAATTTTACTACTTTAGATAAAAAAAGTCAACATTGACTATAATAAAAGACATTAGTTTATGCATATTATTTAGCAAATATGTCCAGTTACATGATGTTTTGTTTATTATTTCCCTGTACTGAAAAATTTTATTATTAAAATGCCCGTTCCTATTCCTCTTAAAACAAAAAAGATAGTCAAAAAGTTCTATGGTCTGCTTTTACAGGCACATATTGCTTTTCGACTATCTTTTATTGTTTTTCCGACTGTTTTTTTCTGTTCTTTTTGTTATTCTCCGCAGAAGGGAATCAGTGATACATTAAATATGAAGTGATTCTCCGCAAAGCGGTATTTTTCATCCAGTTCCGGGCCGCAGCTGTTGGAGCCGATGCCGTTCTGGCGGTAGTCCAGACAGAGAACCGTATGTCCGCAGGGCTCCAGTTCGAAGTTGTGGGCTTTTTCTGTCAGTTCCTCCTGTGTGTAAATGGACGCGTTGAAGGCAAACGGCATGCTGCTGACTGCTGCCAGACCCATGATTTTTCCGTTTACGGTTTCTCTGCTGCTGTTTTCTCCGATTCCGTTTTCTCCTGCTGCATTTTCTTCCCTGATAATGACGTAATCACAGCCGTCGTGGCTTCCGTTTTCCTGCGGACGGATGTAGTCCTCATGCAGGGAAGCTGCCGTTCCGGTATAGATTCCGTAGCTGCAGGCTCTGCGTTTGTCCCGGTAGCTTTCCGTGGGGCCGAGACCGCAGTAGGTTACCTGCTGCATCTTTTCCGGAAGGAACAGGCGCAGACCGAACCGGGGCAGCATGGGGAATTCCGGATCCTTTTCCACATGCATGGTGACTTCGATCCGGCCTTTGTCGGTGACGGTCCAGTCTGTTTCCAGATTCAGGATCCGCTGGATCGTTACGGCAGATACGGACATGGTGCTGTGGATGCACACCTTTCCTTCTTCTTTTCGGTAAGAAGTCTTATAGGCCCGCGTTACGGTGCGGTCATAACGTGCTTCCCGCCATACCTTTTTGATATTGCGGTCATTGTCCGTAGGTGCTCTCCAGATATTCACTTCCATGGGATGATCCAGATACTGCTTCTGTTCGAATACCATTTTCTCAAAAAGACCGGTCAGTTTGTTGTAGGTGTATGTAAAATAAGGATGACGGATCAACAGATATCGGTCATTTTCCTCCACCTGGATCTCACCGTTCATCAGCCGGTCTGCGGAAACAGAAGAAGGAGCTGTGCAGAAACCGGCGGCTGCATCTGCGGACAGGATCAGATTTTCACCGTTTCTGAGCGCCTGCGCTTTCCGGTTTTCGAAATTTTTATTTTCCAGCGGGATTTCATCAAATCCAAGCTCTGCTCCACCTCCATGAACCGGCAGATATTCCACCTTCAGGAAACATTTTCCCTGATCCGGTACCGGAAGTTTCAGCGTAAGATGGCCTTCCCTGTGCGGTTTGATATCAGGCACTTTTCTGCCTGTGAAAGTCTCCGTCTGAAACATTTCCCCGTCGCAGGTAACGGTGCAGCGGATATTCACATAATCCCGCAGGCTGGTGAAATCCATGTAGTTGTGCAGGGTAAGTCTGCCTGTTTTCCGGTCAAATGACACGACGCGGGCGGGGCGATGCACATTTTTGAATTCCAGCAGACCGGTGTGGGGCCGTCTGTCGGGGTAAACCAGACCGTCCATGCAGAAGTTGCCGTCGTGGGGTTCCTCATGATGGTCGCCGCCGTAGAAATACATGGATTTTCCGTTCCGGCTTTCTCCCTTGTAAATGGCATGGTCGCACCATTCCCATACGAAACCGCCGCAGAAACCGTCATTCTGCTGGATCAGCTGGAAATATTCTTCAAAGTCACCGGGGCCGTTGCCCATGGCATGGGAGTATTCGCACATGACATAGGGTTTGTCGGGATTGCTGTTAAAATAATATCTGATTTCGGCAAAGGAGGGATACATCCTGCTGTGCAGATCCAGATTGGAGAAATCGTATTTGCGGTCACCCGCGGTATATCTGGCGCTTTCATAATGGGTCAGGCGGGTTCTGTCAAACTGTTTTGTCCATTTCAGAGCTTCCTCAAAGGTACAGCCGTAGGCACATTCATTTCCCATGGACCAGATCACAACACAGGGGCGGTTTTTGTCCCGGTGCACGCAGCGCTGCACCCTGTCCACTGTGGCTTCCGTAAAATCGGGATTGTCGGCAATGGCCCGGTTCCAGCGTATTCTCCTCGTATCCCAGTCAGCATCCTTCATATAGACATCTGCCGTTCCGTGGCTTTCTATATCAGCCTCATCGATGACGAAAAATCCGTACTGGTCGCACAGCTGGTAGAACCGGGGATCATTGGGATAATGGCTGGTGCGGATGGCATTCATGTTGTGCTGCTTCATCAGCAGGAGGTCCTTCTTCATCTGCTCCGTGCTGATGACAAAGCCGGTCACCGGGTCGCTGTCGTGCCGATTGGTGCCGTGGAATTTCACATTGACGCCGTTGACGGTAACCACCTGATTTTCCACCCGGATCTGACGGATGCCCAGCCGGTCGGTGATCACTTCCTCACCAAACCGGTATACAATGGTGTACAGGTACGGCTTTTCCGCATTCCAGAGAACCGGATCTTCAATCTGCAGCTGTACTTTTGCCTGATACGGTTCCTGACCGGTGAGCAGCTCCACCGTATCAGTATGGGCTGCCAGCCTGTTTTCCGCATCGTAAATGGAGATTTCGCCGGGAATGACCTCGTCCAGATAGCGGAAACGGATATCCACCAGCGCCTGCTTTTTCCCCGGCGCTGTGGTCAGGAAATAGTCAAAAATCCCCTGCTCGGGACGTTTCAGCAGATAGACATCACGGAAAATGCCGCTCATGCGGAATTTGTCCTGATCCTCCAGATAGCTGCCGTCGCACCACTTCAGTACCAGCACGGCCAGCGTATTGGCGCCTTCCTTCAGCTGTTCCGTCACGTCAAACTCACTGGTGGAATGGGAAACCTGACTGTAACCCACATACGTTCCGTTCAGCCACACATAAAAGCAGGAATCCACGCCTTCAAAATTCAGGTAAGCCTTCGGTGCCTTCTCATCTTTCTGATAATCGAAAACATGCACATAAGCGCCGCAGGGATTTTCCTGGGGCACATAGGGCGGATCCATGGGGAAGGGGTAGCGGGTATTGGTGTACTGATGGCAGTCATAACCGTAATTCTGCCATACGCCGGGTACCGGTATGGTATCGTATGTCTGCGTATCGTATCCTTCTTCATAAAACCGGTCTGTTAAATCGTAAATACTCTCATAATACCGGAATTTCCAGTCTCCGTTCAACAGCTGAAAACGGTCGGAACGGGCTCTGTTTTCCACCAGATCGTCCATTCTCTCCGACGCGGGAATATAATATGCACGGTTAGGCATGGTATTTTCGTGCAGCATATGAAGATCTTCGTAATATCCGGGAATCATCATCGTTTTCTCCTCCTTGATCTTTCCGGCATTGCAGGGGTAAAGCCCCGCCCTCTGCGCGGTGTGTTAGTATCAGTATAGGACAGAAGAACAGAAAAAACCATATCAGGGATTGGACAAAATATGGACAAAATGATACAATGGGTGCAGTTCTGGCTTTGCAGCTGAGATGTGGGGGTGTTTTTATGTATGCGAATGCGGGGTACTTGAATAATACGGATGTGGATTATGAGGATCTGGGGGCTCCTTTGATCGTGAAGAGCTGCGGGGTTTACCGGTTGGCGGGACGGGCGGTGTTTAATACGTGCAGGCCTCATGGGAGGAAGGATTATCAGCTGATCTATGTGGCTTCGGGGCGGATCGTGGTGAATTATGATGGTGTGACTGAGGTGGTGTCTGCGGGGCATATGCTTCTTTACCGGCCGGGGATTGCTCAGGATTATACGTATCATGCTGAGGACAGGCCGGAGGTGTACTGGATTCATTTTACGGGGAGTGATGTAGAAGCGGTGATGGAGAAAAATGGTTTCGGTGCCGAAACGCATATGGTACACGCCGGTTCTTCGCCGGAGTATCAGCAGCTTTTTCTCAGGATCATCCGGGAGCTGCAGGTGCCGGGAATCCGCCGTGAGGAGCTGGTTCTTCTGCTTTTTGAACAGATTCTTCTGCTGATGTACCGCAGTCTGCAGGAGGAGTCAGGCTCAAATCACAGAATCCGGGAAGAAGTGGAACATGCGGTCCACTTCTTCAACGAGAATCTGCGTTCTCCCATCAGTATTCAGGAATATGCCGCATCCCGGCATATGAGCACCTGCTGGTTCATCCGCAGCTTCCGACAGTATATCGGCATGTCCCCCATGCAGTATATCACCAGCATGCGCATTGCCAAGGCCCGGTGGCTGCTGGAAAACACCAGCTGCAATATCAATGAGGTCAGTGATCTGGTCGGATACGAGAATCCGCTGTATTTCAGCCGGATCTTCAAAAAACAGACCGGGGTCTCACCGGCCAATTACAGGAAGGGGCTGGTACAGCAGGAGGCAGAACACGACAGGCAATAGTCTGGAACAATTACCCGATCAACACCTGTTTGCCGCAAAAGGCGAACCCATATCTGCGGATCCTGTCCGCCGGTATGCCCTCTGCTTCCAGAGCTGCTTCATACTGTCTGGCTGCAATCTGTTCTTTTGCTTTCTCTACTGTCTCCCCGAGGTCTTTCTCCTTTGCAGGATTGAAAACTTTAAACTCGATAATGATCGCATCCCTTCCCTCCTGATTTTCCCTGCGGGATTTCAGCATGATATCATAGCGTCCGAATCCGCTTTCCCGATTGGATGTGATAACATACCGGTCAGCCAGTTCGACCATCAGCCCCAGTACAAAGCCGTGATAGAACCGTTCCGGCTCTGCTTCTTTCGAAGGTCTGTTTCCCACATCAAAAAAGCTGAAGGTCTGCAGTGCGACACGGTTCATATAAACATTCATGGCATCTACATCATCTGCCAGAAGCGCTCTGATGAAGTCGCTGTAATCGGAAGCTCCGGGGGCAAACCACTCTTTTACCATGTTTTCAAACATAAATTTTACTTCCAGATTGGTCAGTACCAGCTCATATATCTGCCGGTAGCTTCCCGGATACTCTTCCCCTCCTGAACAGGCCGTCCTGATTTCCTTTACTTTCAGGTAACCGCTGGCCAGAAGCAGACTCCAGATGGCATTTTCATTGGTATCCAGACAGTTATACACGATCTGCTCATCAATTTCCGTTTCCAGTGCCTGCCCCGAAAGCAGTTTTTCAAAATCCTGTTTGACTGTTTTGCTTCCCTGACGGATCAGTTTGCCCACCAGTTGGTTGCTGCTGGTATTGGCCCAGTAAATATCCGGTCTTTTCTTTTCAAGAAAATTGATGATCGACCATGGATTGTAGATATCCTTCTGCAAGCCGAACGTGAAGCCATCATACCACATTTTAACCAGCTTTCTGCTGTCGCTCAGCCCATACTCATCCAGCGCCGAAAAGACCTCCTCCTCCGTAAAACCGAATGAAGATGCATATTTACAGGAAGTTGTCGTAACCACCTCCAGATTGTTCAGATCTGAAAAAACAGACTCCCGGCTCACCCGTGTAATTCCCGTCATGATTGCACGCAGCAGAAAAGCATTGGTCTTAAATGTAGAATTGAACAGATTCCGGATAAATGCTGTCATCTCATCCCAGTATCCATTCACATACGCTTCCTGCATGGGAGTATCGTATTCATCCAGCAGAATGATCACCTTTTTGCCATAAAAACGGGACAGAAACATGGACAGCTGGTGAAGAGCCATGGTTGCTGTAGGATCATCCATATCACTGGTTACGCTCTTAAAATATCTTTTCTCATTGGGATTCAGGATTTCACCATCCAGAAGAAAATAAAATTGCGAATATACATTTTCCAGAATCTGACAGATTTTCTTTCTGGCATCCGCATAAATCGTATCCTTTACATTCGCCAGAGAAAGACTGATAACCGGATAGCTTCCCTGAAGCCTCCTGTATTCCTCCCGCTCCCAGACCGCCAGTCCCTCAAACAAATCCCCCCGGCCGGCATACTTCACAGAAAAAAACTTCTCCACCATACTCATGGCAAGCGTCTTCCCAAACCGGCGCGGACGGGTAATCAAAGTCACACAATCCCTGTACTCCCACCACTCCCGGATAAAATCCGTCTTATCAACATAAAAACAATGCTCTAACCGAATATCCTCAAAATCCTGATGACCAATCCCAATCGTCTGCCGCACACAGGCACCCCCAGTCCATAATACAATCAACAAACACCACAACCATACCTATGATATTTCTACATGTAACATCTACACTCATTGTACCACACACTTACGGTGCACACAAACAAAAAAAGGGGCATACAAAACGCCCCCGAGAATGTCAAATTATTGCTGAAAATCAATTATTGATCACCGCATTCATCTTTCCCGTATTTCTTCAGTTCCTCCATTAACTTCCATAAATTGCAACCAATATTATCTATTAATTCTTCTTCATTTGACGCATATTTTTTTGCCTGATTAATGGCTTGATCAATTTTAGGCATATATTGCGTTGCAAATCTAATTCCACTTTTTCCATGGTGTCCTCTTTCTGATACAGCTTTGCTCAC
>JAQYDI010000186.1 GCA_028724245.1 Lachnospiraceae bacterium
GGTTGTAAATGCAAAAGCTGCTTCAGCAGAAAACAAAACCAAGAAAGCACCGAAACCAATTTCACGAAAGAGAAAGTCTATCCAGAATTAGCATGGAAATGCTAATTTGAAACAGGCTTCTAATTTGCGTGGGTTATACTATTTTATAATGGAGTGTCCGTTTTGTGGAAATGATTTCCTTTATGGGGAAGCGGTCCACAACAATCTGCGCTGTAAGTGCCCGGTCTGCAAAAAAGCGTTTTCCACGCATAAAAAGATACCGATTCTTATGAGTGCTTCTGATAAGGAATTGCTTGATTACAGAAAAAGGGTCGATACCGCACTGATGGATCTCCAGGATCAGAAAGGATGGACGGTATCGGAAACCTACGCGTATTTGTCCGACGAAATGAAACTTCCATATGGCAGAACCAATATCGGAAGATTCAGTCTTGAACAGTGCAAAGAAGCGCTTGCAGCAATCAGGAAATTATCAGCATGATTTGTCACGGCAGAACGTCTCAGGTGAATCCCCGGGGCGTTTTGTTTTTATACCGTCCTTCCGGGTTTCTGATGGAACATGAAAAAAGAGGGAGGGCGAATTGGTTTTGATAAAAATCGTTTTTGAGTGAGCCGGTTTACAATAAAAAAGCCATATTAACAGAAGCAGCGCGCAACGCAGCTATTCAGCTATCTAACATAATCTAAGAAAGGTAAAATAATGGACTTGTATACGATAGGATTTTTGACCGGGGCGTCGTTTACCGGCATCATTGTTTTGATAGTTCATATGTTTGGGACGGACAAAATAATGACCGGGAAAAGAAGTCAGGAAAATGAATCAGGAAACGACAGGAAAAGGAGCAATCATGAACAAAACGATAGAAATGATCAAACAAAAAGGGTGGGTACTTAGCAAGCAGCATATAGTCGTAAGAGCAGCAGCTGTCATGACAGCAGTTGTAATTTTTATATACACAATTATAACAGAAACCGGGTTTTTCCGTATATTGCAGGCACTCATTAACAATTATGCCGGTTTTGTTATGGCAGCCGGATTTTTCCTGAGCCTGATCAGCCTGCTGCGGTTTGTGAAGACATTTGAAACGCTATCCGATCCGCAGATGGAGCAGAAATGGAAATGGATTCACCTGTTTTTAACAGGAATGCTGGTGATTACCCTATGCAAAATACTTAAGGTCATCTTTAATTTTCTGTTCTCTCTTAATTTTGGTTTTTCGGCGGTCATGGACTTGGTCTGCACGACTGCAGCAGGCTTTCTGGCTTTGCATGGAACCAGACTGTTACTGCAGTATTCGGAAACAGCAGGCAGGATAAAAGATTATGGATTCCATCACTTTCAAACAGACTGGCCCCGGATTGCAGCTGGTATCTGCTTTTATTTCGCAGCAGCAGCGGCTGGGATCATCGGCAGTGTCTGGTGAGAGAGGAGAGACAAAACATCTTATTTTCAGCGAGACAAAGGAGGAGACTTGAATGAATTTAATGAACCGGGTAGTCCTGATCGGCGTTTTAAAATCGGACTTTGTTTTCAGCCACAGGAGGGAAAATCACAATATATATCAATCTACTGTATGCAGTAAACGATACAGCGGATTTCTGGATGAAATTCCGGTATTCGTCTCGGAAGAACATCTGAATGCATCCCTTCAGGCCGGGGATAAAGTACAGATTTTTGGACAGTATCGTTCCAACAATTATAATAAAGATGGAAACCGCCATCTGGGATTGTATGTATCTGCATTTGCTGTCAGAAAAACAACACATACAGACAATAATCATATTCAGGTTGACGGATATGTCTGCAATACACCGTTTCTCCGGGAAACGCCTGGAGGTCGAAAGATTACGGAAGTAAAGATTGCAGTGAACCGGTCCCATAATATTTCTGATTATCTTCCCTGTATTTTCTGGGAAAAAGATGCCGAAGCGGCTGCACAGTTTGCCCCCGGTGACCATGTAACGTTGGAAGGCCGGATTCAAAGCCGGATTTATTATCCGAAAGCAGCACAGAATGAAAATTCTTCAGACCGATCAGATGGAAAAGGAAAAGAGAGGATTGCCTATGAAGTATCGGTGCGGTCATTCCTCACAGACGGGACGAATAACAAAGAAAAGAAACCAGCCGTGTCCAAAGAAAAAATGCCGTCTGGAACAGGGAATCAGGATAAGAAACCTGATAATGAAAAGACAGCATCAAAAGCCAGGAAAGGAAATCTGGAAGAATTCCGGGCAATGCTCCATAAATTGATTGATGAAGAGATCGAAAATGCGGGGGATGATTAATATCTGCAAAATTCTAATAAATAAAAAGTATCTATTTTAAAAATCTGTGTAATTAAAAAAGAACGGTCTTAGCATATTCTATGGAAGAACCGTTCTTTCTTATTGGAGCTATTTTATTTTCCAAACAAATCACTGTGTGTTCCGGTACGGGCCAAAGTCAGAACCAAAACATTGTCCTCAATACGATATACCAGCAGCCAATCCGGCAGGATGTGGCATTCTCTGTGTCCTGCCCAATTCCCGGTTAGAGCGTGATCTTTGTTTTTTTCCGGAAGCGGTTCTCCCATGGAGAGGGCAGCAACGATATCTTCTAACAAATTAATCTTCAGTCCACGTTTCAGAGCCAGTTTGTAATCTTTTCTGAATTGTGAGGTGAGCTTGACAATATATTTGGTTTTTCTCATTTCTTCAGATCTGCAAAAAGTTCATCCAGATCGGTATAGCCTTTCACGGACGGGTCTTTCGCAATCCTTTCTGCTTCCAACATGGCTGAAATCGTTTCCTTGTTGGGCTGATTCAGAGTAATGGTAAAAGGAATTCCACCTTCGCGGAGCGACTGACGAACAAAGATATTAAATGCCGTAGAAAGGTTCATTCCGAGTTCTGCAAACAGAGCATCAGCCTGTGCTTTCAGATCGGAATCCATACGGATGCTGATATTGGTAGTAGTGCCAGCCATAGAATCATCTCCTTTCCTGTTGATATGTACATTATATGCTATTTGCACGAAAAAAACAATACTGGGCACGAAAAAATAACTTAAAATCAAATCAAATAAATTTCCACATATTTCAATCGTAAACAATTCATATCCACAGGAGAAAAGACAATTGAATATTGTTTTACCTGAAACCAAGGAGGAAACAAAATGGAACGATTGAAAAGCAGAAATTTGCAGGGGGTTAACCGCTGTAATTTCAGACGGAGCAGAAAGCTGCAGCTTGAAACAGGCAAAAGGACAGAGAATGTTTATGATAAAGCTTCTCTGATCAAAGACATTATTAAAGAAGGGCTTCGTCACAGGGAAAGATGTGATGAAAAAACGATCCGGGAAAAACTGGAAACAGGATTTGCAAAGCTGGAATATCCCACGCAGCAGACTGCATGGGAACATCTTGAAGATGCTTTCCGACAGATTAACCGGTATTTGAACTGTGAGTCCCGCAGTTCGGAGTTTGTCACAGCAAAAACAGTTGTCCCGTTTGATCTGTGTGAAGTGGAAGTGCTTCCCGATCTGATTTTCCGGGGAGTTCGTGAATTTGAACGGACTTTTGTCAATCAGAAAGGGAAAAAGGAAAAATGCAGAACATTGGAACCTTACATTGAAGTTGTGAAGCTCCGGTGCGGCCTTCCGAATGTGACCCAGACCGGGAAAAAGAAAGATACCGGCGCCAACCAGTGTCTGGAACTGTATACCATGCTTTTGTATGGCAGAACGCTGATTCGGAAATCGGATAGCAACATCCATGTAGGTGCCAGCTATTATTTTCTCAGGAAAAAGGATGACAACAAAGCGTTTGATGAGGATTTTTTTAATCAGAAAAATGTTGGAAACGTGGTTACGCTGTGGGAGCGGCATCATGCGGCCTTCAGCCCGGAAGCAGAAGAAATGGATGCCCGGTTTCTGCCGCAGTTTCAGGATTTTCTGGAGGGAGAAACCATCTGTGACAGGAAAACCTGCGAAAAATGTGATTTTTACGAGGTCTGCAACTTTACAAAGCCGCCTCATTACGTGGAAAAAAAGAAAAAAGCCAGGCCGATTGCGGATCTGGTATTGACGGATACGCAGGAGGCAGCCATTGGTTTTCGCAAAGGCATTGCCCGGATTAATGCGGGTGCCGGAGCCGGTAAGACGCTGGTCAGTGCTCTCCGTGTGGCATTTATGCTGGATGAAGGTGTAAAGCCGGAAGCGATCTGTATGCTGACATTTACCAGCACCGGTGCCCAGGAGATGCGGGAGCGGGTCAGACTGTATGCGGAAGATATGGGATGCCCTGCAGATATTGACCGGCTGACTTCTACAACGTTTCATTCGTTTGGGAATGATATCATTGCCAAAAACTATGAGCTGTTTGGGTTTACGAAACCGCCGCGGCTGATCGATGACATTGAGCGTTTTTCCATTATCGCCGGACTTCTTGGAAGTCATACAGTCCATGGCCTGGATTATAAGAATTTCAAGATGAACCTTCCTTATATAAAAGGAGCGCTGCATACGGCGGCGATGGCTTTTGATGTAATTAAGCGGGAACGCCTGAGCAGAGGAGATGAGGAAAAACTGAGACAGCGAATGGAAGCCGCACGGTACACGGTCACAGACCGAACCGGTCTGACAGAGCTTCTGGATCTGTATCTGGAATATGATTCCATTCTGATGGAGCGGAATCTGATCGAGTACGCGGACTAGGAACTGTTGATCCTGGATCTGCTGCAGAAAAATCCGTTTTATTTTGAAGATTATGGATTTCAACACATTATTGTGGATGAATTTCAGGATACCAATGAACTACAGTTTGAAATACTGAAATGTCTGATCGATACCCCGGCTTTTGAATCTTTTATGGTGGTAGGCGATGATTCCCAGAGCATTTTTTCATTCCGGGGTTCGACTCCGGAATTTATCATCAATTTTTTTGACCGACTGAAAGAGAAAGGAGAGGATTTTTATTTATTGGAAAATCACCGGTCAACGCCTGAGATTATTGATTTCGCAAACCAGGTCAATTCCAAAAATGTGAATCGTGTGATGAAAAGCCTGGCTGCGACCAGAGCGCATGGAGCTCCGGTAACCGTGAAGCAGTTCTGGAAAAAAGAAGATGAGATTTCCTGTATTCTGAAACAGATCGTGAAAAAACATGGGGAAGGAACGGCATACGAGGAGATGGCGTATCTTGCTTCGACCCGGGAAGAACTCATGAAAATGGGAACTGCCTGTACGGAAGCAGGGATTCCCTGGGTGATGCTGAATCCGGAACCGATGCTGGATAATTCGCGGGTGCTGGCAGCAATTGCTCTGGTACGGTTCATGAAAGATCCAACCGCCACAAAGGATGCCTTTGTGTATCTGAATGCGGCGTCGAAAAACACGCTGCTGGACCGGACGGATGGAGAAATCCAAACCCGGATGGAACAGCTGAAAGAAACGGTTCTGCAGCTGCAGAGCCGGAATGACCTTTTCCTGTTTCAGCAGATGGTGGAAGCATTAAAGGATGAGGATGAGATCTTTGATCTTTTTCTGAAATCCCTGTATCTGCGTTCCAATCTGGAAGAAATGATGAAATACTGCCTGGATTACGATCAGTATGGGGAAGGACAGTGTGCCAGGAGGGAGAAGAACTATCCCGGCGTGGTTCTGACCACGGCCCATTCCTCCAAGGGAATGGAATGGCCCATTGTTTTTAATGATATCAGCCATTACCATACGAAAGGGCTGACCCGGGAAGAAGTGGAAGAAAAACGGCGTCTGCTGTTTGTCTCCTCCACCAGGGCCAGGGATGAATTGTATCTCACCGGGCAGTCGGTTGCCTATGGAGCAAAGGGTAAACGGGTTTTTAATCAGTTCCTGATGGAATGCCATGAGATCCTGGGGGAACCCTTTTCTTTTGAGAATCCATATGAGAAAACGAAATCCGCAGGAACCAGGGTAAGTTAAAGCGAAGAAAAATATTACAGACAAAACGAGAGCATCAGGTAGCAGGCCGGATGCTCTCTTTCCAAGGAGGAAGATGGATCTGAAGCACTTAACCATTGAAATCAAAAAGACCGCTGCATATAAAAAGGGGACGGAAATGCTCATGCTTCTGGATACCCTGAAAGAAGCATATCTGCCTGTTCCTATTCGGATAGCGGAAAATGAAAAGCTGGGAAAGATTGAATTCTTTGCGGAGGAACTGAAAAAAGAAAACGGCATCGGTTTTCTGGCTGCAGAACAGGAAAATGCGGAAGCAGCAATTAAAAACCTTCTTTCCGAAGAGATTCCCTATCAGCTGTTCCTGAAAGGACATAAGGGAAATGTCATGAAGGCGGAACTTTCCTGGGAAGAAGTGGTCAAGGCGGAAATGGAAGTGGATACGGAAGTATTCGCCGATCTGAAAAAACATATCCTGGACCACCATTTCTGCACAGAAGAAGAACTGGAACGGAACATCCGGGTCATGAAAGCACACCGCTGCAATGATGAGATGATCCGTCAGGTGCTCTCCACATACCGGCACTATGACCGGCCGGCCAATGTACCCGGTACCATTTATGTGGATCCCGATCCGGAATCGAAAAAAGCCTCCCTGTTCAGTGACTGCCTGCTGAACACTTTGATCGGGGCAGCAACCATTTACGAAGGAGACAAATCCGTAGGAAAGAATATGTGTGCGGAGACCGTGGCTATGGTACGGAATCAGCCTTACTATATGATTTCCTTCAACCGGAGCATGACAGCGGATGATGTCTATGGCTCCAAGTCCACCGACAATTCCGCATCCCGGATGCTGACGCCGGAAATGGCAGAATGCTATCTGGAAGTCATGAATGGTACGGTAAACCCGGAGGCATACAAAGCGGCTGCAGAGTTTGAATATCTGAGGGCAAAAGCGGCTTCGGTAGCCATTGTGCAGGAGCAGTCCTGCCTTGTGGAATGGCTCAGGAATGGAGGGGTGATGTGTTTTA
Source organism: Lachnospiraceae bacterium (assembly GCA_028724245.1). Taxonomy (GTDB): domain Bacteria; phylum Bacillota; class Clostridia; order Lachnospirales; family Lachnospiraceae; genus TWA4. Next base: position 6,949 of record JAQYDI010000186.1, read on the forward strand.
ATGAGATGAATATGGCAGAAGCCAATTTTTTCTCCTCTTTTGCCAACCAGATCACGGATGGTTCCGGGTTTCTTGACATCCCGGGATATGGAAGGATCACCATTAACCCCGACTGCATTCTGATTGGAACGCAGAATGCAGACTACACCGGTGTATGTGAGCAGAATGATGCGACCCTGTCACGTTTTGGCTGCATTCAGTTTAACTATCCAAAGTCCATTGAGAAGCAGCTGAAAGCGGTGGTAGGAGAAGACAGGCTGGACCAGCGGTATTTTTCACAGACGGACCAGTTCTACCAGTCTCTGCTGGCAGCGGTACATAACGGGCAGGTTGAGAACAGCTGCCTGAATATCCGCGGTTTCTGCCGTGCATTAAATGCCACAGCGCAGGTTCCCGGGGCGACTACACTGGCGGATCAGATCCGGATCCATGTGATTAATACCTGTCCCATTGATGACCGTATTGCCTTAACCGCACAGCTGAATGAAAAGATTACGCTGTGATTTACAAAGGAGCAAAAGAAGATGAAAAATCATATCCTGATGGCCATATCGGCTGTTATGTGCGGATTGCTGTTTATTGGTATTTGCCTGGTGGACAGCAATCCGATGCTGAAGCTTGCCATGATCATACTTCCCTGCATCTGGTTTCCCCTGTTTTTTCTGGCGAACCACTCTTTGTTTTCTTTCAGCCATCAAAGCGGGAAGTGGATGGAAGCGGGGGATCATTCAATCCGGGAAGAACAGGAAGAATGCCATGGAAATGATCACAGCTGAGAATAAAGCGAACGAAACAAAGGAGAAAAGGATGCTCTCTGAATCTGAAAAAAAAGATTTTATCCGGAAATATGCACGGTATCTGGACAGTTATATGAAATTCGGACTGGCAGTACTTCCGGAAAAACGGATGCCGGTTCTGCAGCTTTCCCTGGATGAAGGATGCTATACCAATCATGCCGTGATCCATATCGGGCTTGCAGATGCAGAAACGGATACAGAAGAAAATCTGATGAGGTGGACCATGTTCCGCTTGGGCCATGAAATGCAGCACGTATTATCCACCACACAAAAGGCGTGGGACTATGGCCTGGAAGGCGGTTTCCGTGCAGTTTGTGAAGTGTTTTCAAAAGCAGTGGAGAAACGGCCCCGCATTTTCAGAAAACCGGAGGATTACCCGCGTTTTCTGGAAGAGATGAAAAGCCAGGGCTATCATCTGTCAGAATATGCCATACGACAGTTGGTACATTTTATTATGAACAGTCTGGAAGACGGGCGGATTGAACGGATCCGCTGCCTGAAGCGTCCCGGATTTCGAAATTACGTGATCTGCTGCAGAGGGGAGGACTGGGAGAAAACACCGGTGCTTCCGGAAATGGCAGAGCATCTGGAAAATCCCGGTACCTATCTGGCGATTGTGCTGAATCAGATCCTCACACTGGCCACGATGTCCATTTATCAAAAAGATTTTACAGCGGTATGCAGCAGGGATCTGCATATCCATGAGTTGATTCAGAAGCTGATCCCGCATATTCGAAAAGGGGTCGCCTCGAATACCTGCCGGAGCTGTATGGAGGAGGCCATTCAAATCTGCCGCCTGCTGGCAGTAGAAATTGCAGAAGCTTCCAGAAAAACAGCTTTGGAAGAACTTCTGGAAAGCCTGATCCGACAGTTTGTCCGGAACCAGTCATTTTCAGCGGACTCCCGGACAGAAGAAATCGGAGAAGAAGGCATGGTTTTTCTGTTCGAAGCATCGGATCTGGAGACGGAGGAAGAAAAGAAAATTTCCGGGAACAGCCAGTCTTTTGGCCGTTCCGGTTCCCCGTATGAAGAATCCCGGGAGAACCGGATTCAGCAGATCCGGGAAACCGCCCGGCAGAACTCGGAAAGCGAGGTGGTTTCTTCCATCCGTGCCGGAAATCTTGATAAAAGGAAAATACCGAAGCAGGAAACAACCGGAAATGCGGATGCAGAAGAAATCGATCTACGGGAAGTCAATTCCATGTATGATTATGAGGTGCATTTTGAAGAAGAAAAACGAAAGTACCGGGCAAAAGAGAGGATGCCTGCAGACCTGGAATCCCGGGCAAATGTCCTGAAAAGGAAGATTCAGAAGATCTTCCGGAATAGGGAGAAACCAGCGCTGCGCAGTCAGAAATCCGGCCGCATGGACAATGGATTTCTATACAAACTGGCAATGAATGAAATGGATGTGTTCTGCAAAAAACAGAAAACAGAGGAGTTTGATGGATGCTGCTATATCCTGATGGACAACAGCGGCAGCATGGGTGATGGCAGATACAGCAAACGCGATTACTGCTGTCAGGCCCTTTCTGTCATTGAACATGCTTTTCAGGACATCATGCCGGTAAAAATCACAGCGTTTGATTCCTATGGGATAAACAGTGCGCATCATTATCTGATCAAAAACTGGGAGGAACGGATTCCATTAAACGGGGCATATAATTTCTATCTCAATGAAAGCTCCGGATGCGGCAATAAGGATGGCTATTCAATCCGGGTCGCGGTCCGGGAGCTGCTTGCAAGAGCGGAGAGAAAAAAGCTGCTTTTCGTTCTGTCAGACGGATTGCCGAGTGAATACTGTCACAGCGATGGGGAAGCAGATGTCCACAGTGCTGTGGTCCAGGCACGAAAATCCGGGATTGAAGTCGCTGCAATTTATTTCGGGGATTCCCTTTCCGAAACTGATCCGGATGTCATCACATTTCGGGCAATGTATGAAAAAAACTGTATTATTTCAGAACCGGAAGAAATCATCCATGAACTGATCCGGTGCCTGAAGCGGTTTTGTTTCAGGTAAAACAGGTAATTATAATTTAAGAAGTCTTGCGTATCGAACTGAGCAGGGCTTCTTTTTTCTGAGAGGATATAATTATATACGATAGATTTAGAATTCAAAAAAGAAATATAAAGTATTTCTGTTGGCAGATGCAGTTGACTACCGGGAAACAGACACAATAGAAGAGTTATGGTTCGTAATGCAATTTCCTTATAAGCTTTGTCCCGAATAAGAAAAAGGTGGTCAAAGAATACCACCTTTTCCCATTAATTGTTTGATTCCAACTTTAAGTTTATGACAAAACCCCTGTTTTTGAACAAGAAAGAGTAACTGAAATATTAACCTGTTTTCCAGTATTTACATTTTTAAACATTCCTGTTCCGACTGCAGATGCAGTATTTATAGATGTGTTATTTCGGCTAATTGTCGCTGATAAAAATTTCCATTTGCTGCTTGAAACAGATTGGCTGTAAGTAACATCTGTACATTTTACACTGGTTCCGTTGTTGATGGAGAAAGAACCGTATACTGTAAATGTAGCAATAAGCTGATCATTTGCGTCATACAAGCGGCTGGTTTTGGAAGCATTTTGAGTTGTTGTAGAATAAGTAGTAATTTCGGAAAGAACTGAAGAATATTGTATTTCTTCTGTAATAATATAATACCCATCATCCAAATAGACGGCATCAGAATTGGCTGCTTTTGAAATTACAGATGAGTGAAAGCAAGTCAATAAAACTGATAAAAATGTAATAAATGAAAAAAATTTGCGCATAAATCCTCCTTAGAATTCATTGGGTAAAGTTTCAGTTTTTACAGGTGATTCTTCGATAATATAGCTCGGTGTATTATCATAATAATAGTATGAAACTGCGATTAAAATTGAACAGGTTAACAGAAATGCGAATACCATAATCAGTACAGTAAACGTGTTTCTCTGCAATCGTAACTGACTTGGTGATTCATCAATGTAATGATCTACAATTTCCTGGGGGCTGCCAAAACCAGTAATTAGTGAGTTGTAATCTGTAATCTGGTAGTCAAGAATATAATCATGAATCCCTTTTTGGATAATATTTATAATTTCTTTTCTGTTATCGGTTCGTAATGGCAAGCATTTTTTTACCATTTTAATGTATTTTTTTTCAATTGTATCCATTATTCTCCTAAAATTTCTGATATGCTGGAAATCAGCATACGATATTCTTTTAAACACTGCTGAAAGTAATTTTGACCGGTTTCTTCAAGATGATAGTAGACTCTGGATCTGCGCTTCACTAATTCTACATGTTCGGTAACGTAACCCGCTTGAGAGAGTCTATACAAAATAGGATAGAGAGATCCTTCTGAAATCATGTAGATATGGTTACTTTTTTCAGCAAGAGTCTGACAAATTTGATAACCATACATATCTTCATTGTTTAATAGAGATAGCACCAGTAATTCAGTGGTTCCTTTTTTTACATTATCTTTGAATGCCATAATTCCTCCTTGATATTAATATATCATATATAAATAAAAAAATAAATACCTCGGTATACAATGTAATATATTGACAAAAATATATTATTATGATAATATTCAGATAATTTAAAGTGGATTAGACAAATATTTATCGCATTTAGTTTGAGTAACGTTAAGATAAGATGTTAGTGAGTGGATTCGCTTTATAGCGAACGTTAGTAACAAAACAACCAGAACAAAACTGTTGATATCAACCATCTTTGAGTTAGTATGGTTAAGCTCTCTTTTTAGCATAATCGCACACTTTTATGAGCAGTTCAACTGTTCTGAAGCGTTATATTAATAAAAACACAAGGAGCATGAAAAAATGTTTAATATCCATGTTTTTGAGATTCTGTTCCTTTGGTTTATGAAAGAGGTGAGTCCAATGTTTGGTAAAAAGCTGTAGTCATTATACTATTTGTAGATCCGCCAGAGCATGGATGGATAAACACTCAGCAACGGTCCGGTTATGAAACACCAGCTTGCATGTACTATCCTGCACAGCTGACGATTACGTTGCGTAGTCAGACATTGCCATTCAAAGACTACCGGATCCCAGCCAGCCTTGTAAAGGCTGCTTCGCACTGCGGAGCGGCAGGGCCTTGGCAAACCGGTCTGACAGCCTGTATAGGAGCATTAGACAATGAATGGAATGGTGTGTCCACAGGAAAAACACCAGTTTCATTAAGTCATAAAAATTTGTCTTGACAACTGACCCCTATAGTCAGGACACAATTAAATGTACAGCTTGCGGATATGTATCCACCAATTCTTATGAAGATCACGCGCTTATTTCTTGTACTGGAAAATGATCTCCAAAATAAAAAAGCTAATCAATGAAAAAACACTATTAATATTGATATTTTTATTTGCTTTTTCTTTATTTGGCTGTAATATTAATGATTAATTTACAGCATTACTAGAAAAAAGTTCTGTTATACGAGGAGGAGTTTTTATGAGTAAAAAAATAATATCTATTTTAAGTCTTATACTTATAGTTACATTTACTTTTTCTGGAACTGCTTTAGCTGCCACATCAGATGAATGGTTTGTAAATTATGCAAAAGGCGTGCCGGAGGGGTCCACAAACCCCGTAGATTATTTGAGTGTTGGATACTACTCTGGTGGATATGTTGCAAAATGTACAAAAATAAATGGTTCCACCGACAGAATGGTTAAAATTACATCCAGTAGCGCAGGTGGTATGAATACAGTTACTATAACTACAACAGGAACAACACCTTCTTGGAAAATGAGAAGCTCTACGACTGGAAACGTCTCTTTCAAGGTGACTGCAAGCGGAAATTTAAGTTGTGCATCTACTGGTTTAATTCGTATAAATAATTAATATTATCTAATACCAGATTTGAATTCAATTGAAATATTATGATCAAAATGAAAGCATTTTTTCGTAAAGTAAAGGTACGGGTAGAAAATGAACTTCCAGCAGCTATTTAAAGGACAATTTCTACCATTAGCATTTCTGATTGCGAAGGGTGCTTTCATTCTTCTGGATACATACATCAATTTATTGGATTGTTATAGTAGGGAATCCGGTATCATCTTATCAAAAAGGCGGTGACCAAATGAGAAAAAATAATCTTTATTCATATTTGTTTGCAGGGCTAATGATTGTTTTTGTTTTTATTTTTGCTTCATGCAGTACTTCCACGCCTCATGAATCATCTCAGCAAACTGATTTTGAACATAATAATACTGCAGAAGAATTCTCTATTGAAAGTTATACAAAAAAGATCATTTCCGACGAAATTCCTTTATCAGAATATAATACACAGTATAAATCAGATACAGAAATTGTCCAAGATACAGAATACCCCAATTTTAATTATAAAAATTGTGTATTTACAGAATTTCCGGAAATTGAAGAACTGGAAGTTCTTTCAGGGAAAAAACATGGTATTACCGTACAGGAAAGTTGGGACACGATTGAAAACTGGCTGGAAGATATAGGCAAACAAGACGAAATTAATATGGAAACAGACGTAAGGGTTGTTTCACAGCAATTCGACATTGATGAAAGTGCCGAATATCCAAATTGTTACGTGTCATTTTACAATCATATTGGAGACCTGAATTCAGGGGAAGGTGCATTTATAGATACCAACAAATGTCATATACAGATTGCGGCAAATGGGATTTATTCTATGAGTGATGGGAAAATTACAGAATATCTGGGATATACATCCATGGCTGCACTTGATGCCCTGGGAACGAATTCAGAAAATGTTGTTAGTCAGGGCTCATTGTCGGACACAAAAAATAAGACATATCCATTAATTGATGGAGAATTATCAATAGATGAAGGCGCACTTATGGTAAAAAATTATTTTCTTGAAGGTACGCCGTTTCCTTGCGCAGAAGGTGTAACTGTTGATATTCCTGAAGTAAAAGTTTTCAAATTAGGAGATGTATATGGTTACGATTATATGGTTAGACGAGTTTATCACTCGGTACCATTTGCATACATGGATCATGGTGCTTATCAATGGGATGAAAATTACATCGTAAATGCGGATATTAAACACGCCTATGTTGTAAGTTGTTCAGGTGTCACAGCTTATGCAGGATATAATGAATCTGAGAAACTGCTTTCTCTGTATACAGGGGAAAAAATTATTGGATTAAAACAAATGGCTGACCTGGTAAGCGAAAAATTTGCTCCTTCTCTTAGTGTGCAGGTTGAGTCTGTGGAGTTAGTTTATTTCCCAATAAGTTTTGATTATTTTGATGATAAAGAAGAAAAAATAATTTTTCCATGCTGGCAGTTCAGCGGAAAAAACGAAATAAACGGAAAATATATTCGTATATATGCCGATGTATTTACTTCTGATATTTACTATTACACTTTTAACCAAGAGGATTAACTCATGCTTCATTGTATTAATCAGGAACTTAAAAAAAATATTCATTTTCCTTACTTTTTGTTGCCAATTGCAGGCATTATTCTGCTATGTCTGACATCTGTAGTAGAGAGTGATGAAACCCGACAAAATATTACTGTCTTTTCTTTGATGCTGCAGGGAAAAGCTGCTGCTGAAGGACATATTGAAAGAAGTTCTTTATTTCTATGGAGACAGGGTATCGGTGAATGGCTGCTGCTTTTCTTGCCATTAATGCTGACTTTTGAATATATTGCTTTACTTTCAGAAGAACGTCAAAACAGACAAATACATTTTCAGTTAATTCGTTCAGGTAATTTTCAATACTGTATTTCCAAAATTATGGGAGGAGCTCTTTCCGGAGGAATTATATTTACTATAGCCTATGTTTTATTTGGGATTTTGATGGCCATATTTTTTCCCCACTTTTCTGGGTTTCCACAGGAAGAACAAAATTTGTATCTGGAATTATATTTTGAAAACAATATATACATGTATATTTTTAAGCAATTAATTGGTATTTTTTTATCTGGTATTGCTTCAAGTGTTTTGGGGATTGGAGCAGCAATTTTTTTCCGAAACAAATACATTCTTCTATGTCTTCCATTTTTATTAAATTATATTTATAGACAAACATTATCAAAGTTAATTATTAATGCGACTTCAGCAGGTAATTCTGTTGAATGGATTGAAGCTTTCTACCCTGAATATATTATGCGGATTTCCATAAATCAGTATTGGATTGCATCCTTCTTAATGCTGTTGTTGGAATATATAATACTCAGCGTTCTTTTTTACGGACGAGTAAAGAGGGGGATTTTTTATGAGTAAATTCAAAAAATCTATACTAACGCTTTTTCGTATTTCTTTCACTGAATTTCGCAGATGGATAAGAAACAGCCGTTTAATTATATTGGGTGCAATGCTTGTATTTATCCATATGCTGATTATTACTCCTTTAAAAGAATGTGCTTCTTTAATGGGAGAACCGGTTTCTGCTTTTGAAGCTTTTGCAGCACTTGGTAACTCCAGCATGACTGTTTTGATAATCCCTGTTTTATTTTTGGTATTAATGGCTGATTTCCCACAAAAGGATGGTATTGATTTTTTTTATCAAATTCGCTGTTCAAAACGAACCTGGATATGCGGACAGATGATATTCGTTTTAGAAACAATCATTTTTCTGGTTATGTTTCTAGCTGTATCTTCGTGCCTGATGCTCATTGGATCCAGTACATGGAGCGGAAATTTCAGTCACGCTGTAACCCATTTTGCTGTTGCTTTTCCTGAAAACAAAGGCTCTTATTTGCAACAGCTTATTCCAGAAAATCTTTATCACCATATGACGTTAAACACAGCGATAATACATACGTTTTTTTTAATGACTTTGTACTTTCTTATTTTAGCTTTTATCCTGCTGCTGTCAGCATTGTGTAACAGCAAATATGGAGGAATTATTGCGGACAGCCTGTTGATTATTTCAGGAGCTGTTTCCTGTGCCGGTCGCATGAAAGTAATGTGGCTGTTTCCTATGGCTCACACAATATCCTGGCTGCATTTTGAAGAATATTTGAAAGAAGAAATTGTCCCTATAAAGGTATCGTATTGCTATCTGATAGGATGCTGCGTTTTTTTATTCATTTGCTGCATGACTGCATCTCAAAAATATCAGGCAGGAAAAATATAAGCAGGAAAATACAGGAATTAGAGGTTAAAAATTATGATACGGATTGATAATGTTTCACTCACACGAAATAAAAAGAAGATATTGACAAATATTTCTCTGGAAATGGAATGTGGAAAAATATATGGTCTTGTAGGTAACAATGGCAGCGGTAAAACAATGCTTATGAAATGCATCTGTGGGTTTATACATCCTGATACCGGCACAATAACTGCATTCGGAAAAAACATCGGGAAAGATGTAGATTATATTCCGCATACCGGAATTATTATAGAAACACCGGGATTCATTCCTTTTTACAGTGGCTTACAAAACCTGAAAGTACTGGCCGGTATACAAAATATTATTACTATAGAACAAGTCAAAAAATCCATGCAGCAGGTTGGACTTGATCCGGATAATAAACTCCCGGTAAAAAAGTACAGTTTAGGTATGCGGCAACGCCTCGGTCTGGCACAGGCAATTATGGAAGATCCATCTATTCTGATTTTAGATGAACCCACGAACAGTTTGGACAAACATGGCATAAAAGAAATACACAGTCTTCTATTGTCATTGAAAAAGCGGAATAAGCTAATCTTAATTGCCAGCCATAATAACGAAGATATTCATGCTCTATGTGATGAAATATATGAAATGGAAAACGGACAAATTGAATTTCATTCACAAAAGGGTACAAATTACAATATATAATTACCCGCGTTTTCTGGAAGAGATGAAAAGCCAGAGCTATCATCTGTCAGAATATTTCATACGGAGGTTTGTACATTTTATTATGAACAGTCTGGAAGGTGAATATTTTATGAAAATGAAACAGAAAATATGTATTTCTGCATTTGTGATACTACTCGCGGGCTTGGCAGGATTTTGGTTTGTACCAAAACATTTTGGGAACAGTGTTGATCCTGCCGTAGTGGATCATATTAATGTTTTCGACGGGGATACTGCAGTAGGCTTTACGATTGATGCCCCTGATGAAATAAAACAGATCGTTGAGAATATTCAAAATACCCCAATGAAGAAAAAAGGTATATCTATGAGACGTACGGGATATGGTTTTTCTATCTCCTATGTAGATGAGAACGAGAATGAGATAGTCCCTATTTTCTTTTTAAATAGCGAAGATAGTATACAAAAAACACCATTCCTATATACGTGTGAAGGCGAGCTGTGCTTTGACTATCTTAAATTTTTAGAGGAACAATATTTAGAAAATAAGGACAAATAGGCAATGCTGAATCATTTGGTTATGCAGTTACACAAAGGTAAACCTATACGGAACTGTTCAGTTTTGTATAAAATCAATCAAGATTATTTTATCATGCAATCAAGAGTTTTTATGAAAAATTTATAGCAACCTTTTTAGGGTGCATTATGGTTCATTACGCAGGGCTTCTTCTGATTTAGATCAGCTTTCCCAGTCATATTATTGCAAATATAATCATATGACCAAGGAGGAAGCAACCATGAGGATTACAACATACCGCTTACATCTGACGGATGACCTGAAAAACCGGATTGTAAAGGAAAGTGCACAGAATATACCGGAAATTACAAAAATAAGCGGTCCACAAGATATCACAGATTTGATGAACAGGGCATTCCGATTGAATCAGCAGGCAGAGGAATATCTTTACCTTTTATGCATGAATAACAAAAACAAACTGATTGGTGTGTTTGAATTGAGTCACGGCAGTGTGAATTATACGATTATGTCAACGCGCAGCATTTTCATTCGTGCAGTCTTATGCGCTGCGGTAAAAATAAGCCTGGTTCATAACCATCCTGGTGGAGATGTATATCCGAGTGCGGAAGATATCCGGATAACAAAAAGAGTCCGGGAAGCAGGGGAGTTGCTGGAAATTACGCTGGTGGATCACATTATAATCGGCAATGGATATTATTCATTTCTGGAAAACAAAAGGATATAGAAAACTGAGTGTGCAGGGAGAGTCGCCAGAAAGCTGGCGGCTTTTTCTTTTGTATTTTTTCAAAATGAATCGGTAGTTTACATGACAGGTTCCGGATGATTCTACAGAAAAGGCCTGTCTGATGTTTTGATAAAATATCTGAAAGGACGGAAAAACCTGTATTGTCCTTTTCAGCGAAGAAAAAGGCTGTGCCCGGCAATTCCGGGCTCCAAAGTGATATCTCAAAAAGTATACATTATAAAAGGGTCCGAAAGTATCAGGTTATTGTATCTCAAAAAGCATACATCGCTGTTTTGAGAATATATCAGATAAAATCCGGACTTTTTGAGACAAGGAAGGGAGAAAAAAATGGCTTACTACGGGTATCATCGAACAAGTACAAAAGAACAGCATCTGGACAGGGGAATTCATGAAATAGAAAAGTATTGTGAAGAAAATCATCTGGACCTGGTAAATGTTTTTACGGATCAGCAGACCGGGAAAAATTTCAATCGTCCACGGTACCTGGTGCTTACGGAAGATGTTCTTCGTAAAGGAGATACGTTGATTGTGACGGAGCTGGACCGGTTAGGAAGAAACAAGCAGGACACAATGAAGCAGATTCAGCTGCTCAGGGAAAAGGAAGTGCGCCTGATGGTGCTGGAATTACCGACCACCTTGATGGATATGGGAAAATTCGATAATGCTCTGGCAAAATTGATGATGGAAACAATCAATAACATGATGCTGGAACTGTATGCTTCCATGGCGGAAGCGGAAATAGAAAAGAAGGAAAAGAGGCAGAAAGAAGGGATTGAAGCGAAAAAAGCCAGAGGAGAGTGGGACGACTATGGCAGACCTCCGGCAATCAGTCAGAAGAAATTTGATCTGGAATTCGAAAGAGTGATAAAAGGGGAAATCAGGCCAACCGATCTCCGGAAAGAACTGGGCCTATCGCATGCCACATTTTA
>JAQYDI010000187.1 GCA_028724245.1 Lachnospiraceae bacterium
AAACTGCACGATGGTGAAAAGCTGCAGTATTTTCACGCTGCACAGAAGTATCGGAACAGTTATGAATGGAAAGCCCTTCTGACCACATGTTACAACACTGCATGGAATGTTGAGATCAAACCGCTTGCGCCTGTAAAAAAGTCTGGCGGCAAAACAGATGAGAAGGAAACCACGGACAATGCAGTAAGCTACTTCGCGCGTTATACAAACCGTACTGCGATATCAAACAGCCGGATCCTGTCTTATGATAAAGAAAAAGTCACATTCCGTTACAAGGACTATCATGGATCCTCTTACATGATGAAAGAGATGACCATTTCCACAGAAGAATTCATCCGAAGATTCCTGATGCATCTGCTTCCACCTGGATTCTGCCGTGTCCGCAGTGCCGGTTTTCTTGCAGGCTGTGTCAAAAAAAGATCCCTTGAACTGATCTATACACTTCTGAACAGGATGTATGAACCTTCAGAAGTGAAGAGCATGTCAGAAGCAGAACTGATCCTTCATTTTTTCGGAAAGGATGTAAGCATCTGCACAGACTGTGGTTCAAAGGTTGAGATACTGCCGCGAATGAGCAGGCGGTCAGCAGCTCTATATATCCGCGGAATGCCGGCTATGGAATAACCGAAAATAACCAGATATGGGATTACTCTTGCTGTTTACGGTAAGGGCTTGTTTGCCATACCCAAAAATCGTGTATTTTATCCATACCTGCGAGAAAATGTGCTTTTTGAAAGGAAACACTCCACCCGGAAGAGCCGGTTGGGAATCCGGTCAAAAAAACTTTCTCTATAAGGAAGTTCATCGAGTGCGGACGGGTGCCGACTCGGTTCAAAAGAAATATTTTCCAGACTGTCTCGTGAAAACGGGACTTTTTCTATGCCATGTCTGAAAAATATTTCTTGTTAATTGGGGACAGGTACTCTAAAACATGAGCATATCTGCGTGAAAGTTTGGATTTCTTTAAAGTTGGGATTTAAGGAAAATAGTGTATGAGAGTATTCAATTTACAGTAGAAGATTGGATTGGGCTACTCTTCATTTTCTGGAAAGATGCTGAGTAGTCTATTTGTTCACGAAAAAAGAGATATTACAGCGCTGGGGAAGCAATATCTCTTTCTTCTAAATTATAATTCACTTGTCAAGCATCAAATCGACAAACTGGAAGTGCATTTATTTGGATTTTCATTAGATTTATGCTCTACTGTACATACCCATAAGATACCTCGCTGATAACACCGTCAAAGTAAACAAAATCCCCATCTGGATAATTCCAAACAGCTTGAAATTTTGTAGGGTACTTAATACCGTTTTCGGAAAGCTGGTAATCACTGCACAGTGCAGACCACGGTATATATTCTATGCTCCCATCTGTTCCCCGGGCGGCCCTGTCATTTGTGGAAAAAGAAATCATTTCGTACTGTTCATTAAAGGTAAATATACCACTTGCCGTTTGTCCTTCGCGGCTGATTGTTGCCCGTACCTCAAATTCGCTTATTTCCTCAAAAGTGATATAGTCCTGCAATAGAATAGTAGGGGCAAATAGACTTTCTGCAAGAAAAGTCGCAAGACAAGCCTTATCCATATCTGCGCCTGTTTGGTGGAATAATGTAATCGCTTTTGCAATCACGCCTTTCATGCCTCCGGTTCCATTTTGATAATAGTCGTAACCCTCAAAAGGAATACCGAACATACTGCTGTCAATGAATGCTATTCTGCAAGGCTCATTTATAAAGTTGTACTGTGTATAATCGATCGTCAGAGCAGGACCATTTCTTCCCTGTAAAAAATCAACATTGTTGTATTCCATTTTTAAATATGACATTTTCTGTGTCTCGATATATCCGCAATTTTCAATATATTTTTGAATGGCAGTCGGCAAATGTGAAAAATCCTTTTCTGTAAATATTTTATTATCAACCGATAGCTGATTTTCAGCCAAAAGTGCAGCTATATCATTTTGAAATTGTTTTTTGACAGGTGAATAAGAAATGTTAAACCATATCAGCATTGTTCCGACAATAAAAAGCAGTACGCCCAATGCAATATACATATTTCTTTTCCTCGCTTTCTTCCTCAGTCTAATTCCTCCG
>JAQYDI010000188.1 GCA_028724245.1 Lachnospiraceae bacterium
GCCGACTTTGAAGCCAGACTGCCTGAATACCTGCGTAATGCACTCCATCCAGTGACTGTAGCGGCATAAATCGTTATTTTGTTAGCTGAAATATTGAATTTTCAAGGTGCGAAGCCCATTTTGGGTATGGGAAGTCTTAGTATATTAAATTATAATGCTTAAAATGTCAACAAAAAAGACTAAAAATAAATTAATATTAATTTGATTTAAGATGTTATTTTGCAAAAATTAATTTGACATTAAGCAAAAATATGGGTAATATAGAGGAAAAGAAAGCATAGATGATGCAATAATAGACGATACAATAATGAACGATGCAGCCGCACCGGATTTACAGGAGGGACGTATTTTGGAGAAAAAAAGGACTTTGAGAGAAACACTGAATCTGTGCAGGGAGATGACATGGAAGCAGAGATGGGAGTATTTTAAGGATTATTACCTGTTTCAGACGGTGTGTATTGCGGCGGCAATCGCCGTCTGCCTGCTGCTTGGATGGCATTTTCTGCTGAGAGAGGATAATGTTTCATTTTATGTGGCTGTGCTGGATGAGACACTGGATGAAACAAAGGCGGAGGAGCTGAAGAACGCTCTGGGAGAGGAACTGGGGCTGGATCCGGAGACAATCATGATCGATGACCGGTTCTATCTGGCGGAAGACGGGTGGAATAAACTGGAAATCTACATCAAAAATGGTCAGATCGATGTGCTGATCGCGGACAGTGATGATTATGAGGAACTGTGCGGATACGGATTGATGGCGGATATGACGCAGATATCTGATGCATCATTTCAGACTGCATATGGAGATCAGCTGTTTTATGCGGCAGGCTATCTGGAGAGCGACGAGGTTTCCTTTGAAGATAATGAGACGGGACGGGGAGAAGTAAAAGCCTATGGGGTGCAGGCCGCAGAGACAGACCGCTGCTGGGTGCTTCGCAATTATCAGGAACGTCCGGTTGTGGGGATACCGGAAACTGCAAAGTATCCTGACAGGTCTCTGCAGTGCATCACATGGCTGCTTCAGGAGGAGTGAGAAAAGATGCGGTTTCAGCGGGAAGATCTGCAATTCTTACGAAATGCTCCCGGTGTTGTGCCGTTATATTTTTTAAACAGGTTAATAAAGTGGGTTGGATTTTCATACCCGACAAGGCTGCTTATTTCATGGATGGACAGATCCGTTGTAAGCAGCATTTCTTTTGCATGATTGAGACGGATCTGGTTCAGAAACTGAAGCGGCGGTTTGCCGAACCTCGCGGAAAATTCACGGCAGAGACGATATTTGCTGATCTTGTAGTGTTGTTCAAAATCAGACAGCTGAAAGGGCTGATCGTAATTTTTCTCCAGACGGCGTTTCATATCGGACAGATAATGAGGTGTTTTCTGCGCATCCTCATCTGTCTGCGGCAGGGTGTTCTGGATCAGTGTGCAAAACAGATCGGTGAGGCAGCGGTGCATGAAAAAGGCATCGGAAAGCAGATAATGTTCCGGGATGCCGGACAGCATACTGATATAATGGGGAATTGGACTCTGGGTACCGGGTTCGTGGATCAGAGGCTGATTGCCTGGGAACAGTATGGAACAGAAGGTGGAAAGCCCCGCCCTGTCCAGAAAGTACAGCTTTGATTTCCAGGGAAGGATGGAAGGCTGCAGCGTGAAGGGACGTTCACAGTCCAGCAGCAGCAGGGAACCGGCAGGCAGATCGAGAGTCTGTTTTCCGGATCTCAGTTTCCCCTGCCCGGATAAGGTGTGGACAAGAAGAACACAGTCCATGGGACGGGAGGAGATAGTAAAAAAACTGTTAGAGGACGGCGCAGCGCAGGCCAGCATATGAAGAAGGGAAGCGGGGCAGTCCTGAGAAGGGGTGTAAAACAGGGGTATAAACTCCCGGGAACTGCCCGGGATATCCGTATAGGAAGTTACTGTCACAGACTGACGGAATAAATTGGTAAAATTCATGTTTCTCCTTCTGTTGTTCAGCAGCTGCAGGAGATTTAAACTTAATATATTGCAAAAATGAAATTAAAATTAATCCCCTGAAGCAAGATAGAATGACAAGTTTTAATGATTAAAATTTAATTAAATCAATTTAAAGGATAAACAGGTTTACAAAAAACGTCTATGCACAAAATGCACAAAAATATTATTTTAGAATGTATATATTTAACAAAACCAATACGAAAAACAAGAATACATGATAAAATACAAAAATATATGATGACGAATAATGAATTATTAAGTATAATACACTTAAATTTACGGTTAAACATAACCGTCGGATTTAACAATGCGGTAAAACTGCCGCGAAAGCACATTTAACTTAATTTACGGTGATCACACCGTCAATGAAAACAAGGAGGTAACTACATGAAACTGAAAAAAGTGATGGCACTGCTTATGGCGGGCACAATGGTTCTGTCAATGACTGCATGCGGCGGAAGCAAGGACGAGGGCGGAAGCGGCAGCGACGGAGCGGAAGCTTCTGATCTGAAGTACACCGACATTGTACTGGGAGAGGACTATACCGATCTGGAAGAAACCATTACATTCTACAACAACAGAACCGATATGGCGCAGGATGATTATCCGGGAACAACATGGGCGGATTACGTTGCAGAATTCAACAAGGTTTATCCCGGTATTACCGTTAAGGTCGATACAGACTCCGCATTCGCAGACAATTCACTGCTTCGTCTGCAGGGCGGCGACTGGGGCGACATCATGTTCATCCCCGCAGTTGACAAAGGTGATCTGTCATCCTACTTCCTTCCTTACGGAAGTCTTGAAGATATGGAAAAAGAAATCCGCTGTGCAAGTGACTGGGCATATGACGGCGTTTCCTACGGCGTTCCCTGCTCCGTTGAAGCACAGGGTGTTCTTTACAACAAGGCAGTATTTGCAGCAGCAGGTATTGAAGAACTTCCCAAAACACCGGAAGAATTCATCGCAGACCTGAAGCTGATCAAAGAAAAGACAGACGCCATCCCGCTGTACACCAACTATGCAGCACAGTGGACCATGGGTGCATGGGATGCTTATTTAGGCGGCAGTGCAACCGGCGATTCTGCTTATGCGAATCAGGTTATGATCCATACCGCAGATCCTTTCAGCGATCCCGGAGACGGCACACATGCATACAACGTATACAAGATCCTGTACGATGCAGTTGCAGAAGGTCTGACAGAAGATGACTATTCCACAACTGACTGGGAAGGTTCCAAGACCATGATGAACAACGGTGAGATCGGTACCATGGTACTGGGCTCCTGGGCATTCACACAGATGCAGCAGGCAGGCGAACATCCCGATGATATCGGATACATGTCTTTCCCGATCAGCGTAAACGGCAAGCAGTATGCAACAGCAGGCGGCAACTACAACTACGGTATCAATGCAGAATCTTCTGAAACAAAACAGCAGGCTGCCATGGTATTTGTTAAATGGATGGTTGAAGAATCCGGTTATGCATTTAACGAAGGCGCTCTTTCAGCCGATATTGAAAACAATGATCTTCCTGCAACCTACGCAGATTTCGGCGATGTAGAACTGGTTTACAATGATCCTGCACTGGAAGGCGAAGAAGATTATCTGAACATGATCAATGCAGATTCCGAGCTGATGGTAAATGCGGGCGGCAACACCAAGGTTCAGGCTATCGTAGAACATGCAGCAAACAAGGATATGAGCTTTGACGACATCATGGCTGACTGGAATCAGTCATGGAAAGACGGCATGGAATACAACGATATTGAAGCAAAATAACTGATAGATCATCAGACAGCAAACTGATACATTAAGATTCCGGCAGAGTACCAGACTGTGGGCTCTGCCGGAATTTAAAGGAGAGTTCCTTTAAAGGAGGAAGAAAAATGACAGAAGTATCTGTAAAACAGAAAAAATCATTTTCTCAGTGGCTGCACAGCAGACAGGGACAGAGAGCAGTGATCATCTTTGCTTTTTCCATTATCCCGCTGCTTCTGCTGTTTGTATTCACCTATCTGCCTTTCGGTGAGATGGTAGGCTTCAGCTTTTATAAAATGAAATATGCAGGTAAAAGAGTTTTTGTAGGTCTGGCCAACTATAAGGCGGTGTTCTCCCGTGATGATATCGTGGGCGCACTGAAATTGAGTTTATACTACATGGTTGGTTCGGTTGTTCAGATCGCTCTGGCTTTGTATCTGGCAACTATCTTAAGCCTGAAGGTAAAGGGTGCCAATGCATTCAAGGGCGTTATGTTCTTCCCTTACCTGATCAACGGTATTGCAATCGGTTTTATTTTCAAATTTTTCTTCACAAGAGGCTTTGTATTCGACAGTGTTCTGCAGTGGTGCGGTTTCCAGCTGGACAACCTGCCTTACTGGCTGAAGGATCAGTCAGTTAACAACTGGTCTCTGGTAGGTACCTCCGTCTGGAGATATTTCGGACAGAATATGATCCTCTTTATCGGCGCGATCATGTCGGTTGACGACACCCTGTATGAAGCAGCCGATATCGACGGTGCCAATAAAGTACAGCAGTTCTTCCATATCATTCTGCCCAGCATCCGTACGATCGTAACATTGAACGTCATCCTGTCCATTACCGGTGCGCTCAGTGCATTCGAAGCTCCTTACGTTATCACGGGCGGTGCAAACGGAACCGGTACATATTTCGTAGTTATGAACAGTATCGCACATACCAGCCAGAAAGTAGGTCTTGCGTCTGCCATGGCAGTTGTACTGTTGCTGATCATTTTTGCATGTACGATCCTGCAGAAACTGTTCTTCAAGTATGTTTTCCGGAATGCAGATGATGAAGATGGAAGCCGTGAGCCCAAACAGCGCAGCGGTAAGAAGAAATTACTGGGGAGGAACTGAGAAATGAAGAGAAGAAAACAGTATAGTCCCAAAAAGGTTATTATAACGATTCTGAAATATTTATCTTTGCTGTTTGTTGCTTTCTGCGCGATCCTGCCTCTGGTTTCCTGTGTTGTAACAGCATTCAAGACAGAGGAAGAATACAACAGCACCAGTGTTATGACCATGCCCTCCAACTGGCTGAATTTCAGCAACTTTATTGAAGCTTTCCAGAAAGCAAACATGGGGCGTGCGTTCCTGAACTCTCTGGTTATTCTGATCTTCGTACTGGCAGGTTCCATCATCATCGGTACCCAGCTGGCTTATGTTCTGAACCGTTTTAAACTCCCCGGCAACGGCCTGATCAGAAACCTGTTTACCTTCGCAGCTCTGCTGCCCGGTATCGCCATGCAGGTAGCTGTATACCAGATCATGACCGATCTGCATTTTGTAAATACCATGTACGGTTACATCATCATGATGATGGGTACGGACGTTATGTCCATTTACATCTTTATTCAGTATTTTGAGAATCTGCCTGTATCTCTGGATGAATCCGCTATTATCGACGGTGCTTCCTACTTTACCATTTACAGAAAGATCCTTCTGCCTTTGCTGAAACCGGCCATCGTAACAAGTGCCATCTTAAAAGCAGTTGGTGTCTACAACGAATACTACTGTGCAAACCTGTATCTGCAGGACAGAACAAAACTCGGTACGGTTGCAACCTCCCTTCTGTCCTTTACGGGCCCCATGGGAAGCAAGTACAACATGATCTGTGCAGGTGTTATCGTATCCATGCTGCCGGCACTGATCGTATTCCTGGTCTGCCAGAAACAGATCTACAACGGTATTGCTGCCGGTGCAGTGAAAGGCTGATTCTTTCGGGAAACATTTTCAAAGCTGTCCGGATATAAAACCGGGCAGCTGCAAATTTATATATCAGGAGTAGTTTATGGTTGAGGAAATTAAAAAGCATCTTGAGGAATCACTGATTCCTTTCTGGAAAAATCTGAAGGATGAGGAATACGGCGGGTATTACGGTTATCTTGATTATCAGCTCAAGCTGGATAAAAAAGCCGTAAAGGGCTGTATTCTGAACAGCAGGATCCTCTGGTTTTTCTCCAATGCCTTTATGGTATTGAAGGATGAGTCTCTTCTGAAGGAAGCGGATCATGCCTTCCGTTTTATGAAGGAACGCTGCATGGACAGAGAATGCGGCGGCGTTTACTGGTCTCTGACCTATGACGGACAGCCGGAGGATTCCACAAAACATACCTATAATCAGGCATTTGCCATTTATGCCCTTTCTTCTTATTATGATGCATCCGGCAATCAGGAAGCGCTGGACATGGCATGGGATCTGTATCATATCATTGAGACAAAATGCCGGGATGAACAGGGATATCTGGAAGCATTTGACAGGAATTTCCAGCCTGAGGATAATGACAAATTATCGGAAAACGGCGTAATGGCGGATCGTACCATGAATACACTGCTTCATGTGCTGGAGGCTTATACAGAGCTTTACCGTGTCACAAAGGATGAGCGTGTGGGCAGCAATCTGAGATTCATGCTGGATGTGGTAGCGGACAAGATCTACAATCCTGTTCTGAGACGTCAGGAAGTGTTTTTTGATTCCGAATACCATACTTTACTGGATCTTCATTCCTACGGTCACGATATTGAAACCGCATGGCTGGTTGACCGGTGCATCGATGTTCTGAATGATGATGCATACCGGGCAAAAATTACCCCCATAACCATGGCGCTGACCGATCAGATCTACAAAACCGCATTTACCGGGCGCAATCTCAGCAATGAGTGCGAAAAAGGCAAAGTGGATACGAACTGTGTATGGTGGGTGCAGGCAGAAGCAATTGTTGGTTTTATCAATGGATACCAGCATGACAGCAGCCGGACAGAATATCTGCAGGCGGCAGCTTCTATCTGGGAATTCATCAAAGAATTTATTATCGATAAAAGAAATGGTTCCGAGTGGTTCTGGCTGGTGGACAGGGACGGAACCCCCTATCCCGACAAACCCATTGTTGAGCCCTGGAAATGTCCTTACCATAACGGCAGAATGTGCATGGAAGTAATAAGGAGGAACATTGATGCATAAGCAGTACTGGATTGAAAAAGAAAAACAGGAACGGCTGTTAAACCGTAAAAATGTAAAAAGCGATTTTTATAACGGTATTTATGACCGGTATGAATATCCGGTTATCACAAGAGATCATATTCCGCTGACATGGAGATACGATCTCAATCCCGAGACAAATCCCAATTTCATGGAGCGTCTGGGCATCAATGCAGTGATGAATTCAGGTGCCATTGAGCTGGACGGCAAGTTCTATCTTGTGGTTCGTATCGAAGGAAATGACAGAAAATCTTTCTTCGGCGTAGCAGAAAGTGACAACGGAATCGACGGTTTCCGTTTCCATGATTACCCCATCCTTCTGGATGATATCTGTCCGGAAGAAACCAACGTATACGATATGCGTCTGACAAAACATGAAGACGGTTATATTTACGGTGTATTCTGCTCGGAAAGTAAGGATACCTCCGTAAGCGATCTGTCTGCAGCTGTTGCAGCAGCAGGTATTGTACGTACAAAGGATCTGAAGCACTGGGAAAGACTGGAGAATCTGAAGACACTTCGTTCTCCCCAGCAGAGAAATGTGGTGCTGCATCCTGAATTTGTAGACGGCAAATATGCTTTCTATACAAGACCTATGGATGACTTTATCGATACCGGTTCAGGCAGCGGCATCGGATTCGGTTTGTGTGATGATATTACACATGCAGTCATTGATGAAGAACGTATGACCAGCCTTCGTAAATATCATACCATCACCGAAGCGAAAAACGGTGCCGGTGCGGTTCCCATCAAGACGGACAGAGGCTGGATCCATATCGCTCACGGTGTCCGCAATACCGCTGCAGGTCTGCGCTATGTACTCTATGCATTTGCAACCGATCTGGAGCATCCCGACAAGGTGATCGCAGAACCTTCAGGACTTCTGATGGGACCCCGCGGTGCAGAGCGTGTCGGCGACGTATCCAACGTGGTATTTACCAACGGCGCCATTGCCCGTGACAACGGTGATGTATATATCTACTACGCATCCAGCGATACAAGAATGCATGTGGCAACCACAACTATTGACAAGCTGGTTGACTTTGTATTCAATACGCCTTCCGATCCCGGAAGATCCGTGGAATGTGTACAGCAGAGATGTGATCTGATTTCAAAGAATCTGGAATTCCTGAAAACACAGGAAGAAAAATAAATCTTAAAATCAAGGTAACTGTTCAGAGCCAACTTCGAAAACACGGTGTGTTTCCTCGGTGTGGCGTATCCGCCAAATAGATTTGTACGAAAAAGTACTCCTGAATGCAAGCATTCATCGCACTTTTTGTACAAATCTGC
>JAQYDI010000189.1 GCA_028724245.1 Lachnospiraceae bacterium
GGCTTTTTTTCGCATGCCATTTTTTCTGTCTGGCAGTTTCCTGCAGATGAACTGTCATCTTTTTTATCCCCATTTAACTAAACCCTCAACAAAGAATCGTGCCCAGGCTAATTTCTTAGCGAGTTTCCGAGATTACTCTATTCCTGTTTATTCAGATCGATCCGTCCCCGCAGAATCATACGATCAGAGCGGTACATCTGCGGCGGCAGCCTTTTCCTGATAAGCAGAAAGAAGCTTCTGAAGCTGTTTCTCTTCCTCCTGCGTCATCTCCGCCTGTTTTTCATAGATTTCATCAGCGGCTTCTCTGGCCTGCTTCATAACAGCTGCATCCGTATAAATATCAGCCAGAGCAAACTGCAGCTGTCCATTCTGCCGGACTCCGTAGAAATCTCCCGGTCCGCGCAGCCTGAGATCTTCCGAAGCGATAAAAAAGCCATCATTTGATTTTTCCAGCACAGAAAGACGTTCACTTTTTTCCTTTCTTCCGGAACGGTCCATGAAAATGCAATATGACTGATAAGCCCCCCGTCCTACTCTTCCCCTGAGCTGATGCAGCTGGGAAAGGCCAAAACGTTCCGCATTCTCAATCATCATTACCGTAGCATTGGGAACGTTAACTCCCACCTCAACAACGGTAGTTGAAACCAGAACATCCAGTTCATGACCGGCAAACTGCATCATAACCGCCTTTTTTTCCTTTGCTTTCATTTTCCCGTGAAGAAGGCCGATCCGTATATCCGGGGAAAGTGCTTCACGCAGTTTCTCTGTGTAATCCGTAACATTTTCCGCCTGGATCTGTTCGCTTTCTTCTACCATGGAACAGATCACGTAGGCCTGCCGGCCCTTTCGCACCTCTTTTTCAATAAACGCATAGGCTTTTGGAAGATATGCGGTATCTACCACACAGTTTTTAATGGGAATGCGGTTGGCAGGAAGCTCATCAATGACCGAAATATCCAGATCACCATACAGAATCAGGGCAAGTGTTCTGGGAATCGGCGTTGCGCTCATAACCAGAACATGCGGCTTTTTCTCCTCTGCCGCTTTCCCGGCAAATACTGCTCTCTGGCGCACCCCGAACCGGTGCTGCTCATCTGTTATGACCAGAGCCAGATCATCATAAACAACCTTTTCCTGAATCAGAGCATGTGTGCCGATGATCATATCCGCCTCATGAGCCGAAATTGTTTTACAGGCCTCCCGTTTTTGCTTCGCGGTCATACTTCCCGTCAGAAGTACGATCTGAAAATCCAGCCCACTCTGCTCCAGAAGTCTGCAGAGAGATTCATAATGCTGCACGGCCAGAACCTCCGTAGGCGCCATCAGGGCGCTCTGATAGCCGTTCTCTGCTGCATAAATCATGGCAAGAAAGGCTACGATCGTTTTGCCGGAGCCCACATCCCCCTGCACCAGACGGTTCATCAGATGATCAGACCCCATATCCCGGTAAATCTCCTCCAGTGTGCGCCGCTGTGCGCCTGTCAGACTGTAGGGAAGGCTTTCCAAAAGCTTCCGTCCGGCTTCCTGCTTTCCGAATCTAAAGCAGTTCCGGCTCTTCTGCTTCTGTTCCTTCAACTCCCGTACAGACAGCATAAAAAAGAAAAATTCATCAAAGACAAGACGCTTTCTTGCCAGAAGCATATCATGTCTGCTCTCAGGAAAATGAATATTCCGCACCGCATAATTGGCTTCCGCCAGCTGATATTTTCTGCGAAAGGATTCCGGCAGATATTCCCTGACCAGTTCAGCCTGTTCAAGGCACTGGGAGACAAGAGATGTCATCAGCTTATTGGTCAGACCTGTTTTCAAAGGATATACCGGCATCAGACGATTCAGAAGTTCCAGATATTGTTCCTCCTTCAAAATTGCAGGCTGGTACAAAACCCATTGTCTCCCTTTTTTCATCACTCTGCCCCTGAGATACATTTCATTTCCTGTTATGGAAGCTGCAATATAGGGCATATGATACCAGTTTACAGTGATTCTTCCCATACCGTCCGTAAATACACCTGTAGTGATCTGCTGACCGTTAAATCTTCTGGTAACCGGCGGATTGAGAAAATACCCGTAAACCGTTACGACTTTCTCTTCTTCCAGTTCTCCCGGGGACAATGCCGGATCATAGGACATATAATCACGCGGATATCGGGAAATCAGATCTTCTGCAGTAAAAATTCCTGCATTCTGCAATTTTTTCAGCGTCTGGGGACCAACGCCTTTCAGCTCCTTCAGTTCCAACCAATCTGCTCCTTTCTCCCTTCTGCACAAAACAGGAAACGCAGTTTTCTATTTTGTTTCCTGTCATACAAACAAAAAGCTGCCGACATGCGCCGACAGCCCGATAAAATCCTGTATATTGTAAGTCGGCCGAACCTATTTGGCAAACCTCATTATTCAACAGACATCAGATAATAGTAAACCGGCTGATTACCGCTGTAAAGCTCCACATCACAGTCTCCGTACTTCCCGGCAACTGCATCCTCCAGTGCTTTCGCATCTTCTTCTACAACACCCTCACCGTAATAAATGCTGATCAGCTCGGAGTCCTCATCTACCATGCTGTCCAGCAACTCCAGCGCCGTATCGCTCAGTTCCGTACCTACCGCAGCAATTCCATGATCATCAATACCCATGAAATCGCCTTCATGAATCGTCTTGCCGTCAATAGAAGTATTTCTTACAGCGTAAGTCACCTGTCCGGTTTTAACATTGCCCATGGCTTCCAGCATGGCTTCCTGATTCTCCTCCGGCGTACATTCCGCCATAAAGCTGATCATGGCAGCAATACCCTGCGGTACCGAACGGGAAGGAATCACAATAATCTTCTTGTCTGCCGTCAGCTTGGCTGCCTGCTCTGCCGCAAGAATAATATTTTTGTTGTTCGGCAGGATAAAAATCTTATCCGCATTAACCTTGTCAATGGCTTCCAGCATATCCTCCGTACTGGGATTCATGGTCTGGCCTCCCGAAATCAGACAGTCCACATGAAGCCCTCTGAAAATTTCATCAATACCTTCACCAATGGAGACAGCAATAAAGCCGTATTCTCTGCGCGGCTCTTCCTTTACAGGCTGTACCGGTTCGTTCTTTTTGCTGTCAGCCACTTTTGCCGCATCTTTAATCAGTTTCTCTTCATGCTCGATACGCATGTTGTCAATCTTCATCCGTGTAAGAGCGCCGTAACTCAGGCCCTTCTGAATCGCAATACCAGGATCATTGGTATGTACATGAACCTTGACAATCTCTTCGTCCGATACAACTACCAGTGAATCACCGATTGACAGCAGGAAAGATTTCAGTTCTTCTTCATCTGCTTCCGTAAATTCCTTACCTGTTTCAGGATCAAGAAGGATCATGAATTCAGTACAGTAACCATATTTGATATCGGCTGTGGAAATATTGGCTTCAGGCGCTTTTGTCCCGGCAGAAGGACGTACTGCAGATGTTTCTGTATCAAGTGATACCGGATTCCCGCAAAATGCTTCATAAGCACCCTCAAGAACTACCATCAGACCCTGTCCGCCGGAATCCACCACACCTGCCTCTTTCAGAACGGGAAGCATCTCAGGTGTCCGGTTCAGCACCTCATTGCCGTATTCCAGAACCGCTTTGATAAAATCATCCAGTTCAACAACGGTCCCTTCCTCTGCCAGCTCGGCAGCCTTATCAGCCATACCTTTTGCAACCGTCAGGATCGTGCCTTCCTTCGGCTTCATAACCGCTTTATAAGCAGTTTCTCTTGCTCTTGTAAAAGCTCTTGCCAGCACATCGATCGTAATCTCGTCGCAGCCTGAAATTTCTTTGCAGAAGCCACGAAGCAGCTGAGAAAGAATAACACCCGAATTACCTCTGGCACCTCTCAGAGAGCCGGAAGAAATGGCTTTGGCCAGTTTCTCCATGGTCACATCTTCCAATGCCTGAACTTCCTTTGCGGCAGACATGATCGTCAGGGTCATGTTTGTACCTGTATCACCATCGGGCACCGGGAAAACATTCAATTCATTGATCCATTCTTTATGTTTTTCAAGATTACCTGCACCTGATAAAAACATCACCTTCAGTAAGTCTGCATTAATCACAACTGTATCCACAGTAGTTTCCTCCTTAAATCACTCTTCTAATTCTTGCGAAATACCCCGGCAGCCTGTTCTGTCTCATGCTGCCTGCCGGGTACGGCGGACCGGACAGGGATCCGGTCGATCAGTCAATTACCCGCACACCCTGTACGTAAATATTGATCTTTGAAACTTCTGCCCCCGTAAACTTTTCAACTCTGTATTTTACACTTTCAATCAGATTGTCTGCCACTGCAGAAATGCTGACGCCGTATACAACGATAACATGAAAATCCAGCTGGATCTTATTGTCTTCAATTGTGACATTAATGCCATGAGTCAGACTGTCTTTTTTCAGAAGCCTGACGAGGCCATCTTTCATACTGATGCCTGCCATACCTACAATACCAAAGGATTCAACTACGATTGAACCTGCATAACGGGCTATAACATCCGTATCAATCAGAACTTCGCCATATTTATTATTAACGCGACACTTCATTCCATATCCCTCCATCGTGTTCATTCTCTTCCTCCGCCTGACACAGAGGAGCGCAGCCTGCCTGTCGGATGTGCGCCGTGACAGAGCCGCCTCATTCTATGCTATTATAACCTTTTTTTTTCAAAAAGAAAAGATATCTTGTAAACATTTATTTTTCTTTATTTGAAAATAATACTTGCAAAAATGCCTGTAATCTGATATTATATCATTTGTTGCGGACATTCTGTCCAGTTAATTAAAGGAGGTGCAATAGACATGGCTAAATGTGTAATTTGTCAGAGAGGCGCTCATTTCGGTAACAATGTAAGCCACTCCCACAGAAGATCCAACAAGATGTGGAGCAATAACGTTAAGTCTGTAAGAGTTAATGTGAATGGCCAGGCTAAGAAGATGTATGTATGCACTTCTTGTCTTAAATCCGGCTTAGTAGAAAGAGCATAATTTGCACTTTTAATGTTAAGTATGAACGGTTCAGACAAGGCATGCCAACAATACTGAAACGAACGTCATATAAAAGTTCATGTGGTCAGATTTTCCCATGAAAGTTCGACTGCAATAAAAAAAGCTCTGAAATCGCGACAGAGCTTTTTTTATTTATAACTGTTCAGAGCCAAGCAGAGAGGTTGGCTCTGAACAGCTGCTTTTTTACTATTTTCTTTTAATGACAAAACAGATTAAATCCTGCAATCAGCAGCAGGCTGATCACAAGAATAATCCAGAAATTCACCGGAATAAAAATCATCACTGCCATTCCGCATCCAAATACAAATAATGTCAGTCCGCCCAGCTGCTTCATATCTCACCGACTCTCATAATGCTCCGGCACCTGCCCGCAGCAGATTCCGAAATTGCTTATGATTTATTATATGCAGCGGCAGCATCAAACTGTATTTTTATTTTTCTTCTCCTACAGCTTTCTTTACTTCTTCATCTGAAACAGTTACCTTGTGTTCCTTTCCGGTGGTAAATTTGTTCACCAGCTCCGGAACCATATCAATCAGTTTGGATACATTGTCCGTTGTCCGGATATTCACCAGTTTTGTAGAACCGTTCTGAATGACCAGAACTGCACTGGGCGTGATTTTTCCATTCATTCCGCCGACTGTTCCTTCTTTCTGATTTTTACCGCCGGCAGCAGCGCCGGAAGCGCATCCAAAAGAAACATCCACCAGCGGCAGAATGATCGCATCTCCCAGTTCAATCGGCTCTCCTACTACTGTTTTGCTGGAAAGAAAAGTTTCCATCCCCTTAATAAGAGATTCCATGGATGAAACCATATTTTTTTTCTCGTCCATTATTATTACACCTCCTGCCTTGTTATCAGGTCAGATTTGCCTTCATATCTCTGTACAGGGCGCGGCATTCTCTGTTCAGAAGAATCCGCAGTCCCATCTCCAGAATCTTTACAATCAGATAACCGGGCACCAGCCGGCCTTTTACAGAAACAGCAGCCTTCAGTACTTTCTCGTCAAAATCCGCTGTTACTTCAATATGATCACCATAAAAAGCATACAGAACTGCTGTCAGTTCCATGATTTTTCCCGTAAGCGCCGGATCATCCATACCAATTCTGGCCCGGACCGTCAGCTCTGACGGGAGCACATGTCTGATGATCCGTCTGATGCTTTTCCATAATTTTTCAAGAAGCCGACGGACAGACGGCAGATTGATGAAGTCCAGAATCCGGCGGATTATTGAAAACAGAGAATCATTTGCCTCAGAATTCTCCGGCATCTGCTCTCCGGAATCCTCCTCAGTACCTTCTTCTGCAAAACCGTCTGCAGATCCCCCAGCCAAATCATCATCTTCAGATGAAAATCCGGAGAAATTTTCCTCTATCTCATCCCCGTTCCAATCGATTCCATCCGTATCGATGTTCATCTCTTTATCCGCCTTTTTTTCCTTTTCTGATGGCAGCCCCGGCTCCGGGCAGCAGATACGATTCCGATCCTCCTGCATATTCTGAACCGGTTTGGCCGGAACAGTCTGCTCAGGATCCTCACCCTCTTCTTCTGCAGGTCCAGATTCCCGGCTCAATTCCATCTCCGGCAGCAGATCTTCTTCTGCATCAGGTACCCCAGATATATCAGGCACAGCCTCATCCCCTGAGACTGCTTCATGGTCAGCTTCGGAAACTGTCCCTGCTTTATTGCCCAATGGGCGGCCAAACAGCGTGATCCGGGTTCTCATCTGTCCGTTTTTCATGGAAACGGCAACTCCGACAATATGATACAGCCAGCTGATCCGGCCCTTCAGGTGCATTTTTCCATCCCATCCACCCGAAAACTCATAACTGACCGGAGCTGCCAGAACTGTAATTACCAGAAACAGAAGAATTCCCAGCAGTATCAGCAGAAAAATACCGATTATCTTTAACAAAGTTAAAATGATGTGCAGCATAAATCCTCTTATTCTGAAAAATAACCTCTGATATCCAAAGTTCCTGTCTCCCTGTATATATAATCCACCATTTTCTCCACCAGCTCAAAAGCTTCCTGTTTCCCCACTGCAATGCCGAGGATACAGCTGTCTTCTGCCGGCCAGGCATCTCCCGACAGCTTTCCCGCCGGAACGATATCAAGCAGTTCCGAAGGATTCCCGGCCAGAGTAATAAAATAGGTTCCGGCCACAGGTTTATGTTTTTCTATGGAAGATATGATCCTGCGTTTCTGCCGGGATGCGCCCGGTCCGATCCATAATGCATCATACCATCTCATAAGCCCCCTCCTTCCGCGTCCTTTTACAGCGGTGCAAAGGGACTGGAACTGAGCAGCTTTCTTGTCTTATCCAGAATACCGTAGCTGCCCGTCAGATTCTTTTTCTGAATTTCTTCAGAAAAACCATCCACAATATCCTGAAAAGCCAGCTGATACCGGTACAGCGGCTGATAATACCGTTCCTGCAGACCTTCCATGGAAATCAAAAACGGTACCGCTTCTTCCTCGATATTCCGGAGATGATCTTCCGCCGTAATGCGGCAGATCATCTCCAGAAGTTCCATACAGGGGCGAACATCCTTTTCCGGTTTCCCGGCCTGTCCAACCACAAGAAATGCTGCATATGCCGGATTCAGGGTCTCCATAAGAAGGGCATACTGCTCAAGCAGTTCAGAATCCTCTTCCGCCTTCTGTGCATCCTGAATGACCGCACTGCGCAGATTGTCCAGTCTGCCGCAGCCCATCTGGTATTCCATGCCGCGGCACCTGGTCAGGATCGTCTGTTTCATTACGGTACACAGCTGCCTGAAATACTCTCTGACCGGCTCTGTAATCCCGCACGTTTCATCACAGATGCGGTCATACATGCCATATCCGTTCATGGCGGCCAGCACAATACCTGCATGATAGGTCAGCCCCGTCATGTCAGCTGCATAATTTTTCAATGATGTGGCCACACACTTATTCTGTTCCAGATTGCTTATGGCCTCTCTGTTTAATTTCATACGGAAACACTCCTACTGTTTTAATACATCTTTATTTTTAATCAGATAATCGATCAGTGAAACCACTGTCAGAATCAGCGCAATATAAACAAAAAGCTGCTCCAGAATGTCAAAAACAGTACCCGGAAGCTGCGCAATCAGCAGAACGATCATAATCATCTGTGATGTGGTTTTGAATTTCCCCCAGTAACTGGCAGCGATCACAACACCATTATCGGAAGCAATCAGACGGAATCCGCTGATAATAAACTCACGGCTGATAATAATAATTACGATCCATGCGGGAAGGAGCTGCATCTCTACAAAACAGATCAGTGCAGAACAGACCAGCAGCTTATCCGCAAGCGGATCCATAAACTTGCCGAAATTGGTTACCAGATTATATTTTCTCGCAATCTTGCCGTCTGCCAGATCAGTCAGGCTGGCTGCAATAAAAATAATCAGCGCAATGTATCTGGAAGCATCTCCAGCTGCCGGCACCAGCATGAAAAATACAAAAAAGGGAATCAGCAAAACACGGATAATTGTTAATTTGTTAGGAAGATTCATCATATCAACTCTCCAATCAGATCATATTCCAGCGCACCGGTCACTCTGACACGTGCAAAATCACCTGTCATCAGCACTTCCGGAGTCTGAATAAATAAGTAACCATCTACACCAGGTGCATCCATATAGGTACGGGAAACATATGCATTCTCATCCGCAACCTTTCCTTCTACCATAACAACAAGTTCTCTGCCGATCATGGACTCTGATTTTTCAAAAGCAATCTCCTGCTGCAGTTCCATCAGTTCATCTCTCCGGTCCTGCTTCACTTCTTCCGGAATCTGATCCGGCATATCTGCCGCAGGTGTATTCTCCTCCTGAGAATAGGTAAAGACACCCAGGCGGTCAAATTCCATTTCATCCACAAAATCCATATTGATTTCATGATCTTCGTCGGTTTCACCGGGGAATCCTGCAATCAATGTTGTCCTCAGTGCGCAGTCCGGCATTGCCTTTCTGATGGCTGCAATTTTCTTTTTCAGTGAAACCTGATCCGTCCGACGTCCCATCCGCTTCAGAACATGGTCACTGCCATGCTGGATCGGAATATCAAGATAATGGCAGACTTTCGGCTCGGAAGCCATCACCTGAAGCAGTTCATCCGTAATCTCTTCCGGATAACAGTACAGCAGACGAATCCAGAAAATCCCATCAATACCGGCCAGCCTGCGCACCAGCTCCGGAAGCATCTTTTTCCCGTAAAGATCAACACCGTAAAGTGTCGTCTCCTGAGCCACCAGAATCAGTTCCTTTACACCCTGAGAAGCCAGTTTTCCGGCCTGTTCCACCAATTCTTCCATGGGAACACTGCGATAACGGCCTCTGACGGAGGGAATCACACAATAGGTACAGTGCTTGTCACAACCTTCCGCAATCTTCAGATATGCATAATGGCCTCCCGTCGTCAGTACGCGGTCCGTACAGTGAACCGGCTGATCTTCCTCTGAAATCATCTTCTGATGTTTTTTTCCTTCCAGAAGGGAATTTACCAGCTCTACCGCTTTTTCACAGTCATTAATGCCGATAATCCCGTCCAGTTCGGGAATCAGATCCATGATCTCATCCTTATAGCGCTGTGCAAGACATCCGGAAGCCGCAAGCACTTTGCAGTTTCCGGATTCCTTATATGCAGCAAGGTCCAGAATCGTCTGGATACTTTCCTCTTTTGCATCATTGATGAAACAGCAGGTATTCACAAAAATTACATCTGCCTGACTTTCATCTTCGGTATATTCATACCCGGCTTTCAGAAAATACCCCAGCATGCCTTCCGCATCCACAAGGTTTTTATCGCATCCTAAAGATGCAAAAAATATCTTCATATGAAAGGCTCCTTAAATGTCCTTGATTTCGTCTTCGGCCACATCTTCTTCCCCGATGATATGAACCTTGCCCTGATACAGCTCTTCCACAGCTGTAGACAGAGGTTTGTCGGAAGAAGGTCTGTCGATCAGCGGTTCATCGCCGGAAATCAGCTGGCGTGCACGCTTTGCAGCAGCAATTACGATGGAGTATCTGCTGTTGACAATGGGTTCTTCACCGGCTTCCACAGAATCATTAACCTTTTCAATTAATTCATTGTATGAGGGATGTAACATATTTTTTCTCCTTTTCTGAATAATCATTTAATCCGGGCTGCGGCTGCGGCAGAGGGAAATCCCTTTTCTATCGGAGTGCTGCAGCGCCGTCTGCAATGTTTCATTGTGTCATATTTATTATTTATATAGACAGTCTGCGTTTTAATTCAGACTGAATATTTCTGATAACTGCATAATCCTCCTGTGAGGGTCTGGTTTTATCCTCCGACTGAATAACTTCATGAAGTCTGCCAATAGATTCCTGCAGATCACCATTGATCAGAATATAATCGTAATTTTCGATCCCATCCGCCTCATCGACAGCCCGAAGCAGACGTTTGCGGATTTTTTCCTCTGTCTCCGTACCTCTGCCGGTCAGCCTGTCGATCAGTGTATCAGCATCTTTTGCAGTCACAAAAATCAGTTTGGCATCCGGATATTTCTCCCGGGCAATCAGCGCACCCTGCAGTTCGATCTCCAGAATCACATCGCGGCCCGCTTCCAGATTCTGCTCCACAAAAGGCCCCGGGGTTCCATAAGAATTGTCCACATAACGGGCATATTCGATAAAATAATTCTCTTCAATCAGACGATCAAACTCTTCCTGCGTTTTAAAATGATAACTGATTCCATCCACTTCTCCTTCTCTGGGTTTTCTTGTGGTAACGGATACGGAAAGAGCATACCGCCCCGGATAATTTTTCTGAAGCCCCTCCATCAGGGTTCCCTTCCCCGCACCGGAAAACCCGGAAACAACAGTCACTTTTCCACGCCTGTTTTCTTTTGTCAATTCTCTTTCACTGCACATATATCTTTTTCTGCCTCCGCTTCATTAAACCGGCCTGCCAGAGTTTCGGGCAGCAGAGCTGAAAGAACAATGAAACCATTCTCCATGATCAGGATCCCCTGTGTCTTTCTTCCCTGAGTTGCATCGATTACCAGTCCTTCTTCCCTGGCATTCTGTACCATCCGCCTGACCGGAGAAGAATCCGCATTAATTACGGAAATGATCTTGGAAGAATTCACCATATTGCCATAACCAACATTAATCAGCCTGCTCACCCGTTAACCTGCCTTTCCGATTTCTCTGCCTATCTGAATTCTAATAGTTTTTACATCATTTTTATACTGTAATGCAATCGTATCTACTCAATATTCTGAATCTGTTCCCTGACTTTTTCAATTTCAGTCTTTAATTCAATTGCAATGCCGGAAGTCTCCAGATCATTACACTTGGAAAGCGTTGTATTGGCTTCACGATTCATCTCCTGTGCAAGGAAATCCAGTTTCCTTCCTACCGCACCGCCCTTAATCAGATACTCTTTCATATTGCGGATATGGGCAGCAAGCCGGACTGTTTCCTCGTCAACACAGATCTTATCGGAAAAAATGGTTACTTCCGTCAGAATACGACTTTCATCAATAGATGTATCCGCCAGCATTTCCTTTACTTTATCTGTCAGCTTCTGGCGGTATTCCTGCACAACCTGAGGAGATCGTTCCTCCACCTTCTGTACCAGTTCCAGCATATGATCCAGTTTGGAACAAAGATCTTCCTTCAGCTGCCCGCCTTCCTTTTCACGGACAGCTACAAACCCCTCACAGGCCTGTCTCAGCGCACCCGTCAGCAGAACTTCCACTGTCTCATCATCTTCCGTTACCTGCTCCATGGTAATAACTTCCGGAAATTTAGCCAGCATGGAAACACTGGCATCCTGACGCAGATCAAAATCTTCCTGCATCCGGCGGCAGATATCCATATATTCCTCTGCCAGAGCTCTGTTATACTTCAAAGAAATACTGCTTCCGGCAAACTCTTCATAACCGACAAATACGTCAACTTTGCCTCTCTGTATATATTCTTTCAGGATATTGCGAACCGTTGCTTCGTAAGCATTCAGTTTTCTCGGCATCTTGATTCCAAGATCAAGATAACGGTGATTGACAGATTTCATCTCAACTGTAATCTTCAGCTTTTCATCTGCCATCTCCCCACGGCCGAATCCTGTCATACTCTTTAACATCTTTTTATCCTCCATAAATCCATTCTACATTCCGTATCTGTGTCTGCACCTGATTACGATACAGGCACTTCTGGATTAGACATCATATAATTATAAAATACTTTATAATACAAGTCAAACACATTTTTACAGGAGTTAAAGGTTACTTGAATTCCTTCAGGATGTCTGTTATACTCAATTAGGTTTTCCGGTCTGCATCCATATGGCACCGGACAATACTTCTATTTATGATTCTGGAGGGATTTTATATGGCTTTTGATGGTGTTACGGTGGCCGGGCTGGTCCGTGAAATGCGAAACCGCATTCTGAACGGACGGATTTCCAAAATTGCTCAGCCGGAAGAGGATGAACTGCTTCTGACAATTAAGGTTCAGAAAGACGCCTTCAGACTGCTTATGTCTGCCAATGCCAGTCTTCCTTTATTATATTTTACGGATAAAAACAAACCCAGTCCGGTAACTGCGCCGAATTTCTGCATGCTGCTGCGCAAACACATCGGCAACGGACGGATCATCGATATCACTCAGCCGGGTCTTGAGCGCATCGTGGATTTCACGGTTGAGCATCTGAATGAGATGGGAGATCTGTGTACAAAACACCTGATCATTGAACTGATGGGAAAACACAGCAACATTATTTTCTGCAATGATGATTACAGAATCATCGACAGTATCAAACATGTATCAGCCATGGTCAGCTCCGTGCGGGAGGTTCTGCCGGGCAGACCCTATTTTATTCCGGAAACCATGCATAAAAAAGATCCGCTGACCGTAACATGGGAGGAATTTGCCGATTCCTTGAAGACTCACCCCTATCCGCTTTACAAGGCATTGTATACAAGCTTTACCGGTCTGAGCCCTGTTATGGGAACCGAAATCTGCAGACGTGCCGGCGCAGATCCCGAAATCGACGCCGGATCACTCTCGGAAATGGAGCAGCTCCATCTCTATAAGACCATGCACTATCTGATGGAAGATATTCAGAAAGGAGATTTTCATCCGCAGGTTATTTATCAGGACGATATGCCGGTGGAATTTTCCGCAATCCATCTGGAATGCTATGGAAACAGCTCCATGCGCGATTTTGACACCGTCAGCCAGGTTCTGGAATATTTTTACGCAGCAAGAAGTCAGGCCGGCAGAATCCGCCAGAAATCTGCCGATCTGAGACGAATCGTACAGACCAATCTGGAACGGAGTCTGAAGAAATATGACCTTCAGAAAAAACAGCTGAAAGATACGGCCAAACGTGACCGTTACAAGCTGTACGGAGAGCTGATCCATACCTACGGATATTCCGTAGAAGAAGGCAGCGATAAAATGCAGGCATGGAATTACTATGATAATAATAAGGAAATCACCATTCCTCTGGATCCTGATTTAAGCGCCGCAGATAATGCCAAACGATATTTTGAAAAATACAATAAACAGAAACGGACTTTTGAAGCTCTTACAAAATTAATCGAAGAAACAGAGAGTGAAATCGAATATCTCCGTTCTGTCAGCAATGCGCTGGACATCTCCGTGGAAGAAAACGATCTGACACAGATCAAAGAAGAACTGCGGGAAGCAGGCTACATTAAAAAACGGGGACCGAAAGAGAAAAAGGCGCGATTTACCAGCAAACCGTTCCACTACGTAACAGAAAACGGCTTCCACCTGTACGCCGGAAGAAATAATTATCAGAATGAAGAACTGACTTTCCGCTTTGCCACAGGAAACGACTGGTGGTTCCACTCCAAAAAAGCCCCCGGTTCCCACATTATCCTGAAAAACGACGGCCGTGAAATCCCGGACCACGTATTCGAACTGGCAGGACAGCTGGCAGCCTGGTACTCCTCCGCCCGCACCGCAGAAAAAGTGGAAATCGACTATATCCAGAAAAAACAGGTAAAAAAAGTAGCCGGAGCAAAACCCGGCTTCGTCATCTACCACACCAACTACTCCCTCATGGCAGCCCCCACCCTCAAAGGACTCACCGAGGTCAAAGAATCAACACAACAGCGGGCAGCTACGCCCCTTTCCCACGCGCCTGCGAAACGTAAATAGCCGAATGGTGAGAACCATGTTCCCCGCAGCGGGCATTTACGCCCCTCTCCCACGCGCCTGCGAAACGTAAATACAGACAGGCGGGATTGTGTTCCCCGCAGCGGGCATTTTCAGCCCGCCAAGGGGAATATAATCCCGCCTGTCTGCTCATTACTTCCCCAGGCTGCCCCCACTCCTAATTCTTGAAGCTGTGTATGGGTGCCGGGATTCTTCCTTTTCGATTGATAAATTCACTGCAGTCGCAGGTATTCACCGCCTGAACCGGTGCAGATCCCAGAAGGCCGCCGAATTCCACGGTATCTCCCACTTTGCATCCGATTGCCGGAATAATACGTACTGCTGTAGTCTTCTGATTGATCATGCCGATTGCCGCCTCATCCGCCATAATACCGGAAATCGTAGAGGCCGGTGTATCACCGGGCACTGCGATCATATCAAGTCCGACAGAGCAGACACAGGTCATGGCTTCCAGTTTTTCAATAGTCAGCTTTCCTGCCCGTACCGCATCGATCATTCCCTGATCTTCGCTGACAGGGATAAATGCACCGCTTAAACCGCCCACATAGGAGCTGGCCATAACACCGCCCTTTTTCACCTGATCGTTAAGCAGAGCCAGCGCAGCAGTCGTACCGGGAGCGCCTACGGACTCCAGTCCCATCTCTTCCAGAATTTCCGCCACGGAATCTCCCACTGCCGGCGTAGGTGCCAGAGAGAGATCCACAATGCCGAAAGGAACACCAAGACGTCTGGATGCTTCCTGTGCAACCAGCTGACCCATACGTGTTACCTTGAATGCAGTTTTTTTAATCGTCTCACACAGGACTTCAAAATCTTCCCCGTGAACCGCTTCCAGCGCATGTTTTACAACACCGGGACCACTGACGCCTACGTTGATAATGGCATCGCCTTCTGTCACGCCGTGAAATGCGCCCGCCATAAACGGATTGTCATCCGGTGCATTGCAGAATACCACCAGCTTTGCGCAGCCCAGAGATCCATTCTCCTTTGTGCGTTCTGCCGTAGCCACCACAATTTCACCCATCAGTCTTACTGCATCCATATTGAGTCCGGTTTTGGTAGACCCCAGATTCACAGAACTGCAGACACGCTCCGTTACAGCCAGTGCTTCGGGAATAGAACGCATCAGGTTCTCCTCCGCAGGTGTCATACCTTTGGCTACCAGAGCAGAATAGCCGCCCAGGAAATTAACACCCATTTCTTTTGCAGCACGGTCCAGAGTTTTTGCAATCGTTACAAAATCTTCCGGCGTTTTGCAGGCTGCAGCGCCGACCAGCGCAATCGGTGTTACGGAAATACGTTTGTTAACAATGGGAATCCCGTATTCCAGTTCGATCTCCTTGCCCACAGAAACCAGATTCCGTGCATAAGAAGTAATTTTATTGTAAATTTTTTCATTTAAACGATCCAGATCGGCATCAATGCAGTCCAGCAGACTGATTCCCATAGTGATGGTACGTACATCCAGCTTTTCATTGCGGATCATCTCATTCGTTTCATGTACTTCAAAAATATTAATCATGAGAGAGCTCCTTAAATTCTATGCATCTTGGTGAAAATTTCTTCTTTCTGACAGCTGATCTTAACGCCCAGTCCCTCTCCGATTACTTCAAGATCCTTTACCATATCGGCAAAAGGCTTTTCGGTTTTGCTGGTATCCACGATCATCATCATGTTGAAATATCCCTGAATAATAGTCTGGGAAATATCTTCGATATTAATATTATTGTCTGAAAGATATGTACATACTTTAGCAATGATACCTACAGTATCCTGTCCTAATACAGTTACGATTGTTTTGCCCATATTTCCTCCCTGCAGCTGCCGGGGCGGCAGCTTTTTGATAATTCTCTGCAGCGGTTCTTCCTTCCTGTCTCACTAAAGACCTGCCTTCTGAACCGCTGCTGTTCTTCACCCGTACAGAATACCAGAAAAACGGTCCTCTGTAAATAATTTCATATGTAAATAATTTCCGAAGCCCGGTCTCTTCCTGCCGGTTCAATGGAAAAATCATCCGTATGCCACGACGAACTGCTCATCTCAATCTCTGTCCGGACAGTCTCCAGCGCCAGCGCCGCCATATTATTTTCTTTGGAAATATGGCCCAGCAGCACTTTTTTCAGCTGATCATGAAGCAGTTCATTGAGAAACTGACCGCTGGCTTCATTTGAAAGATGCCCGTGGCTGCCGGCAATTCTTTGTTTTAGATAATAGGGATAGGGACCAACCTCCAGCATCCGCAGATCATGATTGGCTTCCAACAGAATCGCATCCAGCCCCTGAAGATGCTCCACCAGCTGCTGATCATAATATCCCAGATCGGTAACAACCGCCGCAGAGGATTTCCCACAGTCCATGCGATAGGCCAGCGGTCTGGCAGCATCATGAGAAATGGGCAGAGGCTCCACTTCAATATCCCCCACCGAAAATTTTTCTCCGGCCCGGATGGAATGAAAACACCCTTCGGGCAGCTTCCCGATATTTTTATAACCGTATATCTGCCGGATCGTTTCCTCAGCCGTATATACGGGAGTTTTATACTTGCGAAGGAATACGCCCAGCCCGCCGATGTGATCTGCATGCTCATGCGTCACCAGAACACCGGTGATATCTCCTCCGGTCAGTCCCAGTTCCTTCAAACCTTCATTCACTCTTTTACAGGAAATCCCCGCATCGATCAGAAGGTGGGTATTCTCGGAACCCACATAAATACAATTGCCGCTGCTGCCGCTGGCAATGCTCATTACCCTCATGCTCATGCCTGTCCATCTCCTGATTCTTCTTCGGATATCTGTTCTTTTCCGGACATCCGTTCTGTAATTTCTTTCATAAATTCGCGGATCTGCCGCCTGGTATATTCCCGGCTGGCACCGTTGTCAACCAGACGGTCACAGTTTCTCCGAAACTGCTCATGGCTCAGCTGATTGTAAATAATGCTGTAGGATTTCACCTCAGAATATCCTCTCTGCTCATACAGACGTTTCACCCGTTCCTGAGTAGAAACATACACATACCAGATTTCATCACACAGAGGCTTGAAATTGGCTTCGATCAGAAGCGCTGATTCAATCACGATCAGCTTCTTTCTGCTGGCTTCAATTCTTGCTGCCGTCTCTTTTCTGACAGCAGGATGAACGATCTGATTCACCATGGCAACTGTATTCTTATCATTAAACATAAGGTTCCCCAGCTTCACCTTATCAAAAGTACCATCCTCTGCCAGAATCTCCGTTCCGAGCACTTTTACAATTTCTTCATAACAGGATGTCCCCGGCTGCATCAGCTCATGGGCAACCTGATCTGTAAGAATGATTTCCGCCTGATATTCCTTCTGCAGAATATTCAGCACCGTGGATTTGCCGGCACCGACTCCGCCTGTGATACCAATTACTAATTTTTCCATCTGTTCTCCCTGTCTATTTCGTGTCATACCAGCTGTATCCGGTGTGCATATCGATTTCCAGCGCCACCGCCAGTTCGGCTGCATGACTCATTTCTTCTTTTAAAATCGTCTTAACCTGTTCGACTTCCTCTTCGGCAGCTTCCACCAGCAGTTCATCATGGATCTGCAGAAGCAGCCGCGATTTTTCCAGTTCCTGCTTCAACCTGCGGTCTACCCGTACCATGGCAATCTTGATAATATCTGCTGCTGTTCCCTGAATCGGCGCATTCATGGCAATCCGTTCCCCAAACTGGCGCTGCATGAAATTACCCGATTTCAGTTCGGGAACCGGACGGATCCTGCGAAACATGGTCCTTGTCATCCCCTGTTCCTTTGCTTCTTTCACCAGCCCGTCAAGAAATTCTTTGATAGACGGATAGGTTTTAAAATACTGCTCCATATATTCCTGTGCTTCCTTCCGGCTGATGCTGAGATCCTCGCTCAGTCCAAAGGCACTGATGCCGTAAACAATACCAAAATTAACTGCTTTGGCATTGCGTCTCAGCTGCGGCGTCACCTGATCAAGGGGCACATGGAACACCTGCGATGCGGTTATGGCATGAATATCTTCCGCCTGATTATACGCTGCGATCAGGCGTTTATCTCCTGACATATGTGCCAGAACACGCAGCTCGATCTGAGAATAATCGGCATCCACAAACACATATCCGTCCGCCGGTATGAAAATTTTCCGGATTTCCCGTCCCAGTTCCATACGGATGGGAATATTCTGCAGGTTGGGCTCTGTGGAACTGATCCGCCCTGTTGCAGTAATCGTCTGATGAAAATTGCCGTGAATTCTTCCATCCTCTTTAATAAACACTGACAGACCGTCTGCATAAGTCGACTTTAATTTGGCAATCTGGCGGTATTCCAGAACCCTGTCCACAATGGGATAATCCGGCCGAAGCTTTTCCAGCACATCGGCAGCTGTGGAATAACCGGTTTTTGTCTTCTTTGCTGCAGGAAGCTTCAGTTTTTCAAATAGGATCACGCCCAGCTGTTTGGGAGAATTGATATTAAACGTTTCTCCCGCCAGATCATAGATTTCTTTCTCCAGTTTATCCATCATCACTGCCAGTTTATCGCCGTATTTTTTCAGGGCCTCCCTGTCCGCGCGGATTCCGTAATACTGCATGGAGTACAGAGTAAATACAAGAGGCATCTCCATATCGCGGTACAATTCCTGCATACCGTTGTCTGAAAGTGCTTTTTCCAGAACCGGATAAGCTTCCAGAACCGACTGGCAGCACAACAGCGTCATCTGCTTCAGTTCCTCCGGACTGCCCATTTTGGCAGCCTGAATGGAAGATTTGCCAAGAATATCTTTTCTGGATGCAGTCATGCGGTCCAGATAATCTCTGGCCAGATCATCATAATCATAGGTATCCTTCAATGGATTCAGAAGGTACGCCATAATTCCGGTATCTTCATATTCTTCCTCGCGAACCGTTCCGTAACGGTACAGAGCCGCCAGCTGGCGCTTCAGATTCACAGTAATCTTTCTGCCCTTTCCTGATGTGAAAATCCGGATCATCTGCTCCAGCATATCCGGCCGTCCGGCTGCATAAACCGTATCGCCTGTCAGAACGCCGCCATACTGAATGTCAGCAGCGCTGCATACATCCGCTGCATCATGCCAGAGGATAAATGAAATCTGTGCGTCCCCTGAAACAGCAGTCTCCAGCTGCTTCAGACCGGTCTCATCCTCCAGAACCAGCGTCTGCAGATGCGGTTCATTGGCTTCCTGCGCCAGAATCTCCTCTGTTGAAAAACGACTCAGCATGGATTTGAATTCCAGCCGTTTGATCCAGTCATATGCCTCCGGCGTAAACAGACTGCCAAGCCTTGCCTGCTCCAGTGTAAAGTCCAGTTCACAGTCTGTTTTGATAGCAGCCAGCTTTTTGCTCAGTTCAGCCATCTCATAATTGGCGGCCAGTGCATTGCGGGCCCTTGTGGGCGTCACCTCATCCAGATGCTCCCGTACATTCTCAATGGAATGAAAACGGGCAATCAAAGCGGAGGCCGTCTTCTCTCCAATACCCGGAACACCGGGAATATTGTCGGAAGAATCCCCCATAAGCGCTTTTACATCGATAAATTCCGTGGGAGTAACCTGATACAGGTCGATCACCTGCTGCGTCCGGTAATCCTCGATTTCCGTTTTGCCTTTTTTGGTCTTCGGAATCCGTACACAGATATGATCCGAAGCAATCTGCAGAAGATCCCTGTCACCGGAAACCAGTGCGACCTCCATCCCCTGTGCCTCACAGGATTTTGCAATGGTACCCAGAATATCATCCGCTTCCAGACCGGGCTGTTCCACCGTGCAGACCCCCATGGAATGAAGCACTTCCTTCAGCACCGGCACCTGTTCATGCAGCTCTTCAGGCATTCCTTTTCTGGTTCCCTTATAAGCCTCATACATCTTATGCCGGAAAGTCGGCGCCTTCACATCAAAAGCCACAGTCAGATAATCCGGCTGCTCCTCCTCCAGAATCTTGAACATAATATTCAGGAAACCGTAAATTCCATTGGTATGAAGCCCCTGGGAATTTGTCAGCTCCGGTATACCATAAAAGGCACGGTTGATAATACTGTGCCCATCTATTAAAACAATTTTACTACTCATCCTTCACCTCTTGTTTCAGCGGTTCATACAGGCATCCAAAAACAGGACCTGCCGACCGGGTTTAAAAAAGCCGGAATCCTGTCTGAATCCAGTAAAGAATCTGAAGACCGCAGGTCATCACCAGAGCCCAGCCTGCCACAGTTCCGATTGCCCACCTGATCCGGCGGTAACGATTATAGTGTGCCACCCGTACTGCTGCATTATCCAGAACTTTTCTGACACCTTCATCCGAATCCATATAAATAAATTCCGTATTTTCGTCCAGCGCATTCAGCGCCATCTGCAGCGTCAGAGTTACTGCCAGTTCCTCCCGACAGTCAGCACAATTCTCCACATGCCATAAAAACTCCTCCTGACGGGAAACCGGATACGTTCCTTCCAGAAAATCCGTCATTGCACTGCACGCCTCTCTGCAATTCACAATACCGCCTCCTTTTTCGAAGATAATCATACCGCATCAATAAAATTAATACAAGTATTCGTCACACTTTTTATTCAAATCTGCCCGGCTCTGAACAGTAACAAAAAAGGACCTGCCCCTGAATTCGGACAAGTCCATTCGCCATGCCGGTGGTGGGACTCGAACCCACACGCCCTTGCGGACAACAGATTTTGAGTCTGTCTCGTCTGCCAATTCCGACACACCGGCATCAACGCCATATATAATAACACAGAAATATAAATCTGGCAAGTATTTTTTTAGTTTATCTGAATAGTTATCTGGCGTTCTGTGCTTCGATGCGGGCTGCAAGATCTTCCAGATATTCCCACCGCTCCATTTTCTCAAGCAAAGCTTCCTCAAGTGCTTCTTTTTCCTCCATCAGCCTGTTCAGTGCACTGTAATCAGATGCCTTTGCCGCCATTTCCCCGTCGATTTCAGTGATCCGTTCTTCCATTCTGCCAATTTCTTCTTCGATGGTTTCATACTCTTTTGCCTCTTTGAAGGTAAAACGGAGCTTGACTGCATGGGTTCTTCCATCACCGGTGCGTGCGGTAACAGCCTGCGTTCCTTCCTGCCCACCGTCTTCTCCGGCTGTTCCTTTGCTTCCTGCAGAATTTTTCCCGTTTTTTCCGGCTTCACCACGCGGAGAATCTTCCGCCGTTTCTCTTTTTTCCCTGACTGCTTTTTCATAATCGGTATATCCGCCCTCATACTGAACAAGGCGTCCGTTATCTTCAAATGCAAAAATCCGTCTCGTCACTCTGTCAAGGAAATAACGGTCATGGGATACGGCAATCACGATTCCATCAAAAGAATCCAGATAATCCTCCAGTATGGTCATGGTCTGAATATCCAGATCATTGGTAGGCTCATCCAGTATCAGTACATTGGGCGCATCCATCAGCACCCTGAGCAGATACAGCCGGCGCTTTTCCCCGCCGGACAGTTTCTCGATCCGGGTATAATGTACATGGCGTGGAAACAAAAACCGCTCCAGCATCTGGGATGCCGTAATCACTCCATCCGCTGTTTTAACATATTCTGCCCGTTCCCTTACATATTCGATCAGCTTCATGGATTCGTCCATATATTCATTTTCCTGACTGAAATAACCGATTCTGATCGTCTGACCGATCGTGATCGTACCCTGATCCGGCTGTTCGATCCCCATAATCATTTTCATCAGTGTAGATTTACCGCAGCCGTTATGTCCCACGATTCCGATCCTGTCATTCTTCAGGAAAATATAAGTGAAATCCGAAATCAGCCTGTGAGAGCCGAAACTTTTGTAAAGATGCTCAATCTCAATAGTCGTACGTCCCATACGTGTCGAAGCGGATGCAAACTGCACCTTTTTATCTCCGATCACCGGTGCTTTCTGATCCCTCAATTCCTCATACCGGGCAATATGCGCCTTCTGCTTGGTGGATCTGGCCCGGGCACCGCGCATCATCCATTCGATTTCCACCCGGAGAATACTCTGCCGTTTCCGCTCGGTGGCTTCCATCATAGCCTCCCGCTCTTCCTTCAGCTTCAGAAATCCCAGATAATTGGTACTGTAGGAATACAGCTTTCCCTT
Source organism: Lachnospiraceae bacterium (assembly GCA_028724245.1). GTDB lineage: Bacteria > Bacillota > Clostridia > Lachnospirales > Lachnospiraceae > TWA4. Next base: position 22,311 of record JAQYDI010000189.1, read on the forward strand.
ATCGATCTCCACAATACGATTGGTTACGGAATCAAGAAAATAACGATCATGGGTTACCATCAGCAGAGCTCCCCGGAAATTTTTCAGAAACTCCTCCAGCCATCCGGCCATCTCACTGTCCAGATGGTTGGTAGGCTCATCCAGTATCAGAAGATCCGCCTCTGAAAGAAGTACGCCTGCAAGAGCCAGCCGCTTCCTCTGTCCACCGGAAAGCTGACTGACAGGCGCTTCAAAATCATCGATGGAAAAACGATTCAGCATCATTCTGGCGTCAGCTTCCATGGAAAACTGCGCAGCACCTTCTTCTGCTTCATTCTGTGACAAAACCCAGGGAAGAACCTGCGCCCCCTCCTCAAACTGCGGGTTCTGAGGAAGATATCTAATCTTCAGATTACGGTTCCTGACTACGCTCCCTTCATCCGGTTCCTCAAGTCCGGTGGCAATCTTCAGCAGAGTAGACTTACCCGTTCCGTTAATGCCGATTATGCCGACCTTCTCACCGCTGTTAATGGAAAATGCCGCGTCCTCAAACAGCATGCGTTCCGTATAATATTTCGTCAGATGCTCCATAGTCATCAGATTCATGTCTTTCGTACTCCTTACAATGTTTTATTTCAATTCCGGTAACTGTTCTCAAGCTGCTGCCGTCCGGCAATTTCCCGCAGAGAAGCAACATAGGGAAGAATCACACCTTCTCCGGCAGCAATCCGTGTATCATCCGATTCCTCCCTGACAGCCCCGGCAATTCTGCAGAAAACAGGAATCGACCGCGCCATTTCTTCCAGCACCCTTCCCGTTTTTTCACTGTCCGTGGCAAGAAAATCTCCGATCTGTTCCGCATCCTCACCGGGATTCCGGAGAAATTCCCGCAGGGTTTTATCGATGATTTCTTCCATCTCAAAGGCTCTTCTTTTTTTCCTGATATAACGATCCATAAATGGCAGTCTCATTTCATGCACCTCGATCCGTATATATTCCACATCCATTCAGGACAGCAGCAACTGCTGTTCCAAACCGTTGTCCGATTTTTCAGATAGAGGCATTATATCAGATTTTTCTCTTATAATCCAGCCTGATTTTGTCTGCAATCATGGCAATGAATTCCGAATTGGTAGGCTTCCCCTTTCCTGTATTGATCGTATATCCGAACAGCGCATCGATAGTATCCATTCTTCCTCTGGACCATGCCACTTCAATGGCATGGCGTATGGCCCGCTCCACACGGCTGGGTGTCGTCTTGTGCTTTTTCGCTATGGTCGGATACAATATTTTCGTAATGGAATTTAACAGTTCCATATCCTGTACCGACATGATGATCGCGTCCCGCAGATACTGATAACCTTTAATATGAGCCGGCACACCCACTTCATGTATCATGTCCGTAACGTCATTTTCCAGATTCCGTTCCATATATTCTTCTTTCGTTTCCCCTGAAAAATGCTTCCGCGCATCAGGCCGTCGGGCCGGTTCCATAACATTTCGTATCTGGCTGGTTATGGTCGTATAATCCAGCGGTTTCATCAGATAATAAGAAGCACCCTGACGGAATGCATCCTCCGTCAGACGCTCGCTGCCTGCTGCAGACATAACAATAAATTCCGGTTTCTTTTTGATCGTATCATCCTGATTCACTTTATGTATCACCATCAGCCCGTCCAGCTTCGGCATGATCAGATCCACCAGCACCACATCAGGCTGTTTCTGCCTGATCAGCTCATAAAAATCCTTTCCATTTGTCGATTTTCCGATCAGATGCATATTCTCATCTTTCTCAATCACTTCACTTAAAGACTGGATCACACGCTCATTATCATCCGCAATTGCTACATTCAATTTGTTCATAACATGTCCTCCTGTAATCCCATCGGATATATGATTTATGATGCCGGAAATTTTTCAGCACCCTACAAAATCTGCAACGAAAAATTTGCCGGAAAGTTACAGATTTCTTGCTAACTGTGCATTTTATTATTATAATGCAGCTGAACAATTGCTATAATCTGAAAGGACTCTGCAAAATGTATTCTGACCTTCCTTCTGTTTATTATCTCGCAAATGCGGAAATCTATGTCACTGATCACCATTCCGGAATCCTGATTGACGGACTTTTGGAGCACTATGACGGGTTTGATTCCCTGCCGAAATCCATTGAAACTGCCATCATGGAAAAGCAGCCGCCTTTTGAGCGGCTGACCACATTGATTTTTACTCATACTCATATTGATCATTATTCCCCGGGTAAAGTATCTGCCTTTCTGCAGCGTTCCCCTCAAACCGGGTGCATACTCCCGGTTTTTTCTTCATCCACAGAATTGGAACATCATTTTACCTCCGCCGTTCTGATCCAGATTCCTTCCCGGCATCTGTTGGACAAAGGGATAATCGTCCCCCATACAGCTCTTATTCTGAAATACGCAGGACAGATTTTTTTCTTCAGCGGAGACTCCGATCCCGTTTATCTGAACAGAAACATCCCTCAAAATATCCTGTCCGCCTGCTGCGGACAGGTTTCCATGGCATTCGTAAATCCTTTCTTTTTTTCTCTGACATCCGGACACCGGTACATATCCTGAATCAGTTTATGCACCGGCTTCAGTGAACACTGCGGCAAGGATAAATGAATGCCGACAGTTCCACTGATTTGGATCAGTCACATCGGCTTCGGTCATTACCGGCCGCAGCACACAACCCCATCAGCAGGGCTCCGGATATATTTCCCAGTACAAAAAACAAAACAGCAGTCCAGACCATATTTTTCACCCTTTCTGATTCTGATCTTTTACCGGTTCTTTTTCTGAACCTTTCTGCTTTTTATTATTCCGTAATTGTAAGAAAAAAATACGAATTGGCTCTGAACAGTTACAATTGTTTTTTATATGATATGCTGAGCAGACAGTCAAAAGACAGTCAAAACGTGGTGATCCTGCTTACCGAAGCAAAAAGAAAAAAGCCGGCAACCCTTACAGTTACCGGCTTTCCAACGCAAGCTCCATGCCGGACTCGAACCGGCGACCCCTTCATTACGAGATATAGAGCCTGCATTTTTACCTTATTTATAAGTAACCCCTGTAAACACTGGAAATCTGTAGAAAACCCAGTATTTACAAGGGTTACTTTACTTTTTTGTACTATATCGAATTACTCTGAATTTGGGCGTAATTCGTAAAGTCAAAGTTTAGTCAGGAAGAAAATTTAGTCAAAAATATAGTCATTTAGACAATGTATTTGTGACCATTAAAATATGCTGCCAGCCAGCCGGAAGGGCAACGGATCCAGATGTCCTCGCCTGCCTGACGGACTTCCTGGCAGGTGATTACGGTTCCCTTGTCCAGAGCTCCGTCGCCGTCTGCATCATGACTCTGGCCGCCGGCAGACAACTGGCCGTGTGTTTTGGCAGCATAATTTGTTCCGGGGCCTGTCCGGACTTTGAGTTCTGTTTGCAGGGTATAGTTTTTCCCGACTGTATAAACGGGTTTCTGATCGGACGATTCTGCAGGCGTACTGGAAGTTGTCGAAGACTCTGCTACATATTTATATCCATAATAATTACATACACCACGACAGGCATCTTCAGCCTGCTCCTGGCAGAACTTATCCGTCTTCATCAGGCCGGCTTCCAGCTGATTGGACATAAATCCAACTTCAATCAGGACTGCAGCATCGCAACGCATGTACGTGGCATTGCACATACCAAAATTTCCGGTCTTCACACCCCGGTTTTTCTGGCTGGTTCCCTTGATCAACTCTGCATGAATAAGCTTGGCCATTTTTTCAGAGCCCTGACGTTTGCTCTCCGTAATATGAATAAACGTTTCCACGCCGGAAGCATTATCCCATGTCTTCCCGCCGCTGTGGTTTGCATGCCAGCTTACTACTGAATCTATACCGGCCGCGCGGACAGCATTCTGACGTGAGATAATAGACGGATCCGAATCATCTTTAGCATTAGTGTCGTCCCATCCGATCCGCAAAGTACCGAAGCCACAGCGTTTTAATGCTTTCTCAAAAAAGTAGGAGCACCGGACATTGATCCAGTGCTCACGATATCCATCAGGTGTACGTTTGCCAGCTGTGTTGCTGCCATGCCCGGCATCAATTGCAATCTTTTTACTCATTCTGATCATCCTCCGTTTTTTCTTCAGTCTCACATTTCGGACATTCCGGAATACCGGCCACACTTGTGAGCATGGACAGAATACCGGACAGCGCAGAAGCTGAAGCCACATACATCCAATCAACCTGCCCCATGGCCGCAGCCGCTCCAATTCCTGCAATCGCTGCCTGCGCTACAGTCTTCACGGCTCTTACTCCCGCTGCCTTTGCCCAATTCATCCAATATTTTTTATCCATCATCATCATTCCTCCTGATCATGCGCTGCTTTATTTATATGCTTTTCAATCTTGTCTATTGCTTCCGTAACCGGCCCATTACATCCTTTTTCCTTAAGCCCCTTCAGGCAGGCGAGGACGCCATATGTAAGCAGGCACAATTCCTGTTCTTGCTTCGCAATCTGCTTGTCCTGATGTTCCTGTTTCAAGTACCACTTGTGCGCCGAAAACAGAAAACCACATCCTGCTGCCAATGCTGACAATGCGGCACCGGCAGTAATAATCGTATTTGCATCAATTACAATCTGCATGTGATTTCTCCAACTTTATTTATTCATACTTCAGTTTTTAGAATAACATTTTACTTTCATAATTTCTGACCCATTTTAAATAGGGAGGCGAAAAATTTCCGGTCTTTTAACCACAAAAAGCACAGGTTTCCCTGTGCTCACTATGATGCAATTTAAGTTTTATACAATATAGTTTTTATGATTACTTTTAACTGACTCGGAATTCGTTGTAATATATTCCATTGTCGTATCCACTCTTTTATGCCCAAGTAATCTGCTTACATCAACTACGCTCATGCCTCTGTCGAGTGCTGTCGTTGCAGTAGTATGGCGAAAAATATGCGGTGTCACATGAGTAGTTACTCCAGACGTCCTCCGCATCATATTTCTGATCAGGAGCTCAATGCCTGATTTCTTTAATCGGGCATATGGTTTCCGATCGTATACAAAAAGCGCCGGATTGTTATCGGCTCTGGTATCCAGATAATCTCGCAGAGCAACCTCCGCCCTGGCATTCAAATAGCTGATGCGGTGCTTGTCTCCTTTTCCGAACAGTATCACTTCTTTTGTTTCAAAGTTCACGTCTGATATATTCAGACGTTCCAGTTCTGTGACACGGCATCCAGTGCTATAAAGGACTTCGACGATTGCCTTTTCTCGTTTTGTCTGGCAGGCCAGCCTTATCTTCTCCAAATCTAACTGAGACATTGCCTTCTTGTGCTTCCTTTCATATTTGATCGGAGCGATGGTTATAGCTGGATTTTTATATATGTATTCCTCTGCAGCCATCCAATTAAAATAGCTGCAGATAATAGTACGTTTGCAATCCAGCGTACGATTGGATATGTCATGTTCTTTTTGGTATCGATACAGATACACCCGTATGTCATTCGCAAATACCTTTTCCGGAACTTTCTGAACAGTTCTGAAGAAATCCGTCAGCACCATAAGATATAAATAAAGCGTCTTATCTGATAACCCAGCTATCTTCTTGGATACAATATAAATCTCTACGGTCTCCGGAATGTCGGCACCGTATGGAATCACTTCTGTTTTTCTCGCCTCAATCTCATAATTGGATATTATGTTCTCTATCTGAGGCTCAATTTTTCGAAGCGCATCTACAGTCACATACTTATCCAGTAACAGGATCAAATCATTTTTGAGTTTTTCTCTCATTGCACTACCTCCATGTCTTGAAAAAACCAAAGACATGAAGTATAATGAACCCGTCAGCAATGACATGTATGAAGGTCGTTTTCCGGTTTGGCGATTGGAACGACCTTCACTTTTTATTTTGGGATCGTCTTTTTAAGATATTCGTAATACCTTTTTACCGCATCTCTGATGACATCATTTTTACCTTTTCCTGCCATCTCGCATACTTCTTCAAGCATCATTTTTTCATCCGCACTCATCCTGACGGATATGCGATAATCTCTTGGATTTTCTAAAGGCGGTCTGCCAGTCCTTGCCAACTTGTTCACCTACTTCCTTTTTGGCTGTCATTAATTACATTTTTATTATACTTAATGGCTGTCAAAAAGTCAATATGTTTTCGAACATATGAACTATAGTCTGCTTTAGTTAACTTTCTGTGCAGTCTTTTGGTTTGTCGTTTTCTTTTATTAGTTCAACACCGCCCTTCAAAAGAAAACAAATCTAAGATTCTTAAATATCATTTGCAAGAATATATTTTGATTGCAATTTTCACTTAATTTGCTATACTAAATTTAGTTATACTTACAGGAGATTTCATTATGCAAACAAATTCAAGATTAGATTACATTGATATAGCAAAAGGGTTCGCAATAACGCTAATGGTGTTCGGTCATTCTTATTCACCATCAGGTGAAACTCCTGTTATGGTATGGGTGTATTCTTTTCATATGCCACTTTTCTTCCTAACAACTGGTATTTTGTACGGCTTAAAAAGTCAAGAACATAAAACTATAAGTTTTGATTTAAAAAAGAAATGTGAAACATTACTTTTACCTTATTTCTTGTGGAATACTTTATATCAACTTTTTATTTCAATACTTGCTATCATTGGCGGAACTCCAGCAAAAGATGCTCTTATACATAACTTAAGGATGGTAATCCTATTTAACGGAAGTGCTATGTGGTTTCTTCCCGCAATGTTCATATCGTCCTTAGTGTTCCTAAAAACAGCTAATTCTAAATCTATAAATATATTTATTGTTTTTTTTACAACGCTTATAGGTTTATTTGTTCCAAAATGTAATGAAATTGTTGAAGTTTTTTTACGTTCTTTTGTCGGCTTAGCATATATTGCTATAGGTTTTTATGCTGTTAAGTTTTATTCCACAAAATACAAAAAGTTTTACACTGTCATTCTGTTTGCAATAAGCCTCTTACTTGCCTTTTCAAACGGAATAGTAAGTATTGCCTCAAGAACTTTCCAAAATCCAGTACTTTATATGATAAATGGATGCCTTGGGACATTTATCATTTACCAAGTTGCAATGCATATAAAAAGAGGAATTAATCTTTCTCGTTTATTTGAATACTGGGGTGTAAATTCTATAAAGATTCTTTGTTTACACGGTTTTGTAATCCAAATAATACGACTTCTTGATTATAAGTTTTTTAACAATTTGCTCCCCAGTTTTGGATCAGTTGAAGGATTCATTCACACTGCGTTAATTATGACAATACTTACAATTATGATGCCATTAATTAATAAAATTTTTAACTGGTCTTTCGGAGTCAAGAATGTTTCGAAAACAAATCCATCACCGATGGCTAATTATTCGAATAACCATCGGTGATGCTGGTATTGATTGTTCGCTTGGACTATTCGTTGATTAACATACACCCCGAACTATAACTTAAAATTTGTTATTGATCGATTTTATCTTCTATTACCGTTCCATCAGATTTTAAATTATCATAAATATACATTGCATAATATCCTGGATAAGCATCTGTATTTTTATTCCGCGCTGATGAACTAATGCCCTCGGTGATGTTTTGCGCGAAAACACAATCTCCACCATAACTAAAACCAACATCGCTTCTATGGAAGATATTGTTATACACTCTCATACCGTAAACTCTTATGGATCGACAATAAGAATTAATATCATTATTATGAATAGCGAATTGTCTCCCATATAATGGATAAAAATATCCAGTACCAGAGAATGTATTATTTCTATAGATATGTCCAAACATACAATCCCCATGATCTTCCATATCAATATGAGATGATGGATCGCGGAATCCATTATCTTTAAACGTACATCCCTCTACCAGCCAATTGATACCTCCAACCATTGCAATTCCAGTGGATGTGTTATTGTGGATATTACAATTCTTAATCCAGCATCCTCTAGGTTGTCCATGAAGAAATACAGGTGCAAAACAATAAGACGAAAATCCGGTAGTTGGTAAATAATCTTGATGGAGAACTATATTATATTTTTCTGCATCGGTAGGAGCCTTATATGGATAATATAACATATTATTGCGGTCTATTCCTAATACATCTCCATTAGATTTATACCATATAATATCATAAAGTGTTGTATCTATAAATTCGCCAACCGTCCCCCATACTGAGCCTATCATATAATACGGATATTCTGTCAATAAATCTGGGGAAGTCCATTGCATTGGCTCAATCGTACGATACGCCAGTGTTTCTTCCCGTTTATCTCCGTTATCTGCATATCCGCCTTCTTCCAGGTTATAATCTTTTATATAGGTTGCGTTACCAATTCCTCCAGGAGCATAAATTGTCGATGTAATGTTAAATCCTGGACTATTGCATACTTCTACATCCTCAAGATAACATCCTTCACAATTACGGAATGCAACCATACAAACTTGTTCATTGCCAGATGTAATACTTGATAACTGATCAACTTCTCCACTTAGAGTACCATTGATGAAACCAGAGTTTTTACAGTTTTTGTCAAAAACAAAAAAACTGTACCCATTGTAAATTCCAACACTCTGACCAGAGTAAGTACTCCATCCGCTTGCCTCCATCTGAATTGTACATCCGTTTAGATCAATACAAAGATCTGATGGAATAAATATACAAAGGTGTTCTTCCGCCGTTGCTTCTGATACATTACCAAGAATTGGAACAGGGCTTACTGTTAGTGTTTTGTTTGGTAAAACTAGTTTTTTATATCCGTTTTCAGATACATAGTTAATCTGGTCAACTAGCCAATTTGTAACTGTAGTTGAATCATCTGCTATAGGTTCTGGAGCATAATATATCTCTGATGCTTTATAACCACCATCTGCTACGCTCTGCACGGTGACAGTAAAAGAATCTGTATATGTTGTTCCAATTGCTGTTGCTGTAATAACTGCTGTTCCATCAGAATTACCCTTCAGCACCCCCCATGAAACTGAAGCTACATCTGGGTTGCTAGACCTAAAAGATACAAGATTATCCTGTAACCAATATGCTGGTATAACAGTTCCTATCAGGACAACCTCTTCTCCAACCTTAATAGTGCTAGGCTTATTATTGATAGTGACACCAGTGATAGCAAATTCACCTTTATATCCCGATTCTCTCTTATTTGTAGGTGATTCGATATTCAAATCTTGAGTTACCTCAATAGTCTTAGTGTCTATTAACGGATCATTAGTACTGTATTTTGCAGATGCCGTCACGTTAACCGTCATCTCTCCACTTGTATTTAACCACTTACTCATCTATTACCACCACACTTTCGTTCGAAGTTGTATATGTTACAGTTGTCGCGCTTGCCTTATCTGTAGGAATAATTTTTGCTGACGCTATAGGGACAGAAGTATACGGTAAAACTGTACCACTTACAGGATAATTACCAGATACCGATGAGATTCCAGAAACAGAATATGTCTTATCAAATACCCTGAAATTTTGTGCAATCTCATCTTCTGTTAGTGCCTTGCTATACACAGATGCATGACAAATTCGTGCCTGTATCCTATCAAATAATTTCACATATTTAAGAACCATACTATGGGTTCCAGATCCTGTGCCACTCTTTACCAAAACGCCATTGTAATAGATTTCATATTTATTGCCCGGTTTCTCTACAACAGTCAGCATCGCCTTTTTGTTTTTTATTTTACACTCGTCCGGTAATGTTACACCCCCTGCACAATTGACACGCACATTTGCTGGGTCATTTGGAGAAAAAGGAACTTGTACACCGTAATTCCACTGATAATAAGATATAGATGTCACATCAACGTCATAGGCAGATATTACCGATCCATTACCCGTTGAATAAATCGGAATGCCAACAAAACTTACAGTAAAACCACTCGTTGAACAATCAACCTCTCCAACAGAAAAAGCCTCTTTTTCTGTTAGAGTTCCATTAGTATTAGTTCCCAATGAAAAACCATCACTTTCAATCCATCTGCCATTATAAGAACTTATAATTCCCGCCAAATTAATGTCATAACCATTACCCGACAAATCTTTCCACACTGTCGCTGTAGTGTCTTGCACTCCAGTTCCAACATTGTTAATTCCGTCATAATCAACCAATAAATTTTCCTTGATATATGTCTCAGGATGTCCAACAGATAATGTATAGGACGCTGTTTTACCACCATCCTCTGTAGTCACGGTGATAATCGCTATTCCTTCTGCAATGCATGTAACCTTACCACCAGCATCCACTGTTGCTACAGATGGTGTCGATGAACTCCATATTACATTACGGTTTGTGGCATCTATTGGAGTGATTGTGTACACCTGGGCATTTAAAATGCCCCCTTCTTCACCAGATACCTCCGTTACATCAAATGATATTCCATCCACTGGTACAGGGATAGACACATTTACATTTATTGATGCAATATATCCACCGCACGACGCAGTGATTATTGTAGACCCATTCGCAACAGCTGTAATAACTCCGTTATCTACAGTAGCAACAGATGTATCTGACGATTTCCATATGACCTTTTTATTAGTTGCATTTTCTGGGGTGATTATTGTAGACAATGTAACCTTACCGTCAGACAATTTAAACTTAACTTCTGCAGGAGATACCGACAACCCAGTTACCGCAATGAAATCCCCTGCGGATACCTGCACTCCATCACCTACTGGATTGCCGTTTATAAAAATATGCAGAACACCATATTCATCGTATCCTAAATCAATGGAAGCAATCTCCTCAGAAAGTTGACTTAAATCGCCCTTTAGCTCACTAACCTGCGCCCTGACAGCTTCCCCGGCGCTGTCGTGTACAGTACCATCTATATCTACACGCAGATCTGTCATTTCTGCCGTTGCGAACGGAGTTTTTAAAGGATATGTGAATTCAATTTCATCTACAATGAATCTGTCACCATCTAAACTCCTAATACGAACACCTGTCCCTTCCATGCTTATCACGACATGTTCATTTATGTCGTTGCTTTTAACGAAAGCAATGCTTCCATCTCCTGTCTGAGGTGCATATTTTTCAGGTACATAGCCTAATAACATGTTTCCCATGCTTAAATAGTCTAATGTCAAATTCATTCCAGATATCCTAACCGTTGCCGTATATCCATTACAGGAGATACTGCCTGTCGCATCTTTCGATACATAACTGTTTGCAATTTCAAATGTATCTCCAGTTATATCCGTTTCGCCCGGTACAGTCGGGAGGGATATCAGATTATCAACTCTTTTATTTGCCAGATCAATATTATTTCTCGCAATCATATCAATGCTACCGGCTTTTCCTTCCTTATTAAGCGTATACGCCAAAGCATACAATGCCGCACGGACATCACTCCCTTTGGCCGCTGCTGCTATTGATTCCAGTGCATCTTCGATTGTATAGATTCCAGATTTTACTTTTTCAATCAAATCATCGATGTCTTTTTGTGTCATTGACATTATCCTGTCACTCCTTCTCCTTCCAATTTGCTTACCCTCTCTACCAGAGCATCATATACGTTTTTATCCACATACATTTCTGCTGCTTCTTCTCCGGTTATGTATCCGGAATCGTTCTCCAGATCACTCGTTTTATCCGGAACTGAAGGTATCTCATCTTTCGTCGCATACCCTGACAGATCAATCGTTTCTGAAAGTTTGTCCCACCCTGAATCTGTCCAGGCATAATTGGCTCCGGTGTCAAGCAGGTTGTAAGTATCTCCAACTTCCCGGTTTACTGCTGGTAATGCAGCATAGTTGGCCACACTTCCCTTAAACCGATAGACAGCTGCTATCTTGTTGCTTATCTCTTTTTTGTAAGCTTCAAATTCACTGTTTTTTACATAATCCGATGGAATCTGTGCAATTATCTGTTCAACTTCCTGCACCGCATTATTCGCCTGATTTGCGCTGTTCTGCGCAGATTGGGCCGATGTCTGTACAACCGATACATTATTTTGCGCTGTTTTCATTCCGGAAAGCTGCTTTTCAGTCATCGTTGAAAATGTAACGCCAAATGTATATTCCGTCTGGTCCGGGTTTACCAGATCCAGAACAATCTTTGAGCATAAAAACAACCGGTCAATCCCATGTGGGATTGATATGACACGTACCAGGTCTCCCAGCCTGATCCGCTCCGTGTCCACGTCTATAAGGTGCAGATCAACAGCCTTTATTGTCAGCGACACAGCCATTTCTATTCCTGATTTCAGAAATGCACGTCCCTTTGTCAAAAGGTTATCCGGAAGTGTAACATCATCCCATTCCTGTACTTTCCAGATGCGGCCAAATAAAGCAATTGCATCTGCATCTTCGATATAGTCTTTTCCGTCGTTCACGCTGCTGATTGTCAGCCTGCCCGCTGAATCACCTTCATCATCCTGCTGCTCAGCTCCCAGCGGTATCAGGCAGGTAAATATATCTTCTGCATTGATGTATTCCGATATATCCAGTAAATTCACACCGAACTGTATTGTCTGGCTGCTGATTCTTCCGTAATCGCTTATGTAATCAAGATATCGTTTTCCATCAGCCAGACGGGGGCGGATATATCCTCCATGGGTATCAATCAGCTTTCCTGTTATGGACTCCAATGTACTGGTATATCCGCTGTCTTCCCGGTTAATATAATGGTTGGGATCTGTAACCGTGATTTCTCCCACTTCAAACTGTTTTTCCTGTTCCACCTGCGAATTATGGTTCGTAATAAACTGTGTAAATAATTCCGGAATATCCCCCTGAAATGAATAAGGACGCTGTACAGAATCGATCAGAAAAGCCAGATCACCTTCACAATAAGTATTCTTTCTCTTATAAAAATCCTTTTCATCATGCAGAACACGCCCGCGGAAGATTTCATCCTGCTCCTGATACACTATAATAATGCTCTTCAGCTTTTTGACCTGATCGTACATGACGTTATCTGGAGGCAATATAAATTCCATGCAGCCAGCCTTATTCAATTCCATGGTCAATTTAGGACTGATCACTCCATATCCTTCATTGGACAGGTCCGGAGTATACAGAACTTTTCCATCTATCTTCATCGTATACATCTATAGACGACCTCCCCTGTAATCAATGCTTACTGTCCCATATCCGGTAAATGTCAGCACATTGGTTCCGCTTTTAATAGCAATATTCACAACCTGCGTCATTCCATCCGGAAGGCTGTATGTATTTCCGTTAAAAGTAACCTGCATGCCTGAGCCGTCATCAGTGTAAACAATAAATTTTGGAATCACCTTCTTTCTGCTGCCGATCACAGTAAATTCACGTGTCCCGTCAACCCTGAGACCGGAATATTCACGGATCACACCTGTTTCAAAATTGAAGCTGTCCCATTCCCAGTTCTCCAGACTGCTGAACATTTCCATTTTGTAGGGTTCAACCTCAGCATCTACCACAATCGTCGAGTACTTTTCTGATGATTTCCATTCATTTACAAATACTCTTCCAAAATAGTAGTACTCTGTATCCTCATCCAGAATTATCATCATCTCCTGACCATGAAGATAATCTAAAATCTCAGAGTATAAAACCGGCCATTTTTTTCTGGCCGCTGTTGTTATAAAGATAAATTCCATGGATCGTGTCTCATATTTAACATCACCTGATAAGGATTCCGTTAAATCCAGATGTCCATCGCCTCCGGGAATATCAATATAAATTGTTTTTGGAGATGGGGGCGTAATTTGAGGTCGTTCATTTAGAAGCAGTTTCCAATCTCGAAACGAATGCTTTCCGCCAAAACTCACGCCATAAACCATCGTTAATTCCCCCTCTCCTTGTGACTCATAACCCTGCCCAGATTAACATCCATTTTTGAAGTCAAGCGCCCAACGAGTGCACCATCGTCAAGCACGATATCCCTGTCCATATTCTGGACTACCTGAGGAAAATACTGCTGTACAACTGAATTCAGCAGATCCAGCTGCCGTGCAAGCTGATCATACTGACCATGTACCACGTTTCCAATCAAATCAATCAGGTGTTCCTCTCCGGATACTACTTCTCTACCGGCTTCCCCACCGGCCAGCAGCTGGTTGGTTTTCGCGTCGTATCCAAATATCGTAGGCCCATCCATTACCATGGCCGAATCCATGGCTTTTTTATACCAGTCAATACTGAACTTGGGAACAGATGGAGGATTCAGGCTGAACTCACCGCTGATCTTCGGGTGCGGCATTTTCAGCTTTGGAAGTGACCAGGAGAAATTAAAGAATCCTTTGATTTTATCAATTGCAGTTTTTACCGTATCTTTTGCCGCGTTGATTTTGTCAGAAATCGTAGATTTGATTTTGTCAAAAATGCCTGACACTTTATCTTTTGCTGCATTAAATCCATTTGATATACCATTTTTAATATTGTTCACAGCATTTGATACCGTTGTTTTCACAGTATTCCATGCCCCTGAAATTACTGATTTAATTCGATCCATAACTCCGGATATAGCTGTTTTTACAGCATTAAATGCACTGCTGACCACACCCCTGATGGTATTGACTACACCAGTCACAACGCCTTTGATGACATTCCATACATTGCTGATCACCGACTTAATACCATTCATGATGCTGGTCACTGTCGTTTTTATTGCATTAAATGCACTGCTGACCACACTTTTTATCGTATTAAGTACACTGGATATGGTTCCCTTGACTGTGTTAAACACATTGGTAATTACAGACTTGATCGCACCGGTAACAGTAGAAACCGTATTCTTTATGGCCTCCCATGCCAATTTAAATGACATTTTTATTGCATTCAGAGCCGGCTTCAGAAATGCAGCAATCGCATTCCAACAGGTTTTAATGGTATTTTTCACTGCATCCAGAGATGTAGACACGGCCAGTTTAATTGCATCCCACGCAGCCATCAAAGATTCTTTGCAGTTCTCCCAGATAAACCGGAAAGGAATCGTAATGATCTGAAAAGCCGCATCAATCAGACTTCCTACCAGCATAATACCAACCTGCACAACATTTTTAATTGTCTCCCATGCTGAACTTACTGTATCTGAAACTGTATTCCATACCGTTGTAAACATAGATGTAACCGCCACCCATGCAGAGGATATTTTACTTTTAACTGTTTCTAAAGCTGAACTGACAGCAGATGTGATCCCATTCCAGATACCTGAAAAGAATGATGTGATCCCATCCCAAACTGATTCAAATCCGGACTTGATCGTCTCCCACGCTGCACTCCAACTGGTTCCAAACCATCCCAGAATGGTGTCTGCCACCTTACGAAGCGTATCTCCTGCTGTCTCAAATATTCCACAGATTCCATCCCATACTCCGGAAAAGATTTCTTTCACACCGGTCCATGCCTGTTCCCAATCCCCGGTGAATACGCCGATAAACACATCCAGCAGACCGGTAATCACATCCAAAACGGTCTCAATAACGGTTGCGATCACGCTGAAGGCACCTTCAAATACAGGGGCAAGAAGCTCACAGAATCCGTTCCACACGGTGCTGATTGTTTCAGTAATCTCTTTGAAATCAATCCCAAGCGCTCCTATCCGTTCTGTAATTCCACGGGTGAATTCTTCAAATGCCCCTTTGATCCTATCCCAGATCGCAAGGATATTATCCCGGAACTCCTCATTGGTATTCCAGAGATGGACAAACGCACCAACCAAAGCAGCTACGACAGCTGCAATTGCAACCATGGGGGCAGACAGCCCGCTGATTGCTGCAGATAATTTTCCAAAAATTCCTGTTCCATTTTTGGCATGTCCAGCCAATGTCAGAAAACCTTTCCCAAATTTTTCAAATCCCTGCAGCGCCGATCCTATTTTTGAAACCAGCGTACCAACGACCAGAAGCAGGGGGCCGATTGCTGCAGCCATGGCCGCGATCCTGATGATATTTTCCCTGGTACTGTCATCCATGCTGTTCAATTTATCTACAAATTCCTGAACTCTGGAAACAATATCGCGGATCGCCGGCATCAGGATTTCACCAAATGAAATGGAGAGTTCTTCCAGCTGCGATTTCAGAATTGTCAGCTGACCGGCAAGGTTATCCTGCATGGTATTGGCCATATTCTCTGCAGAGCCTTCGGAATTGTAAATCGCATCCGTCAGCTTCTCAAAATCAGCATCCGAAGAGTTTACGATTGCAAGCAAGCCGGACATTCCTTCTTTTCCGGCCAACATAGCAGCAGTTTCTGCCTTAAGTGCACCTTCTGCCCCATATGCCTGTTTCATCAAATCACTTACGCCTTCATTATATTTTTTCGTTGAGATTTCTCCATTTGAATAAGCACTGTCCAGTTTTTCAAGTTCCCTGTTAAATTCTTCCTGTGGCATCTTCAGCTCTCCAAATCCTGTTCGAAGCTGTTTCATAACATCCATAAGAGACAGCATATTGCCTTCTCCATCATCCAAAGATACTCCCAATTTTTCCATAGCTATAGCCATTTTATCTGTTGGCTTTGCCATATTGGTAAGAAGCGTTCGCAGTGCTGTACCGGCCTGTGAGGCCTTAATGCCGCTATTGGCCATCAATCCAAGGGCAACAGAGGTATCTTCTGCAGAATATCCAAGGGCACCGGCTACAGGGGCCACATACTTGAAAGACTCGCCCAACATGGAGACATTGGTATTGGCATTACTGGAGGCAGCTGCCAGTACATCAGCAAAGCGTCCGGAATCTGCTGCAGTCATACCAAATCCTGTCAGCGCATCCGTAACAATATCTGATGTGGTTGCAAGGTCTTCCCCAGAGGCTGCAGCCAGATTCATAATACCTTCCACACCATCAAGCATATCTCCGGTTTTCCAACCGGCCATGGCCATATATTCCATGGCAGCGCCTGCTTCAGAAGCGGAAAACTTTGTTTTCGCACCCATTTCACGGGCTTTTCCGCGGAGCGCATCCAGGTCATCTCCAGTAGCACCTGAAATTGCAGAGACCTTACTCATCTGCGCATCAAAATCAGATGCGACAGTCACTGCTGCCGTTCCGACTCCAAGAATCGGTGCTGTTACTTTTTCGGTAATGTTCTTCCCGGCTCCGGCAACCGAATTGCCGATTGACTCCATGGATTTTCCGACATCCCCAAGATTGGTCAATGCCGTATTGGCTTCTGCAGCCTGCTGGATCAGGCTTTCCAGATCCTGTTCCGTTTCAATAATCTCCCTCTGAAGGGAATCGTACTGTTCAGGGCTGATCGGATTCCCGAACTCATCGCTTACTTCTTTTGCCTGTTTCTGCAGATCCTTCAGGTTATCATCCGTCTCTTTCAGTTCCGCCTGCAGTGCTTTATATGCATCCGTGTCGATTTCCCCGGCGTCCTCCATGGCAGCCATCTGTTCCTGAAGTTCCTTCGCCCGTTCCTTCGTCTGTTTGATTTCTTCCTGAATCGGGTCATATGCAGCCTTCCAGGCATCATATTTATCTGCAGATTTTGCCGCATCCTCACTTGCCTTTTTTAAGGATTCCAGACGTTTGGAGGTGTCATCTACTGCGCTGGAAAGCAGTTTCTGTTTCTGCTGCAGCAGTTCCGTGTTCGTCGGATCCAGTTTCAGCAGCCGGTTTACATCTTTCAAAGATGACTGCGTACTGCTCAGGGAACTGTCCACCCCTTTCAGGGCCTTATCAAGGCCGGTTGTGCTGCCATCAATCTCAATTGTAATTCCCTTTATCCTTTTACCTGACATAGCAGAGCGTCACCTCCCCAAAAACTCATTAAATTCCTTCTGTCCGGCCAGCTTCGGATAACTGTAAGAATCATTTGCCTGCTCCGTGAGCATATCCCACACCATCCCGCAGCTGAGGCAGTCCAGTTCCTCCAGAGACAGTCCCAGCTGCTTGCACCTGAGCAAATAGGTCATGGTATTTACTTCCCGGGTGGTGCGGGTATTCCGTTTTTTCCCTGTGCAATTTTCTTTTCATTCTTGTACCAGAGATCCATGATCTGCGGCAGGATCTCGTAGATGGAAAATGTATTAAACGAATCCACCCACTCCCACGGATCCGGATACTGATGCAGAAACTCTTTCTGCTCCTGTGTCTGCAGCACACCGGGTGCAAGTCCCTGATAAGCAAATAAATATGCAATACGGACAAAATGTTCATAGTCGGACATTTTAAACGTATCGCTTCCTTCTTTTTCATCATCATGAGATTTTTTCAGGTCATCCATGTCTTTCAGGAAATCTTTTCCAGGGAATAACCGGTTATACATAATAGGAGAATAGGCAGAAGCCTTAAAATTAAGGCTCCTGCCCTTCTCAACTTCGATCACCTTCTGCATACCCAGTCCTCCTATGCATTCTCTTCAGACACCTGAGCAGCGGCAGTAACTTCCGTTCCGGGAAGGATCACCTTTTTGAACCAATTGCTGAAGGTCGTTTCATTCATGGATTTTGTGATTCCGCCGCGGACAATATTGACATCCTCACCATCGATCTGAATCGGAAGAGGTGACGCAGTAACAGGGAGTTCCTCTGTATCCGGTTCTTTCTGGTTATCCTTATTGTCGCCGGCCTGGCCCGGTCTGGTTGCCGTACAGTTATAATAGATCCAGCGGATCCCTTCCTTGTCCCCCTTGAACTCTCCCATAAGAGCAAACGGTTTCGGATCCGCATCCGCATCTTCATACTGCATGCCGGTTGTCTCGTCCACTTTTTCCCCCAGACAGTCCACCCGGAAACCATCGTCAACTTTAACAAAATTCAGATTACCGGAATACCCATTGTTGGAAGCAATAATAATATAATCGATGCCATCCGCCCTGATCTTGGAAACGTCACCCTCTGCCCCCATATCCATGGACATCAGGCCGTGCAGCGGCTTCACATCTTCGCCGAAAGTAACTATTCCATCCTCATTCCGTTCTCCTGCGCAATAATGGCAGTTTTTTACATCATAATGGTATTTATTATTCGATTTTGCCAATTTTCAAACCTCCTAAACCTGCATCGTATACTGAATCGCCCACAACAGCAATTCTTCAATAAATTCTGAAGACCTCCTCCAGCGAAGATCTTCTGCCTCAAGTACCTCCTGTACCGCCGGTTCCATTTCGGATACTTCCGTATCGGAATAAATCCTGATCGTCAGGTCTTTGATATCAATGTACCGTCCCCCGTCTGCATAGATCGTGTGATCAGTCAGGATATACTCCATAAAGGGCGGTGCCAGTGTTTTTAATTTGGATGCTGTGATGTGATCCGGATGATCCTCATCAAAATACACACCCATTTTCCTGCACATTTCCTTTACTTCAGTTTCTGTCACTTCAACATCTCCTTTTCCAGATTCTGCTCAAACAGTACTGCGGTCTCCTCATCTGAAGGAATATGGGGATGCGGACCGGCAGGACGCGGGCCGCCGTGGCCATGCTGCAGAAGATGCGCCAGCATATAGCGTTTGCTGTTATGTACCGTTCTTCCGTAAGATCCACGACCTGCTTTCCGGGTTACTTTATGTGTCCAGCCGCTGCGGTACTTTCCGGTTTTCACCGGCGCTTTTCCTTTTATTTTTTTCACAGTCTCTCTGGCTGTTTTATCAACGGAAACCTGCAGCGCTTTCTCCGTTATGTCTTTTGTCTCTGCCAGCGCTTCCCGGATCGCGCCGGCAAATTCATCAATTCTCACATTCCTGCTGCTCCCCATACTTATTTCCCCCGGTACTCAATCGGAGCTACTGCCAGTGAAAGCAGCCAGGAAGCCGGCAGTTTATCATCCTTCCGGTCCTTCTGAACCACTTCATACTGTCTGCCTTCAATGACAAAAACATCCCCCTGTTCCACCGCCGAATCAAGCGGCACTTTGACTGCCATGCAGATCTCCGTGCCGGCTACAAAAGCATCCCAGTACCGTCTTTCCCCGACCGTCTGCTCCTGAAAATGGATGATTTCCTGCCGGATCCGCGTCAGACGCCGGTCCACCGTTTCCCATGATGTCCCCCATCCGTCCTGAAACGTCTGGTAAGTGCTCTTCTTCTTAAGCATCGTATCCCATAGCCTCCGCGTATTCGTCCACATCCGCCTTGATACGCCCTGAAGTGATATCCCGGGCATAATCCCCGGCAAACGTCTCCAGAGCCCCGGATTCAGCCCGCAGAACGTAATCACACAGCATCTGTCCATACTCGGTCCCCGGGCGGCAGTCCGCATCCGGGGAACAGTATTTTCTGATGTATGCAATTCCCGCAGCGGTTTCATTTCTGATCCGCCGGGACGTGCTTTCATCCGGTGTATACGTGATGTGCAGGTTATCCAGGATCATGCTGTAAATTTCATCCGTTACCGACATATCCCATCACCATCCTGATCATGTGGTCTATGCTGTTGTCTTAGTTGTCACCGTGCCGCCCTTGATAAGAACAGGCAGAGCAGGCGGTTCCACATTAGAAATGTCAAGATAAACAAAGCTGGTATTGTCAACCGGCTGCCCATTACCATAGATTCTGGTGGTATATACGCGGTTATCCTCCAGAAACTGGTTGGAATCATCGTACTCAATAATGCCGGAGATGCCGCCGTTGATGGCCGCAAAGTAATTTTTCGCAATACCAGCCACTGCTTTCCCTTCAGGGATCATGGAAGATTTTACGACTTTGGTCGGATAGGTATTGTTGATCATATCCACAACGCCGGTTCCATAGATCAGTGTGTTCTGCAGCCTCCTGATCTTTTTGATATAATCCTGCGGATTAACGATCAGAAGCACCTCCGGGACATCGCGGTCATCGCCATTCCCGTCTTTTGCCATGCTGGCCACCACATCGGAATAATCGGTGTCAAAATTTGTAATTGCAACTGCTTCTTTCTGGGAATATTTCCCGTCATTGGTGGAACTGATATCCATGGTCATACCGATAAACTGATCAGAGCCATCTCCGGAGATAATGGTCTTCTCCAGACCGAATGCGATGCATTCCGACAGGATGATGCGGATATACTGATCAACCCACATGGGAGCAAATGAAAAATTAAATTTCACAAAATCCTTGGGGATGATGAAGTATGCCGTATATTTTGCAACCGTCACATCGATTACCTTGATACCGCCCTTTAGTTCCGTGGAAATCGCATTGGTAACCTTTCCCCATCCGCCCAGTTTAGAGGCCATCTGGACCCCGTTCATAACAAGTTTCCGGGCACCTGCTGCGTCTGTAATATCAATCTCGGAAAGCAGCGGGTGGTTCTTTTTCATATCCGTGATGGTACGGTCAATGACAGTTACCGGCATAGCAGTTGTCAGATTTGTGATCTCCTGTTTGGCACCGGTTTTTACCGCACTGATAAATTTCTGGTACCAGGCGTTCTCCTCAGATGTCAGGATCCGCAGTCCACGGCTCTGAAGCACCTCCATATCTCCATTTCCGTGATACTGTTCAAATTCCTGTTCAATGATGCTGCAGATACCGTTCTGCATCTCCTGCAGGGCCTTTGCTGCTGCCTGTGCATCCCCGGACTGCAGGGCATTCATCATCCCCTGCATAAATTTCTGTGATTCCTGATTGATTAAATCGTTATTGATCATTGGCATATTTTTTATTCCCCTTTCTATTTTTCGATTGCTGCCATCTGGCTGAATGCCGCTGCCAGGGTATCCTGCATGGAAGGTTTTCTCTGCAGTCCCTGCAGCATCTGATTGATCTCCCGCTGCTGGAAAAGCTGCTGCTGCAGCTCCATGATCTTCTGGTCTCTCGGATCATCGTCATCCGGATCAGGCGGATCTTCACGAGGTTCACCCCCGGGATCCGGATCCATATTCGGGTCCGCTTCACCGACAAAGTCACAGAAACCGTATTCCATACAGGAATTGGGTGCCAGCATGGTCTCTTTTTTCATCATCTCCCGCAGGACATCCTCTTCCAGGTTCTTTGCCCTGGACATGTACAGCTGTAGGGAGGCATCTGCCAGTGCATCCAGCTGGTCCGCCATTGCACGAAGCTGGTCCGCATTCCCCTGGCAGCGTGTCCACGGATTATGTAAAAACATGGACGTGCCGAGACCCATATGGATCTCATCGCAGGCCATGATAATATCCATAGCCACGCTGTATGCCATGCCATCCACGTATCCCACCAGCTTACAGCCTGCTTTTTTCTTCTGCACCAGCAGGTTATAGATGGTCACACCCTCTCCGACTTCGCCGCCGACACTGTTTACATGCAGTTCGATAATTTCCCCGTTGGGGATCTCATCCAACAGCTTCCGGAAATATTTGGCTGACGTCTCCGACTCTTCGTAACGCCATTCCTCCCAGTTAAAATTCCCCTGCGCACGTATTTCATCATAGACGTACAGCTTATGAACCGTGCCGCTGCTGGTTGCCAGCTGCTCAAAACGGTATTTCATTTTATGCTTCGCCTTTTCCATCTGCTCCTCCTTCTAATTCCTGATTGGTTTGTCCTTCATTTTTCCGGTTCTCCAGAGCCTGCATTTCCTCATAGTTTTTCGTGAGGAAATGTTTTTTTGACCACTCCGTGTTCAGCGGGGCATCCCCGGCTTTTTTCCGGATGTCATCAATATTCCATCCACCGCAGGCGATCATCTTATCGGACGCTGCTGCCAGTTCTGAGGCCGACATATGCATGATGGTAGAGGTATCCACCATCTGGTAACTCCCTTCCAAAACATCCCTCCGGTACAGCTTCCGGTTGTTTTCCGTCTCGATCATGGATGCAATGGGATCAATTGCAAACGTGATCAGGTTTCTGGTAAGCGCGGTCACATCGGCCACATCTCCCCGGAGCAGTGCCGGCGGTATCTGCAGGGCATTCCCTACTCTGTCATAAATTTCGTCTGTGATGTCTGTAACATCTTTCACCTCCGACGTGGACTTTTTCGACGCCTCCGTGCCCTTCGTCTGATAATCAAACCCTTTGAACAGCGGCAGGACCGCGTTCGGAGATTTGAAGTAAGCGGCAAACTGCTTATTCAGCAGCTCCGTATACACATCGTTGAACGTCCGGGGCGTCCCATCCGCTTTTACCCCGTAATTTGCATTCGGGGCATTGGAATCAATGACCATAACGCCCCGTTCGCCTCCGGATTTGTAAAATTTCTGGATAGCCGACTGCAGGAGCTGATTGTAATCTGCGATCAGCTGATCCAGAAGCGCCCTGATATTCCGGTTGGACAGCCGGTAAAACAATACATCCTCCATCCGGAATGTCTGGCGAAAGGTATACGGATGGTAGACGCCATTCCCATCGTCCGCACATACCGTAACATTCCGGAACACATCCTGATACAGGGCGTACCGGTCGTGGTCATAGCTGTCAGCGATCAGGAATTCACCTTTCCGGGTCTGGATAATCAGGCATTCGTTCCGGTAGATCAGGGACCAGACCAGCTTCTGTTTGAACTGGGAGGCATTCATGTTGATATTCGGCTCATAATTCCACCGGTAATACTGGTCTTTCCGGACCTCCTTCCAGTTCTCAAAGGTCCGGATTTCGCAGGCAGAAAGGGCATTGGCAATAATATTAATCCCGGAATGCAGGGCAAACTCATACAGGGCCAGCCGGTTCCACTCCTGTTTATCAATAAATTCTGTTACGTCATCGGATGACACCTTATAGGTTTTCCCTCCCATGAGTTTCCCCTGAATAAACTTCCAAAAATCTGCTATTAACATGTTTCACCCCCTCTCAAAACGTTGCCACATTCAGATCAATGCTCGGGAAATCATTGATCTCCGGCAGGAAATCAATACAGCACATGGATGCAACCCATGCCATAAACCCGTCTGTCTTCCTGAGTTTCGGATCAATCTTCCCATAGGAGATATTCCCCTTGTTATCCAGGATCTTCTTACTGTTGTTCGTATACCAGCACATCATCCGGTCCCACCCGGATATGGAATGCTGCAGGAAGGCGCTGTTGATGACCGGGCTGGCCTTCACAATATCCGAAGGACGTACCAGATAAATTCTCTTATCGTCCTTATCGTAGGCGTCAAAACCGATCTTTTTAAATGCCTTATTCAGCCAGGTATACCGGTAATTATCGATCCCGATCATCAGGATATTGTATTTTAACCGCTGCTCTGCAAACCACTGGACCGGGATATCAGGCGAAATCTCCACATCACCCACAATGGTGCAGACCCCCTGTTCCACCCACTTGTCGATCGGTGCGTGGATGTGCGGCAGATCCTTCGATTTTTTGCAGATAAAGGTATGGTGCATGTTCACAATATCCCTGCCCTTCCGGAAAGTCAGGACGCACCCGCAGAAATCGTTGGTCTTTGTATAATCCACCCCTCCCACGCAGCTCATGCCGGTTTTCAGTTCGAAGGCCGGTTCCTTCGTGCATTCCAGAATATCCGCCCACTCTGCCACAGCCATCTGGGGATCCGATATGGGGAAATTGCACCTTTTGGCCAGAAATTCCGGATAGTAATCCGGGGTAAACGGCATCTTTACAATCTCATCTTTGATGCACTGCCGGAGCGGTGAAAAGGACGGATCCACCAGTGACGGATTGGCCTTTACAATCTTGTCAATGTCTTTCCATTCCTCCTCCTTCTCGATCCGGAACCAGTTCACAAACGTCCTGTTATCCGGATTATATTCCCGGAGGATCACCTCATTCTGCCCCTTTTCGTCATCCAGAACGCCGCCGCGGATATGTCCGTCTGTCGTGATGGTAATTTCCCGGTACCATTTCATCTTGCCCAGGCCGGAATGCAGCGTATTCATGTTTCTGGTATCCATATACTGGTGCTTCTCATCGTAGATTACACAGCCGGTCCGTTTGGAATCTTTATTTTTCGTGCTGGTAGTATTCAGGCGGAACGCTGCATTCATCTTTTTCCCCACCACTTTTTCCCCGTAGGCTTTAAAATTGGCATTCAGCTGCTTTTCATAACGCGGATCCGCGTTCCTGATCAGATCCCCCACATCCGTGATGGAGGTGGCCGCCTGGTCCTCCCCGTTGGCGATCAGATCCACGTTATATCCCTTGACTCCGTGGTATGGAGAAATAAAATAAAAGGCCAGAAAATCAATGAAACCATTTTTTCCGGCCCCTCGGCCGATAATATCCCGGATCTCGTGAAAGTAGATGTCATCTTCCATCCCGGGCTGCTGCAGGAAGACTCCTGCGATGATGGCAAACTGATACTTTTCCCATGCAAGCAGCTGATACGGAAAATATTTCTGCAGGCTAAGCCCTTTCTGGATTCGATCGGCGTCTACATAGACATCCGGACGTTCCAGTACGGGGATGATGTTATTGTCCAGGGCAAGTTCCTGCTCCCGGCAATGTTCGATGTGGTTTCCCTTGATCAGATAGATCCACTCATCGATGTTAGGCTCATAATTCGTCATGGTAACTGCCGCCATCCTTCACGGCCTTGTCCGTGGAAATATCCATCTGCTTCAGCAGCATCAGCATCTGCTTGTTCACCAGCGGAAGCTGCTTCACCGAAGGATTGTCCTTCTCCGCCTTTCCACCATTGGAAGTGGTGTAATTTAGGCGCAGACCATTTTTCTGAATATCGTCCTTCAGAGATTCTTTCAAATCCCACATGGCCATGTAATCGTTGATCTGATCATTGAACAATTCAATGTCGGCACCTTTGGCAGCCAGCTGCTCCTGCAGCGACTTTCTCACTCTTTTTCGTAACGTTTCCCGTTTGATTACCCCATTTTTCCACCTTCTTTCCCACATCGCGCGCATATATGTGCATAAAAACCATTTTCTCGCTAATCAACTTTGATCGCCGGTCTCCGGCAGGCCGGGAATTTTTCATTTTTTTCGACCGGGGGAGTCACCAGCGCTCAACATTTTCAAATCCGGATTTTCTTTTATGCTTTTCCGGATGCATCTCCTCATGACACTGACCACACAGGCTGATCAGGTTGCTGTCCGTGAGTGCCAGCTCCGGAACATCCTTCAGATGCTGCATATGGTGAACGATCTCCGCCCTTGCGTACCGTCCCTTCATCCGGCACCTCTGGCAGGTGTAATGATCACGCTGCAGTATCTCCAATCGTTTCCGTTTCCACGGACCAGTATGATAAAAAGCCTTCCAGCCTCTCCATGACTCTGCAGATATCTTCCTGACCCACTGACCGGTCTGAATTTCATTCTCTGTATACATCGCCGGCACTCCAACTGACAAAAACAGAAAAGGCCCTGACAAACGCAGAGCCTCTGAACAATCATCCTTTAAATTTCGATGCTATCATAATAGCACGGATTCCTGTCCTGTGAGTACCGCGTTTATATTTTTTTAGACATCAGCCAGTAGAACCTTCTCCGGATTTCGTAGAAGAGTGTCCGTTCACACGGAATGCCCTTCCGTTTCAGGAAAGCAAAGGTTGCCCCTTCCGTTGTGACATACTCCAGAAGATAGGGATAAATACTGTCGTGAACGCCAACTGCCTCTCTGGCTGTTGTCTCGATCCGCACAAGCTTTGACTCCAGATCAGCTCTCCTGATTGCCAGTGCTGCTGTCCTGTCTCCACATCCGCCTCCTGCTGCTGCCTCTGAAAACTGAGGACTGGAAACCAATGATCTTTCCTGCTCCAGTTCTTCCTTCCATTCGTTGTACTGCAGACAATAGGCATATGCTGTCCGGAACGCATATTTGCTGATTCCATATTTTGCTGTGTTTAATGGCCGTACATCAGGCATATCATTACCTCCCCATCAATTCCGTATCATCTGTGCATGGACATACCACGACTCATTGATCTCATTCCAGTTGATCCGGTAGTCCACCAGCCGGTACCCCGGATAACTCTTCTCCAGCTTTTCTTTCACACAGTTCCTGTTCTCCGCCATCTCCCGTACATCCTTCTTCCGGAATCTGGAATAGCTGAAGGTACGTTTCGGCTTCATCAGGCCAACGGAACCATTCCACCTGCGTTGCCCAGTCTTTCTCTCATAGTTCCCTTTGCAGAGATATGTGGCCAGACCGGTCAGCCAAGTGTTCGGATCCGGATGCAGCCGCTCACATTTTGTCCTCTGTCCATGTTTCCACAGATCTTCCATCTCATCCCGGCTTAATCCACAGGAATAAATCACGTGGTGGTGTACCCGTTTCTCTTTTCCGGATTTCGGGTCTGAATACTCCGTCACATAGATATACTTCAGCTTTGGCAGCTCTCTTTTCTTCAGCCTGCGGTTGACCCGTGAAAAATAGTTCCTCAGGATCCTCTGGGCATCATCTATGGTTTCCGGCAGGTGAGCCTGATCATACTCCAATGTGATCCAGTAATCCCCTTCCCCAAAATTGGCATTCACCCGGTTGATAAATTCCTGGCAGCTCTTTTTCGTGTTCAGCTGCTTCTGTGCCTGGCTGCTTTCCTTCCTGCGTTCCCTTGGGATATCCTCCGCCATCCGGAATGCCGGGAAGCAATCCATCACAAGAGTCCGTCCGGCATGAACCGTAGCTGTCCGGTACAAACAGGAGACCTTCCCTGACTGAAGCATCTCCTCCAGCTCCTGTTCGGAAAGGGATTCAATATTCTGCTTATATGACTGCTCAATATCATAATCGTCATACAGACGTTTCTTTCTGCGCTTCACTTTCCGACCCACTTAGTCCATCCTCCAGAGAAATGATTGAGTTGTTACTACCCCATTACAAGCCCGTAAAAAATTTCCTATTATATATAAGAAAAAAGAGCGTGAAAAAGCCGGCACAGCAGCATCTGTGCTGTTCCGGTTCCGCGCTCTCTAATCATGTGATATGTTAACTACTATTATGAAACCGCATCCCCAAATTCTCCTTTCTCTGCGGCTTCATCCATCCTTGCTCCATGTCCACCATTATTTTATCTATTCTATTTTTTTAACTGTCTCTGTCCGCAGCGATGACAGTAATCATGCTTCGGGTTGATCCTTTTATGGCATCTTCCGCATACACGGACCCCATTACTCAGCAGCTCCGGCTTCATGGCGATCCGATAAGAAGACAGTTCTTTCAGGCGCCCCTTCAGCTGTATGGCCGATTCCTGATCTGATACTTTTTCTTCCATTCCTTCCTCCCATCATTCCTCAAAAGAGGAGTCTGCTCTGATGATCCTCTGTGTTTTAATCGTGTCCTTCGATGTCATTGTGATCACTGCCGTAATTCCATCACCCACGCTGCAGGTAACCTTTTTGATCTTCTCATCGGCCACGGCATCCACCAGTCCAGTAAGGAACGGGACGATATCCTGATGCATGGAATCTGCAATCGTGTCATCTGCAAATAACTGCCGGATATTGGCTTTTGCTTTCTCCCGTCGCCTCATTTTCGTAGTATAAACTTTTGCCTGTGTGCAGTCACACAATTCCGTCGCCACTGTCTCCGCTTCCTGAACGCCCCAGTTAACCAGAACATCCACCATCATGCTCTGGCCGCAGTACCGGCAGGCAGCCTGCATCTGGTAAACAAGAGCCGGATCTTTTTCCCTTGCTTTCTTAACTTCATCATTAAGAATAACAGTACTCTATTCATTGCCTGTCCGGATTTAAGATTCCCAGTCTCACCGGACAGGCTTTTTTATTCTCTTCATCTTTGTTCCAACAGGAGCATCTCTATGGCATCCGGAATCGCGATCTTGTGAATCCTGTTTTTATACCAGAGAGACTCATAATCTATATGTGCCTCATCCGCCCACTCCTGCATCGTCTTCTTTTCATATTTCCCGGTAAATACATTTCTCGCACTCCGGTTCATGCTCCGTTCCTTCTCCTGCTGCCTTTTCTCCCACATCCTCATGCAATGGTAAGAGCAGAATATTTTTCTGCCGTTTCCAAAACCAATCCGCTTATAGACATGACTGTTTGGAACCAGACGGAATTTTTTATGACAATATGAACACTTTGTTACACAGTCCCCGGTCAAACTGGCCGTATAATCCGCAATTCTTCCTTTCATTTTTTTATTTTTTTCCTTTCTTTTTCCACCGCACAATCAGATTTTCTATCATCCTGAATTCATCCTGAATTGCATATTTCATAACCTGTATCATATCTTCCGGCATAATCTGGTAAGCCAGCTGATAATCTTCCGGATAAGCGCACTCCAGAGCTGCCAATAAACAGCGAAGTGCATTAACAATGAAAACAGTATCATCCGGATTAAAGTCACAGATAAGTTTTTCAATTTTATCCATATAATAATCCGTCGCTGCACTTTCGATGAGCTCTTTCGCTTCATCCGGAGCGGCGTCATACGCTTCCTTGAAGCTGTGAGCATTAATAATATTGATTTTCGGATCTTTCATATTCTTCAGATCCGGAAACTGTTCACACGGTATTTCCCATCCGTTTTCTTCCGACGGCACCCACATGCAATCCGGATCTATTGATTCCGGCGCATCGATCGGTCGCCCAAAATAAACGCATTTTTCGCATTCCATGCTTCTATCCTCCTTAAAGTCATCGTGCTTGCAAGCAATAGTCCCGGCTGGATTCGAACCAGCAATTCCAGATGGCGCACACCAGATGCGCGGGACGTACCATATTAAAGGCTCTGGTGCTGTCTCCCGACAGTGCCTACTCTCTTCTGTCGCCTCCTGCTGCAATGATCAGGCAGGCAAATACCAGCCCTGTTACGCAGCCGGCGACAAAAGCAATGGAAGCAATTAAAAAATTCATTTCCCCCTCCCTTATTGAAAGTATAGTCTCGGAAACTCAAAACCCTTGATTTTCCTGACTTTTTTCAAATCAAAATTTACAGTTTCACCTCTGCATTTCTGTAACAATCTGCCTTTAAAAAAAACACTTGACAAACTGCCTGAAATGTGCGGCCGCATTC
>JAQYDI010000190.1 GCA_028724245.1 Lachnospiraceae bacterium
AATGCGGCCGCACATTTCAGGCAGTTTGTCAAGTGTTTTTTTTAAAGGCAGATTGTTACAGAAATGCAGAGGTGAAACTGTAAATTTTGATTTGAAAAAAGTCAGGAAAATCAAGGGTTTTGAGTTTCCGAGACTATACAAAGTATAATCGGAGGTGGAAATATGTTTATAGGCAGAGAGCGTGAACTTGATTCGTTAAACAGAATGTATCAATCGGATAAATTTGAGTTTGCTGTTATTTACGGACGCCGCCGGGTGGGAAAAACTGCATTGATCAGCCGATTTATAGATGGTAAAAAAGCGGTTTACTTTATGGGTGTGGAAAGCAATGCGAGGCAAAATCTGGAAAATTTCAGCAGAAGCATCATGGAATTCAGCGGTGGATTACAGGCAGATACTTCTTTTCTGTCATTTCAGTCTGCGTTGGAATATGTTTTCCGGCTGGCAGAAAATGAACGCATCATTCTGGCAATTGATGAATATCCTTATGTGGCACGTTCATCTAAAAGTCTTGCTTCCACACTTCAGCTTCTGATTGATAAGTATAAAGAAAGTTCAAAGCTGATGCTGATCCTCTGCGGTTCTTCCATGTCTTATATGGAGGAGTATGTTCTTGCTTATAAAGCGCCGTTGTATGGAAGACGGACAGCGCAGATGAAAGTGCTGCCATTTGATTTTGCTGATACCTGCCGCTATTTTAAAAAAATTTCGGCGGAGGACAAGGCTCTGATCTATGGTATGGTGGGCGGGACTCCACAGTATTTTCTTCAGGTGGATGAACGTATGAGTATGGAGGAGAATATCAAAAATACTTTTCTGAATCCGACGTCTTCTCTTTTTGAAGAGCCTGAAAATCTGCTGAAACAGGAAGTCAGAGAACCGGCGCTTTATAATGCGATTATTACTGCTATTGCAGCCGGAGCTTCCCGCATGGCGGATATTTCTTCAAAGGTTGGTGAAAGTACCAGCATCTGTTCTTCCTATTTAAAAAATCTGATGGCACTGGGGCTGATTCGAAAAGAGACTCCTTATGGAGAAAAAGCATCGCGTAAATCAATTTATGTAATTGATGATAACATGTTCAGGTTCTGGTATCGGTTTGTGCCTGCCAATCATTCAATTATTGCAAGAGGGGCTGCGGATCTGGCGTATAAGCGGATTGCTCCTTTATTAACAGATTATATGGGTAAGGTGTTTGAGGAGATATGTACGCAGTATCTGTGGAAACTGCTGCTGGATGGGAAATCACCGGTAGAATTTTCTGATCTTGGCCGTTGGTGGGGAACCGACCCGTCCACCCGCAGCCAGACAGAAATTGATATCATGGGAGAGCAGGATAAAAATACTGCTTTGTTTGGAGAGTGCAAGTGGACGAATGAAAAGGTTGATCTGGGCGTTCTGGAAACTCTGAAGAAACGAAGCGGGCTTTTTCATTACAGCAACGTGTATCTTTATCTGTTTGCCAAAACGGGATTTACCAGTGGCTGCGCGGATGCCGCAGATGAGGCCGGCAATGTGATACTGGTGACATATCAGGATATTCTTGAATACATGACCGTTTGACTCCGAACAGCGGCTCCAATATCATAATATCAGGCCGATAGTTATTCAGATATCCGCTGTCCGGCTGTGTGATTCACGAATACTCAGGCTGCGGTTCCTGCGGATCTTTCAGAAGTACGTTTTTCGCCGAACCGTTCTACAATGGGAACAGAGACTTTGTGGTTCCAGAAGCTGATGAAGGGGCCGGTAAAGAGCATGAAGATGATGGTTGTAATGCCTAACGGTCCTCTAAAGAGAAAAGCAACAAAGGTTACGATGACATCGCTGATGACTCTCTGTACTGCGTAGGAAAGGCGGGGGAAACGTTCGGAGGTGTACAGGGTCAGCGCATCGTAAGGCGCAGTTCCCAGATCGGCAGTCATATACAGTGAACAGCCCAGCGTAGCGATCAGAATGCCCGCAGCCAGAAGCAGTGCTTTTACGGGAAATGAAAGAACGAGGTCTTCGGGGCGGGAAATCTCCAGCGAAGAACAGAATACTTTCAGAATATTTTCAATCATGATGCCCAGCAGGAACATATTGAAAATGGCCCCCACATGGATGTAGCGGAGATTTTTCCGGTCGGCAAGGATCAGAACGGCAAAAAGCGCCACGTTGAAAAAGCCCTGATAAAAGGACAGGGACCAGCCCAGCGTTTCGCTGACACCGGTATTCATGCTTGTAAAAGGGTCAACACCAAACTGTGAAATACGGCAGATCGAAATGCCTGCACCGAGAATCATCACCCCGATCAGGGAAATAAGAGTCAGGCGGAACGGGAATTTACGGATTGTTTTCATGACAAAAGCCTCCTTGAATAATGAAAGTTAAATATCCGGATGGATTTTAACGGAATCTGTCATGATTGTAAAGCAGTTTTTTCTGAAAAACATGGCAAATCGAAACCTGTTTCATGGAATTTTTGATGTTTTGTGACTTTGTAGAAGCAGTTACTTTCTTTAAAACCACAGCACAGGGAGGTGATTTTATGTCCATTTATATTACGGGTGATACCCATGGAGCGAAAAGATTTGGTTTTTATAGTGTAGATGGTTTTATGCCGCGGTTTAATACGGATAGTTTTCCGGAACAGAAAGAGATGACAAAAGAAGATTTTGTGATCATATGCGGTGATTTTGGCGGCGTGTGGAGCTTCGGTGGTGAGACAAAAGAGGAAGCACACAATCTGAACTGGCTGGAAAATAAGCCATTTACCACGCTGTTTGTACCGGGAAATCATGAAAATTATGACAGGCTTACCGGAATTTCAGATGAAAGCAGGCTGAATTCATGGCTGTACGGCCGGTATCTGAAAAAGCAGACAGATCTGAAAAGCATGCCGGATCTAAAAGATCCCTCCGGGCCGTTTTACCGGGGCTATCCGCAGAAACAGTGGCACGGCGGTCCGGTGCGGGAGATCCGTCCGTCTGTTCTCATGCTGGAACGGGGATATGTGTACGACATCGGCGGGTACCGCTGCTTTGCCTTCGGCGGAGCGAACAGCCATGATATTCGGGACGGAATACTGGACCCGCTGGATTTTAATACGGAAAAGGAATTCAAAGCTGCGTATAAAAAATGGAATAAAGAAGGGAAACAATTCCGGGTAAAAGGCCTTTCATGGTGGCAGCAGGAGGTTCCCTCTCAGCAGGAAATGGACTTTGCACTGAAAAATCTGGAACTTCATGGCAATAAAGTCGATTACATCATAACCCACGACGGACCTGCATCAGCCAAAATCTCTCTGGGATATGAAACGGATGCATTCAGCCGCTTTCTGGAGGAAATCAGGCAGCAGGTATCATATGAGGAATGGTTTTTCGGGCATCTGCATGACAACAGAGCAGTCGAAGGCGGAAAAGAGTTCCTATTATATGAGCAGATCATAAGGATAGGGTAAAGGGGTTACTGTTTGGAACTTCGGGCCTGAGAAGGGAAGGATTGC
This sequence comes from Lachnospiraceae bacterium, assembly GCA_028724245.1. Lineage (GTDB taxonomy): Bacteria > Bacillota > Clostridia > Lachnospirales > Lachnospiraceae > TWA4. The sequence continues at coordinate 3,488 of JAQYDI010000190.1, forward strand.
GAGGCAGAATATCACAGTCCTTCTGCCTCACCTTACATCCCCCTGGCCAAAGCCTGAACAGTTACTAATATGCATAAAATTTGTATAAAAATCCATCTGCGTATTGACTTTCTTTCTGCGGGGTGATAGTCTTTCTTTGATTTCATAATGTTGAGAGAAGGAGAGAAGAGAGGTATGAAGCGAAAAAGCGGATATGCGGCAGCCGGTATGAATAGTGCGGCCGGGAAAAATTCTGCGGGTAAGCGTTTTCTGGCGATGTTTGTGCTGCTGACCATGCTTCTGATGATGGCTCTTACGGGATGCGGCAATAAGGTTGAGGCATCTTTTGTTAAGGGCGAGTCGGATCTGGAACAGGCCAAAATCGGCGTACAGCTTGGTACGACCGGTGACATTTATGCTTCAGATTACGAAGAAACAGGAGCAACAATTGTAAAATACAGCAAAGGTACAGATGCTATTCAGGCGCTGAAGCAGGGCAAGGTGGACTGCGTTATTATTGATGAGCAGCCTGCAAAGGCATATATTTCCGGAAGCCCCAGTCTGTCCATTCTGGATGAGGAATTTGTGGTGGAAGAGTATGCCATCTGTATTTCCAAACAGAATACGGAACTGAAGGAGAAGATCAACGCCGCTCTGGCGGAGATTAAAGAAAATGGTACCATGGACAAGATCATCAGCAATTACATCGGCGATTCTACCCAGGGCCAGTATCCTTACGAATCTCCGGATGATGTGGATCGCTCCAACGGTGTTCTGAATATGGCTACCAATGCGGAATTCAAGCCGTACGAATATATTGAGAATAATGAAATTACCGGTATTGATGTGGATATGGCACGGGCAATCTGTGATGTTCTGGGTATGGAACTGAAGATTACCGATATGAAATTCGATTCCATCATCAGTGCGGTGCAGTCAGGCAAGGCTGATGTGGGCGTTGCCGGCATGACGGTTACGGAAGATCGTCTGAAGAGCATTGATTTTACCGATTCCTACACCACAGCTACACAGGTTATCGTGGTGCGCAACGGCAAGAGTGATACCATTGCTGATTTGAAAGCGAAGTTTTACAATAACTTTGTAAAGGACAACAGATGGCAGTACCTTGTGTATGGTCTGGGAACGACCCTGCTGATCAGTTTCTTTGCAGTTATCATCGGTATTGTACTGGGCTTCCTGATCGCCATCGGCCGCAGCACATGCGACATGACCGGCAAAGCGAAGCCGCTGAATATGATCCTGAAGGCTTATCTGACGGTGATCCGCGGTACGCCTGCCATGATCCAGCTGCTGATCATCTACTATGTTGTATTTGCATCGACGGATATCAATCCGATTCTGGTGGCCTCTGTGGCATTCGGCCTGAACTCGGCGGCCTATATTGCGGAAATCGTCCGCGGCGGCATCATGTCCATTGATGTGGGACAGTTTGAAGCCGGACGGAGCCTTGGATTCAACTATACACAGACCATGCGGTACTTTATCATGCCTCAGGCATTTAAGAATGTGCTGCCGGCTCTGGGCAATGAATTTATCGTGCTGTTGAAAGAGACCTCCATTTCCGGTTACATAGGTATCAGGGATCTGACCCACGGCGGCGATATTATCCGAAGCAATACCTATGATGCTTTCCTGCCGTTGATCGCGGTAGCGATTATTTATCTGATCATTGTGGTTGGTCTGTCATCTCTGGTGAGCAGACTGGAGCAGAAACTGAAAACGGATGGAAGATAGGGAGGCGCTGAGATGGAAAAAAGTAATGAAGTTATGATTCGTGTAGAAGGTCTGAAAAAGTCATTCGGGGATCTGAAGGTTCTGGACGGAATCGACACGGAGATTCATAAAGGGGAAGTGCTGGTCCTGCTGGGTCCCTCGGGCTGCGGTAAATCTACTTTTCTGCGCTGCCTGAATCTGCTGGAAGAGCCCACGGGCGGAAAGATTTTTCTGGATGACGTGGAACTGACCAGCCCGAAGACGGACATTAATAAACAGAGACAGAAGATGATGATGGTATTCCAGCATTTTAATCTGTTCCCGCATAAGACGATTCTGGAAAATCTGACCATCGGGCCCATCAAGCTGCTGAAGATGTCTCAGCAGGAAGCTGATGCCAAGGCCATGGAACTGCTGAACCGTGTCGGTCTGCAGGATAAAGCATCTGCTTATCCGTCACAGCTTTCCGGCGGACAGAAGCAGCGTGTCGCCATCTGCCGTGCGCTGGCCATGGATCCGGAGGTTATCCTGTTCGATGAACCCACCTCCGCCCTGGATCCGGAGATGGTAGGCGAGGTACTGGATGTAATGAAGGAACTGGCCCACAGCGGCATTACCATGATCTGTGTAACCCATGAAATGGGCTTTGCCAGAGAAGTAGCCAGCCGCATCATGTTCCTGGATAACGGCGTTATTGCAGAAGAAGGCACACCTGCGGAAATATTCGGAAATCCGAAAAATCCCAGACTGAAAGACTTCCTCTCAAAGGTACTGTAGTGCAGGGGACTGATGTCCACAGGATACAGGGAGGAGTGATACAGGATCTCTCAGGGAACGAAACATGTTCCCTTTGAGACCTGCATCACTCCTCCCTGCTGTTTTTTCATACTGCTTTCAGCTGACTGCGGTTTCCGTATCTCTTTTAAAAATGCTTTTCAGCATAGAGTGCGCCGTATTTGTTCAGTGCCTGGTTAAGCATATCGTCTACATTTTTATGGATGGCAAAAATGCTGGTAATACAGGGGATAAAGGATCCCAGAGGCATGTAGGTGTCGATGACATGCATAACTTCAGCGTCCACCATTTCCTGATCAGCGCCGGGGAAATCTATTTTCTGCATATCAATTCCGCCCATCAGAATCAGTTTGCCCTCTGTTTTTTCAATGATTCCGGGAATGTCATCCTGCGGCAGCACACCCTGCCACATATCAATGCCAAGTTCTACCATGTCTTCTGCCAGCACTCCCGAAATGGAATCGTTATGATGCTGAATCAGAACCCCGCGGGATTTTACGTGATCGTAGAAACGTTTATAATGGGGTTTGATCAGTTCACGCCAGACGGAAGGCGGAAGGAATAAATCCTTTTTGTTGCCCCAGTCATCATGCTGATGGAGAATATCGGGATGTATATGATCGATTACCTTATCGATGGCTTTGATTTTCCAGTCTGTATAGGCGGAAAGAAGTTCATACATGGCATCCGGTTCCAGCAGATAGTTTACCAGCGCATCTTCAAATCACATTAGAAAATGGGAAAATTCAAACATACCGACAAAGGAAGGAACCATAACCAGTTTATTTTCACGGTCAATGGTGGGAACCATATGATCAGTTATCTCCCAGGGCAGGTGATCCAGATCAGGAAAATGAACATATTCCTGCCAGTTTGTAATATCTTTGATTACTTTATTTTCATCAGTAACATGGGGAATTGCACCGGGATGATCTGCCGGCCAGTCCATTGTAACGCCCCAGATATTTTTAACACCAACCTGACCGGGCTGAATGCCTGTCATCAGAGTTACGGCATCAGTAACAAAACATCTTGCCATGGCACCGGGATTATAGCAGTCCCAGGGATCGCCCAGCCATGTTGGATGATCATTTTTTAATAATTTCATAAAATTTTCTTTTGATGCAGTCATGTTTTTCCTCCTCATATTAAGAAATATGATTTTACTTTACCATGCCGTTTTTACAGCGAAAAGTGAAGAAAAAGAAAGGAACCTTTCCAAAATGGAAAGGTTCTGAAATTAATTTGAAAACTGTTCCAGCATGAAATCCACCAGCTGTCTGCATTTGGGAGAAACTGACGGATTCCAGCTGATGATCGTACCGCCGGGTTCCGGCAGAACAAACTGCTTTACATTTTCATATTCCCAGTCCTGTGTCATTTCATCGCCAAGTACGATTCCCTTCTGCATTCTTAAAGAATACAACATTGAGCGTACATTGGAAGAAGTGATGGCTATTTTTGGAGTAAAGCCGTAAGCACGGCAAAGAGATTCCAGCATGGTGTAATAATTGACGTGCATGACTGGCGACGGGATGATAAAAGATTCATTTTTCAGATCCGATATCTGCAGGCTTTCCCGTTGGAATAATGGACTGTTTTTGGGAATATAGACAGCCAGATGAGAATCAAGCAGCGTTTTCCAGGGGAGATTATAGGCTTCTATGGACTTTTTTTCATGATTTGCTGTACAGATCATATCCAGTTCTCCAGTATGCAGCTGTTCTACAAGTTCATGCATATCCAGCTTTTCCACCCGTACGTCAATATCAGGATGCTGTTCTTCAAAACAGCTCAGGCAATGCTGGATTTTCTGATCCATTTTCAGAGAGGAATCAATAAAACCGAAATTGATCAGTGTTCTGTCGCCATCCTGTGCCGTATGGGCTTTTTCCAGACTCTGCTCCATCACATAGACGATACTGCGCCACTCGCGGGCCAAAACCTTTGCGGCAGGAGTAGGAACCAGTTCCCGGGGCTTTCGCAGGAATAAAATAAGCCCCGTTTCCTTTTCCATATGGGAAATGGTTTTGCTGATCATGGATACCGTGAAATGAAAGTATTCCGCAGTGCGGGTGTAACTGCGCAGTTCCATCACTTTCAGAAAAATATAAATCTGCTGCAGAGAAATATTCAGTACATTATAGTAACGCATAAAAAGATATCCTCTTAAAGTTCATTCGTAACTGTTCAGAGTTATACAGCGTTTTCGAGGTGATTCTGAACAGTTATCTGTATTTTAACATAATAAAATTTGCTCTTCAATGTTTACTTTTTTATGATATAATAACTTCAGAGGACATATTACTGTTCATGGAGGTGAATTATATGAGTGATCATTATGTTATTACAATTGCGCGGGGATTTGGCAGCGGCGGTAAGACGATCGGCATTAATCTGTCGGAGGAACTTGGGATTCCCTGTTATGAGGATCAGCTTTTGAGGATGGCATCCGATTACAGCGGGATCAGCGAGCAGCTGTTTGCTCAGGTGGATGAGAAACTCAGAGGATCCTATATTAAGAAAAAACTGGCTGGTTTTCCCAATATCAACCGGATCGCTCAGCCGACGGATAAGAAGTTTGTTTCCGATGATAATCTTTTCAGCATTCAGGCGGAGATCATCCGTCAGCTGGCTGAGTCGGAATCGTGCATTATCGTCGGCAAGTGCGGCAATCTGGCGCTGAAGGATCATCCCAACGTAGTCAGCGTATTTGTGGAAGCCGATATGGATTACTGTATTCAGAATGTGAAGGAGCGCCTTTGCGTGGACGATGCGGAGGCAGAGCGTATGATCCTGAAAACGGATAAATATCGTTCGGATTATTACAAATATTATTCCGGCGGTAAGGAATGGAAGGATCCGAAGGCATACGATCTGATTTTGAACAGCGGCAGAATCGGCATGGACAAATGCGCACAGGTAATTAAGGATTTTGTTAAGATCAAGCTTGGTGTGGATCAGATATAAAAGGTCTGCAGCAGATAATCCGGACGACAGCAGAATGAATAAATAAGCTCCCTTTCGGGCAAGATAAGGTGGAAATCCTGTTTCAGGGTTTTCACCTTATTTTTTAACTGTTCAGAGCCAGACAGATTTGAACAGTTGCCTATTTTTAATTATCAGAAGGGAGCATGTGATATGAATCGCAGAACAGATTTCAGAAAGCATACAGAAAAAGGAAGCAGGATAGGGGCACGGATGTGTCTGATGATTATGCTGCTTTGTGCAGTATTTTCCATGTCGGCCTGCCGTGCGGTAAATGATACGGAATCAGCCATTGAGAATGGTATGAACGGCGGAACGGAAAACGGGACCAATGGTACGAATAACGGCGGAGTCAATGAAAACGGTACAAATAACGGCACAACCAACGGAAGCGGTACAAATAACGGTACGACCAACGGAAACGGTACAAATAACGGCACGACCAATGGAAACGGCATCAATAATGGCACCAACGGCAATGGTGTGAATGGCACTGAAAACGGTACACAGAATGGAACAGAGCATAACAATACCAACGGCGGTGCAGTGACCGGTACGGAAAACAGTACAGGTGTGAATGGCAGGTAAAAAGTAAAATTGTATTAGCGTCATAATACAGAAAATATCCCGCCGACTGATGAAGAATATCAGCGGCGGGATATTTCTGTGATTCTAAAAACGCTTTTGCTATCTGGTGGTTTTGCATAACCGGCTGTCAAAGTGTTCAGGAAGACAGATGGAACTGTCTAAATCAACAGGCGGGTATGTGTATAAATGATAGAAGATTATGTTGATGCAAATTTAAGTTTATTACGATCGCCAAATTTTTGCGCAAATCTGCCTGGCTCTAAAAGTTGTATATATTAGATTAAAGCTTTAGCTGCCTGTGCTGCGGAAGCTGCATCTGCTGTATAGCAGTCAGCACCGATTTCATCAGCGAATTCCTGAGTGATAGGTGCGCCGCCAACCATGATCTTAACCTGGCTCTTGCAGCCTGCTTCGATCAGAGCTTCAACAGTATCTTTCATAGCGGGCATTGTAGTTGTTAACAGAGCGGAAAGACCAACGATCTTAACTTCGGGATCATTCTTAACTGCTTCCACGAATTTTTCCTTGGGAACGTCAACACCCAGGTCGATAACTTCGAAACCAGCGGATTCGATCATCATAGCAACCAGGTTCTTACCGATATCATGAAGGTCGCCTGCTACGGTACCGATAACGTATTTGCCGATTGTAGCGCTGGAATCGCCAGCCATGGAAGGTTTCAGAGTTTCAACACCTTTCTTCATGGCACGTGCTGCTACCAGCATTTCAGGAACGAAGATTTCGTTGTTTTTGAATTTTTCGCCAACAACGCCCATAGCGTCGATCATACCTTTGTTCAGGATTTCAACGGGTTCCATACCTTCTGCTAAGCAGTCTTTAACCAGATTGGGAACGAGTTTTGCTTTACCTTTTGTGACAGCTGCTGCTAATTCTTCGATTTTTGACATAATAGTATCCTCCTAAAAATATGAAATCTGGCAAATCACTCATGGTGAATATGGTGAAATGCATGGTTCAGGTTACGGCTCCTCACTTCCGAAAACCTGTGGTTATAATGGCGGTACCGGTTCCTCATATCCGGTACATATATATTCTGCCGGAGATACCGGATGCAGACGGGCATCTCCGGAAAAGAATCTTTATTGATATTGATTATTTAACAGGTCCGATCAGGCCTTCTCTGTATGCACCGATGTATTCCATGCAGTAGTCATCAAGACCGAGCATGGCTTCTGTAGCGTAGATCATACCCATCAGATCTCTGTTCAGCGGATCAAAGATTGCGCTGTCCAGACCTGCATTCATAGCCAGAACTGTGAATGCCTGGTTCAGGATCTTACGAACGGGCAGGTTGAAGGAAATATTGGATACGGCACCGGTGATATGGATATCAGGGTACTGTTCCTTGATTGTCTGCATAACTTCAACAACCATGGAGATACCGTCTTCGGATGTGCACAGCATTTCGATCAGGGGATCGATGTGCAGACGGCTGGGAGCGATATCATATTCTTTCGCTTTAGCCATGATCTTGTCAAATACTCTCAGACGATCTTCTGCGGACTGGGGAATACCGGTATCATCACTTAACAGTGCAACACATTCCCATTCGGGATTCTCTTTCATGATGGGGAAGAGAACATCCATCTTGTTGCCTTCGCCTGATACGGAGTTCAGGATACCGGGCTTGTTGCAGAATTTGTAAGCTTCTGCGATTACTTCTGCACTGGGGCTGTCTACTGCAATGGGAAGATCGGTCACGCTCTGTACCAGATCGATCAGCCATTTCATGGTTTCTACTTCAACATCTTCTGCAACGGAAGCGCAGACATCAATGTAGGTAGCACCGGCATCAGCCTGTTTTTTAGCAATATCTTTAATATACTCTTCGTTTCTTTCTGCGATTGCCTTACCCATAGACGGGATGGAACCATTAATTTTCTCACCAATAATAATCACTGCAAAAATCCTCCTTTGAAATTGGCCCTGCATTTCATTGCAGACGCTGCGGAATGGAGATTCTCTCCTGCCGTTGTCTGCAATCCCCTCTGAAATTTGTTAGTAGCTTTATTATAAATGCTGTCAAATGGTTCGTAAATTGTTATAATGTTGCCGATTTTTGCGAATAACACTACAAAGTGTAGCATAACGGTTTTTCGGCGAGTACAAAACATTTTACAAACAGAAAGGAGTATGATACTATTAAAATGTCTTAAAAATGCTGATATTCGAGTAGATATTGGACAAATATTGTCTAAAATGCCAAGTGAAATCCCGGAGGTGGGAATATGAATATAACTTTCAGCGAAATTGCATATCTGCTGTCGCGAAAACACGATGTCGATGAAGTCAGAAATGCATATTTTGATGCGCCGCTGGAATCGGTGAAAAAGTACCGGGGACAGGCGGAAAAGAAACAGTTGTATACGATTTCAGTCAACAGAGTGACGGATCTGATCTTTCACCCTGTTGAAAAGTTGTCGAAATGTGGTTTTGTTGCATGGGGGAAGGGGAGCGAAGAAGAAGAAAAGTGCTGGGAAAGAATCAGAAACAGTAAAAGAATCCCTGTAGATATCATATATGTGCGTGATGTGGAATTTGATGAAGATCTTCTGGAAGAGCTGGTTGATATGTTCTTTATGTTGTATAAATGGGATGCTCAGCTGAAAGAGGACAGCGCGGGAAAATGGGAGGAATTAAGCGATCTGCTGAATGAAGGAAGACGTGTAATCGGGCTTCCGATGGCGGTGTTTGACCGGAATTTTATTGTGCTGGGATGCACAGAAGACTACTTTTTGTATTTCCCGGATATGAAGGGGAGACTGATCAACAGACAGATGTGCCAGGCGGATATCAAGGGGCTGCTTCAGGATGACGATTACCTGAATGCGGATGAACACAGGCATATTTTTCTGTTTCCGTCCACTCCGGCGGAGACTAATCTGCTCTGCTACAATATCCGGTTTTCCGGGGAGTTTTCAGCCCGTATTCTGATGGTCATTCCGGAATTTAATTATCATCCGGGCATTGGACAGCTTTTTACCTGTTTTGCAAAATTTGTTGAGAATGTGTATCTGAACAATCTGCAGAGCTATCCGGCAGGCAATCAGGATGATACGCTTCATCAGATGTTTAAAAAGTATCTGTTCCATCCCCGCAAAAAGGATTATGAGGTGGATTTTCATGTACTGAGCATGTACAACTGGTTCCGTTATGATGAATATCAGATCATAGTACTGCAGATATTCGGGGCAAGAGAGTTTGAACAGGGGGCGTCCTATCTGTGTCAGCAGCTGGAGCGTCTGTTTGAGTATTCCTGTACTTTCCGTACGGACAGGGAAATTATCTGGATCATTAATTATACCAGAGAAACTGCTGTCAGAAACCGGGAGGATTTTTTCAGTAATTTTCCCTACCTGATCCGGGATTTCGGCTGCAAGGCGGGTATCAGCGATGTTTTTCATGATTTTGCCATGCTGAGCAATTACCGGCGTCAGGCGGATATTGCGCTGGAATACGGCAATAAAAAGGATTCCTACCGTTGGTATTATTATTTTAAAGACTTCACGCTGGATTATATGACAGGCCAGATGACAACGCTTTTTTCGGCTGAACAGCTGGCGCACAAGGGGCTGCTGAAGCTGTATGAATATGACAGGGAGCATGACACGGAGTATGTGAACACACTGAAATGTTACATATTGAGCCGTTTTAATGCTTCTGAGGCCGCACAGAAATTATATATACATCGGACAACTTTCATCAGAAGAATGGAGAGGATTGAGAATTTAATTTCACTGGATCTGGGGAATCCGGATGAGCTTCTTCATCTTCTTTTATCTTACAGGATGTTCGAGGGAAAGGAGAAGTTAAATGAGTGATTACAGAGTAAGGTTTATGCCGCAGAATGTTGATGTGACGGCGGAAGAGGGGACAGATCTGCTGACTGCGCAGATCCGGGCCGGACTGCATCCCGATGCGCCCTGCGGCGGTAAGGGAACCTGCGGGAAGTGCCTTGTTAATATTGTGGAAGGAACTCCTTTGGGGGTACAGAAAGCATGTACGACAAAAGTGACCTGCGATATGACGGTGAATGTTCAGACCGGCGGAAAACATGCTATTTTGCTGGAAGGTGTACATCGTCAGATCAGAATTGCTTCTGCCGTGCGCAGCGTCAATGTTACGGTGCAGCGGTGCGAGCTGGGAGGAAATCTATCCGACTGGAAACGTTTGAAAATGGCGGTTGCCGAGGCTGCTTCCATTGATGAAGCGTCGATCGTGCCCAACATGAGGCTGATATCGGGTCTGTACCGGATTCTGCAGGCTAATGATTACAGTCTGAACGTGGTGCTTTGCGGCAATGAAATTCTTGATCTGCGGGCTGCGGACGATCCGGTTTACGTGATGGCTTTTGATATCGGTACGACAACGATCGTGGGATATCTGCTGAATGCGGTTACCGGTGAGGAACTGGCTGTTTCCAGTATGCTGAACCCGCAGTCGGAGCACGGTGCCGATGTAATTGAACGAAGCAATTATGCTATTTCCAACGGAGTGGAGGAACTGGGCGCACTGGTTCATGAGGCGTTGAATGAACTCATTGGTCAGGCTGTGAAAAAAGCAGGGGTTTCCAGAGAGCAGATCTACATGATTTCAGTGGTGGGAAATACCTGTATGCATCATCTGTTTGCAGGGGTTTCGCCTGAAGCACTGGTTCATGCGCCGTATAACCCTACTGTCAGCGAGGGATTGATGTTAAAGGCCTCCGATCTGGAAATCGGCATTTTCCCGGAAGGAAAGGTCATGCTGCTTCCAAATATTGCCGGATTTGTGGGTGCGGATACGGTAGGTGTTCTGCTTGCGACGGAATTTGATGAGCTGGAGGAGCTGTCTCTTGCCATTGATATCGGTACCAACGGCGAGATGGTTATGGGAAATAAAGACCGCCGCGTTGCCTGCTCCACGGCGGCAGGGCCTGCATTTGAGGGGGCGAAAATTGCCTGCGGTATGCGCGGGGCAAAGGGTGCCATCGACCATGCGGGATGGAAAGACGGGCAGTTTGTCTTCAGTGTGATCGGAGGCGGAAAGCCGGTGGGCATCTGCGGCTCCGGCCTGATGGATATCATTACATTTATGCTGGAAAAAGGCCTTATGGACGAAATGGGACGTATGCTGGATGCGGATGAATATGAGACGGAGGAAGCAGAGTCGTGTGCTGACAGGATCATCAGGATCGGAGAAAACAATATGAAGGCATTTCTTCTGGCTGATGAGAATGAAAGCGGAAACGGAAGGCCTGTTTACCTGAGTCAGAAGGATATCCGTGAAGTTCAGCTGGCCAAAAGCGCCATGGCAGCCGGTATCACATTGATGGCGGATACGCTGGGAGTGGAAATCGGTGATATTAAGAAAGTTATGATCGCCGGTGCTTTCGGTAATTACATGGAGCCGCACAGCGCCTGCGGAATCGGCATGATTCCCGGGGAACTGGAGGAACGCATCGTACCGGTGGGAAATGCTGCCGGTGAGGGCGCTAAGATTGCGGCTCTGAATTATGAAGAGTACAAACGCTGTGAAAAGATCGCTGCCGGATGCGAATTTCTGGAGCTGGCAACACATCCCGATTTTCAGGATACATTTGTAGATCTGATGGAATTCCCCGAGCAGGAGTTTTAAAAGCAGGCAGGGAATATAAGCCGGAAAGCAATAAGAACGGTTAGTAAGAATAGTTATAAGAATAGAAAAGTAAGGACAGGAATATAGTTAAAGTATGAAACTGCTCTTATTCCTGTCCGATTTCTGCATACCTTTTGTGGTGTGCTGGGTTATTGTTTACGGGTGGCTTGGCGGCTGCCCGGTTTTTGATGTATTTGTAAAAGGGGCTAAACGGGGCCTGAAAACGGTGGCGGGGATTCTTCCCACACTGATCGGTCTTATGGCTGCCGTGCGTCTTTTACGGGACAGCGGTCTGTTGGACCGGATTGCGGATCTGCTGTCTCCTCTGGCCGGTCTGCTTCATATTCCGGCTGAAGTCCTGCCCCTCATTCTGGTGAAACTGTTTTCTGCTTCTGCTGCCACGGGTATCCTTCTTGATATTTTCAAAAACTTCGGACCTGACTCCTATACAGGAATGCTGGCAGCAGTCATTGCTTCCTGTGCAGAAACTGTTTTATTTGTCATGTCGGTGTATCTTACACATGTACATATCCGGAAAAGCCGGTGGATCCTGCCGGCGGCGCTGTTCTGTACGCTGGCAGGGGTGCTGGCGGCGGTATGGGTGACGGGGATCGTTATATGAACTATCAATAAAAAAGAATCTCGTGGAACGAAATTCTTTTTTATTGAGTCAGGATGTTTTTTCAGCTGTCAATACGGTTGGTATTACAGCGTATCGGAATCTGCTTCATAGGGACGGACATTCTTAAACATTCCGTTAACCCAGCTTTCTACATCAACTTTATCATCCGCTTCGATGGATGTCATGCCTAAAAGGTAGGAATTTTTATCAAGCTGGATGCCGAAATAGGTGTAGGAATATTCATCGTCTTCCGGTGTTTCTGTATACCAGAGCACATTTCCCATATCTGTGGACAGCGTGGAAAGTGATGTGCCTTCCGGCAGGTAATAATCCTCCAGATCATCTTTCAGATTGCCTGCTTCATAGGTAATGACGGCGTAAGATGTGTCACTTCCGGGAATCTCCAGATAGAGGCCGTAGTCGGCAATCTGCTCATCAATGGTGTAAATCTTCGGGTCTATGGTGATGACATAGGGAACCAGTTCGCTGCTGTCACTGTTGAAAAGATAGATATCATCTTCCTTCAATGAGGACAGAATGGCTGCCTCCTCCTCTTCCTCAAGACCGCTGGTGTATTCCTCATCATAATCCTCATAGGCGCTGAAATAATCGGACATTGCCTGAGAGTATTCTTCCATGGTCATGACATCCGTCTCATCAGGGGCCTCAACGGAAATATCGTCGGTCTCCGTCAGCTGCTGGCTGATGAAGAGGGACATGCTTTCCGCATCGCCGGTGTTTTCAGCCAGGAAAGAAAATGTTTCTTCTGCGGTGCGGGAGCCCTTTTTGCCTGTCAGGGAAACGCTCATCTCGGCAGATGCGGAAGTTTCCTTATTGGAAATTGCTTCATCCAGATCTTTCAGGCTGTCCCTGAGGGAAGCGCTCATCTCTTTCCATGTGTTCAGATTGTCTTCTTTGTTGTCCTTCAGGCTCTGAACCAGGTCTTCGTCTTCAATGGTATCTTCACCGGAAAGTGCGGAATATTCCTGCATCAGTTCGGCGGAGCCGGATGCTTCCAGAAGATCCACATACAGATCATACCAGGAGGAAATGTTGGCATCGATCTCATCAAGTGCTGCGGCTGCAAAGGATGCCATCTTTTCACCCGGGATGTTCAGGATCCATGTATCGTCGTTTTTGGAAATATCCTGATCTTTGCAGATATTCTCCAGAGAGTCGATCAGGGCATTGCTGAAACTTTTTGATATGGCCTGGGTTTCGTCGTCCGCGGTGCTGACAGGAGCACTGATCCACTTTTTCATGCCGTCGATATCACCGGCGCCGAACAGCGTGGAAAAAAGAGACGACTGATTGATATAGATGGTGTTGTTGGTCATGCGGATAAAGTCATCCAGAGTAATGGTCAGCGCTCCGGATGAAAAAGACATATTGACGGCGCAGTCTTTCCCATTGGTTTTGCCGTCCATGGAAAAATGGAAAGTGATATCTTCATCATCTTCGGATTTAATGGAAACATCACCTTCACCGGTAAACTCGGCGCTTGTTATCTGAGAAATTTCTTTCATATCAGAGAACATGCTGCCTTTACCGGAACATCCTGTCAGAACCGTGCAGCATACAAGTGCCGCAAGCAGCAGACAGGATATGAATTTTCTGATTTTCATAACTTTTCATAACTCCTTTCACTGGCGTAAACAGATGGTAAGAACAGTTTAACGGAAACAGATGGTAAAGGCAAATTAAGAATTTATTAA